>CACXGX010000102.1 GCA_902767365.1 uncultured Erysipelotrichaceae bacterium
TAATGTATATGATAAAGAACAAGTTAAAAATGATATTGAGCGTTTGAGGGGAAAAGTAGATTTATTGATGGTAGCAATGCATTGGGGTGAAGAATATACCCATACTCCTAATGAAGAACAAGAAGAAATAGCTAAATATTTATCATCACTTGGTGTAGATATTATTATTGGACATCATCCTCATGTAATACAACCTATTGATTTTTTAGGTAAAACTATGGTAATATATTCACTTGGGAATTTTATTGCTTCTCAAAAGGGAGCAATTGAAAAGCATACGGGGTTAATGGCATCAGTAACAGTTCATAAAAAGACAGTAGATGGTAAAAGTACGATTACTTTAGAAAATCCATCTGCAGATTTATCGTATGTATATTCTATTCCAAATGGAAGTAATTCTAGATATGGATATAAGATGTATACATATGATATGTTGAATGATAAAATATTAAAGGATTATAAAAAGTATTATGACAAATATATGTCTATTGTAACTAAGAGATATGAAAAAATTATTCATAAATCATTATAAATGTTTGAAAAGTTGCATAATAAATGATATAGTACTTTATAGTAGGTGATTGTGGTGAAAAAACAATATATTAATCTTTTTACATTTTTAATAGGAATTAGTTTGATAATGAGTGGAGTTATCTATGTCTTCACGAAAACTTATAAAGATGAAAAAAAAGAAAAACAAATAAATGACGAAAAAATAGCAGATGAAATAGGTAATGTTTATAAAACTTTTTTTGATAAAGAAGCAAAAATAACTAAAAATAGCGATGAATTATATACTGCTATTTTGGATTATTCAGCTTATTTTGAAGATATGAATGATGGTTATAAAGATATAGTTAAAAAAATAGATGATTATCAAAATAGTATTAAAGAAATAGAAGATATTTCTTCATATTTAAAAGAGAAATGTGTTTCTAGTTATAGCGTTGCTAGTGCTAATGATAAATGTAATGCATATTATATAAATCTTGAGAGAACTATTAATAATTATGTTGGTACAGTTAAATTCTTTAATATTAAAATTGGAGAATATAATGAGTGGACTAAAAAAGAAAATGGTAGTGTTGGAGCAACTGTTAAATATAATGAATTAAGTAATTATGTTTCAAGTTATTATAATGATTATGTTGATTTAAATAATGATGGAACTTTTTTAGGAATGAATAATGATTAGGAGGTAATAGTATGAAATTTAATCTTTTACCAAGAAAAAAACTGGGAAATATATTTTTAACTTTAGGAATATTTTTGTTTCCTCTTTTTTCATGTTTGTTTATAGTATCAATTTTTAGTAATGAATTAATTTCAGAAACTTTATCAATATTTATTTTGATACTTGCATCATTTTCGTTTTTTCTTATTATTACTGGAATATTCTTTATTAAATTAGGAAAGAATGATACTGTTAGAAAAATTAAATTACCATTTAAAATAGCTTTAGCAGTATTTGCTATTTTATGGACTGTTGGCGGTTATACTGTTGTTGGATTGTTATATTTACCTGGTACTGGATTTAAAGATTGGCTTATTACTACTGCAATGACTACAATGAATCATAGATATTTGGCAACTTGGTTTTATGATAGTTATGATGTAAATATGGTTATGGCAAACAATGCAGTATTAGAAAGTGGAGAAGATACTAATCCTGATTTAATTACTTTTAAAGAAGTTGATTTTAATCAAAAATCATTTAAAAATGAATTTGAAAAAGAAATATTAACAAAAGATGTTGGTAATGATTTATATAAGATAATAGATATTGAACGTGATGGATTTAAAGGAAAAATGGCAGTTATTTATGATCCTTCTAAAGTAAAAATAGGAGTATCAAAAGGTACTGGAACAGAATTAAAAGGATCATATGGACAATTTATTACAGATATAGCTGCTAGATATAAAGCTGTTTTAGCAATTAATGCTGGAGGTTTCTATGATCCAGATTGGAATTCAACAGGTGGTGTACCTCATGGAGTTGTTATTTCTGATGGAAATTTAATTGCAAATAATGTTAGAGCAAATAGTTCAGGAGGAATAATTGGATTTGATAAAAATAATAAATTAATTCTTTCTAGGATGAGTGCTAAGAAGGCATTAGAGGCTGGAATTCGTGATGCTGTTGATTTTGGTCCATTCTTGGTAGTTAATGGGAAACCATCATTTATTAAAGGAAATGGTGGATGGGGAGATGCTCCTAGAAGTGCTATTGGACAAAGAGAAGATGGAATAGTACTACTTCTTGTCATTGATGGACGTCAAAGAGGAAGTGCTGGTGCTGATATGGTAGACTTAACTCAAATATTTATGGATTATGGTGCTATTAATGCTGCTAATTTGGATGGTGGAACTTCTACTGCTATGGAACTAAATGGAAATATTATTAGTAATCCTAGAAATGGAAATTTCCAGGCAAAGACAAGACCAGTTCCAAATGCTTGGATAGTTGTTGAATAATTTACAAAATGTAAATTGTAAATATATGTAAAAACTATTGAAAAGTATAAGTCAATGGGTTATCCTTAAAATAGGGAAGGTGAAACGATGATATATCCATCTATTGATAAATTATTGAATGTTGTTAGTTCAAAGTATGAATTAGTTCATATTGCTGCAAGACGTAGTAAGGAAATAACTATGACTAATCACTTACAAATGCCTGCAAATAAATATGTTTCTAAAAAGAATATAGGTAGGGCATTGGAAGAGATTGCAGAAGGTTATATAAAAGTAAAAACTGAAGAAATGACACAATAGTGTCTTTTTTTTTATCAAAAAATGTATAATATAAATAGGTGATGTTTGTGAAAATATTAAAGTATGAAAAAAAGAAAAATGGAATGTATCAAGTTTTTTTTGATGATGGTAATAATGTCGATATTCATGAAGAGATTATTCTTAAATATGGTTTACTTATAAAGAAAGAGGTTAGTAATGTTGAAATAAATAATATGCTTGAAGAAAATAAAAAATATATTTATTATAATATTGCCATTAAATATATTTCTACTAAAATGAGATCCAAAAAGGAAATAAGGGAATATTTGTTAAAGAAAGATGCAGATAATGATACTATTAATTCAGTAATAGATCTTTTAATTAAAGAAAAATACATAAATGATTTAATATATGGTAAAGCATATGTAAATGATCATATATTATTAAGTAATGATGGACCAAATAAAATAAGAGTAAAACTTAATGAACTTGGAATATCTAATGAATCTATTGATGAAGCTCTTATTGATTTTACTGATGATTTGCAAAAACAAAGAATCGATGTGATTGCTCGTAAACAAATATCTATTAATAGAAATAAAAGTTCTAATGCTTTAAAAAATAAAATAATAGATTATCTATATTGTCTTGGCTATGATAAATCTATTATTATTGATGTTATAAATAATTTATCTTTTAAAGATGATAGCGCTTTAGCAAAAAAAGAGTATGATAAAATCTATAAAAAACTTTCTAGAAAGTATTCTGGTAGTGAACTTGAATTAAGAATTAAACAAAAAATGTATGCTTTAGGCTTTAATAAAATTGATTTTTAAGTAAAAAAAAAGATTATTCTTAATCTTTTTTATTCTGCATAATTGTATACATAATTTTCATATTGTTCTTTTAATGCTGTATCTTCAAATTCAACACCATTATCTTTTCTTAATTCAACTAAAGCTTTGTAATTTATTTTACTATCTGCGTTTACTTTTTCTTTTGCTAAAGTATCAATTATTTCTTCTTTTGCACTTTCTAAAGAATCTTTTTCATATTCTTTAGTTTTTAATATAATGTGATATCCAAATCTTGTTTTAACTGGTTCTTTTGTATATTCATTAACTTTTAGTTTGTATGCAGCTTCTTCGAATTCACTAACCATATCTCCATGACCGAATCTTCCAATAGCTCCACCATTTTCACTGCTTCCATCTTTAGAGTATTCTTTGGCTAGTTCTGCAAAGTCTCCACCTTTATTTAATTTTTCAATAACTTCTTTAGCTGTATTTAAAGCTTTAGTTTCTGCTTCTTGTTTTTCTTCTTCAGTAGCATCATCAGAATAATCTGCTGTAATTAATATATGACTTGCTTCAATATCAGGAGTGTAGTCTTTTTCGTAATATTCTTTAATTTCACTTTCTGATATTAATCCTTTAGCATAATCTTTTACAGCTTGTTCTCTTCTATAACTTAGCTTAAAAATATCATCTAATCCAGCTTTACTATCAATGTTGTAACGTGCTTTTAAATAAGTCTCGTAATTTTGATATGTTCCACTATATAACAAACTGTAATATGTTTGATCATTTTGCTTTTGATTTTCTATATATTCCTTTTCAGCATCTGTAGTTTCATACTTTTCATTTAATATTTTAGTATCTATCATTTCTAATAAAATGTTCAATGCATATTGACTTTTCATTTCATCATATAATTCTTCTACTGAAATACCACCTTCTTTGAAACTTACTACTTTTTCTTGTCCATTTTGTAGTTTAGGTGTTTTTCTACATCCAGTTAATAGTAATAAAACTGCTAATGTAGATATTAATACTTTTTTCATATTTTCTCCTTTCATTACGTACATTAATATAATAACAAATTATGATAAAATTAACAATATTTTAAGATAAATTAGTTAATTATAAGAACATTTTTATTATTAATCCATAAAATATTATGACTATTGAAAAGGAGGAGTTTATTATGAATAATTGTACTTCATCTTCTGCTATTGTCTTAGTATTATTTATCTTATTAGTAATAATAATTGGTTCTTGGACGTAGAATTTAATTATATTTTTTTACAAAATAAAACCCTAATTTATTAGGGCTTTATTTTTTTAATCTTTTATTTGTTCGTAAACATCATCAATGCTAACTAAAATCTCTTTATTACTGCTTTGACTTACTTTATCATTTTTATATCTTGGTGTAATATGGACATGAAAATGTTTTATTTCCTGTCCTTCTCCATTGTTTTGTACTATAGTTAATCCATCAATATCTAATTTATCTTTTAAAATATTATTTAATTTTTTAATTATTTTTATTATATAAGGGATTAGTTTTTCATCTAAATCAAATAAGTTCTCATAGTGTTTTTTAGGTACAATTAACATATCTCCATTGGTAGTAGGATTAATGTCTAAAAATACTTTAAATAATTCATCTTCATATATCGTTTTACTTGGAATATTTCCATTAATAATTTTACAAAATAAGCAATCCATAATTGTCCTCCTATAACTATATTTTAACACAATAAAAAAAGAAGTTCCCTTCTTTTTTGTGAATAATCAAATATCATTATTATATTGTTTAATTTATTCTTTTTTTATACATTAAATTAATATGTTTTATGTTATAATAATAACGATTAGAGGTGAAACTATGCTTAATATAAAAAAATTAAATGTAGTGGTTGGAGATAAAAAAATATTAAATGATTTTAGTTTAGATATAAATGATGGCGAAATTCATGCAATAATGGGGCCTAATGGTACAGGTAAATCTACTTTATCTAAAGTTATTCTAGGTAATAAAAATTATGAAGTAGTTAGTGGAGATATCAAATTTAATAAAAAATCTATTATTGGTTTATCAACTGATGAAATATCTAGACTTGGAATATTTGTATCATTTCAAAATCCAATTAGTATTGAGGGAGTCCAAAATAGTGAATTTTTAAAAACTGCTATTAATTCAAGACGTGAAAATGCTATTGGATTGTTTGAATTTGTAAAAGAAATTAAAGAAAAAGCTAAAGAATTGGATTTTCCAGAAGAAATGATACATAGAGCTATAAATGTTGGTGCTAGTGGTGGAGAAAGAAAGAAAAATGAAGTTTTACAACTTGAACTATTAGAACCTAGTTTTATTATTTTAGATGAATTAGATTCCGGTCTTGATGTTGATAGTTTAAGAAAAGTATGTGATGGAATTAATAAATATTTAAAAGATCATCCTAAGACTTCTGTTTTAATTATTACTCATTATCCAAGAATTTTAGAATATATTAAACCACAGTTTGTTCATATGATGGTATGTGGTAAAATTGTTAAAACTGGTGGATATAAACTTGCTTTTGATATAGAAAAATTAGGATATTCTGATGCATCTATTATAAGTGGTGAAGAAGTTCATGAATAAACTAGTAATAGATAACAATATTGATACTAGTGATATCGTTATTGATACTGATACAGATATGATTGTTGATTTAAGTGATACTAGTAAAGATATAGATGTTCATATAGTAAAAAATGTGTGTTTAAAAGTATTTGTAAAGACAAGTAATACGAGTAATAAAATAAGTTATCATATTGATGAAAATTGTGATGTAGTAATAAATAAACTTGCTATAGATTGTAGTGATAGTGTTGAAGTTATAATGAATAATGTTAATTCAAGTATAAAATATAATACTAGTGTTATTAATTATAATGATAATAGTTATATACAAAAAGTAATACATTCTTGTGGCAATACAAATAGTATAATTGTTAATCATTGTATAAATGTTAAAGATAAAGAATTTAAATTTATTGTAGATGGTGTTATAAGTAAAGATTCTTCTAAAGTTAATTTTAGGCAAGATAATAAAATAATTAATTTAAAAAATGGTAAAAGT
Source organism: uncultured Erysipelotrichaceae bacterium (assembly GCA_902767365.1). Taxonomy (GTDB): domain Bacteria; phylum Bacillota_I; class Bacilli_A; order RF39; family UBA660; genus RUG13868. Next base: position 6,650 of record CACXGX010000102.1, read on the forward strand.
AATATTCTACCAAATTTAATTGTAGATAATGATGATATTGAAGCTAGTCATTCTGCATATATAGGAACATTTGATGAAGAAACAATTTTTTATATGATGAGTAGAGGACTTACTAAAAAAGAATGTGATGATTTATTAATAAAAGCATTTTTACTTAATGATATGGATCTTTCTAATAAAGAAAGAGATGTATATTGTTCAATAATAGAAAAAATTAATAAATAACTGGAGGTGAGATGTTGAATAGAGAAGATTTTGAAATATTTAAGACTGGACTTATATATTTTGATAATGCTGCTACTACCCAAAAACCAAAACAAGTTGTTAATGAAATAGTAGATTATTATACGAAATATACTGCTAATGCTCATAGAGGAGATTATGATATTAGTTTAAAAGTAGATGAAAAATATGAAGGAGTTAGAAATAAAGTTAAAGAGTTTATTAATGCATCTAAAACTTCTGAAATAATTTTTACAAAAGGTTCAACGGAAAGTTTTAATATGATTGTTTTTGGTTTTATGGCACATTATTTAAAAAAAGATGATGAGGTTATTTTAACTAAAAGTGAACATGCTTCAAATATTTTACCTTGGATTAATTTGAGCGAAAAAGTAGGTTTTAAAATAATTTATTTAGATTTAAAAGAAGATAATTCATTTTCAATAGAAAATTTAAAACAAAAAATTAATAAGAATACTAAAGTGGTTTCAATTGCTCATATTACTAATTCTATTGGAGATGTTAGGCCTATAGAAGAAATTGGAAATATTTGTAAAGAAAATAATATTTTATTTGTACTTGATGCTACTCAAAGCATTGGACATATTAAAGTTGATGTTTTGAAGTATAATATTGATTTTTTAGGTTTTTCTGCCCATAAAATGTTGGGCCCAACTGGAGTAGGAGTTTTATATGGTAAAGAAGAACTTCTTAATAAACTTGTTCCTTTGGAATATGGTGGTGGAATGAATATTATGTTTTCTAGTGATGGAAAATATGAATTGAAGGAATTACCATTTAGACTTGAGTCAGGAACAAGAAATATTGCAGGTGTTATAGGTTTAGGCGCTGCAGTAGATTATTTAAATAAGATAGGTATAGATAAAATACACGAATATGAAATAAGTTTAAAAAAGTATTTACTTGATAAAATTAAGAAGGTACCAAATATTAAAATATATAATGAAAATTTAGATTCAGGTTTATTATTATTTAATGTTAAAAATTATTTTAGTCAAGATGTTGCAATATTTTTAAATAATTATAAAATATGTATAAGAGCTGGTAATCATTGTGCTAAAATGTTACAAGAAGTTATTTGTTCTACAAATACTTGTAGAGTAAGTTTATATTTTTATAATACTAAAGAAGAGATAGATATTTTGATTGAAGCATTAATGAATCAAGATAAAATATTAGATACATTAGTATAGAAAGAATAGAGGGATAAATATGGATGTTAAAATGAAAAGAGACATAATACTTGATAATTATCAAAATCCTGCAAATAAGGGATTACCTAATGATTCAACTTATATAGAAGTTAATTCTAGAAATGAATCATGTGTTGATAATATTACAGTAGCTGCAAAGTTAGTAAATGACAAAATTGAAGATGTAAAGTTTGATGGCGATGCATGTGCTATTTGTACTAGTGCGTCAAGTGTTATGACAAAAGAATTAAAGGGTAAATCGTTGGAAGAAGCAGAAAAAATAATAGATAATTATGAGAGAATGATAAATGAGTTACCATATGATGAAGACGTACTTGGGGAATTAAATATTTATAATGAAGTATACAAACAACCTAGTAGAAAAAAATGTGCTCTTCTTCCTATGGATTCAATTAAAAAAATTATAGGTGATGATGAATAATAGAAAGAAGGATGTTCTTTATGGAAATAACAGGACTTAATCCACAAAATATAAAAAAAATATCTGAAATAAAACATGAGGAACAATGGGTTTTAGATTTTAGATTGAAAAGTTATGAACTTTTTAAAAAACTAGAAATGCCTACTTTTGGTCCAAAATTTGATTTGGATTTTAATAAAGTAATATATTATAAGAGCCAGGATAAGGGAATAAATAGTAATTGGGAAAAAATAGATAATAATATTAAATGTGAATTTCAATCTTTAGGAGTTATTGATAGCGAAAAATATATGGATGGAATTGGTGTCCAATATGAGAGTGAAGTAATATATCATAATATGATTGAAGAACTAGTTGAGAAAAAAGTTATTTTTACTTCTATAGAAATGGCTATGAAACAGTATCCTGATTTAGTAAAAAAATATTTTTCTAAAATAGTTAGTAGTGCTGATAATAAATTGGCTGCTTTAAATGGAGCTGTTTTTTCTGGAGGAAGTTTTATATATATACCTCCAAATACAACTCTTGATAGACCACTTCAAAGTTATTTTAGAATTAATTCCCGTGGTATGGGTCAGTTTGAGAGAACTTTAATAATTGTAGATGATAATAGTCATTTACATTATGTTGAAGGTTGTACTGCTCCAACTTATAGTGATTCTAGTTTACATGCAGCTGTTGTTGAAATATATGTTGGTAAAAATAGTACATGTCGTTATTCTACTGTTCAAAACTGGGCCCCTAATGTTTTAAATCTTGTTACTAAAAGAGCTGTTGTTGAAGAAAATGGTGTAATGGAATGGATAGATGGTAATATAGGAAGTAAAGCTACGATGAAGTATCCAGCCTGTATTCTAAAAGGAGATAATTCAAGTGGAACTTGTATTACAATTAGTGTAGCAACTCATGAACAACAACAAGATAGTGGCGCTCGTATGATTCATATAGGAAAAAATACAAGTAGTACGATTATTTCAAAAAGTATAGCTAGACTTGGTGGAAATGCTACATATCGTGGAAAAGTAGATATAAAAGAATCAGCAATTAATAGTAAAGCTATAGTAAAATGTGATTCTTTAATACTTGATAAAGATTCAAAAAGTGATGCATATCCTACAAATATATGTAGGACTTCACTTAGTAATTTAGAACATGAAGCAACAGTTTCAAGAATTAGTGAAGATAATCTATTTTATTTGATGAGTAGAGGAATATCTGAAGAAAAAGCAACAGAACTTATTATTTTAGGATTTATAGAAAGATTTAGAGAAGAATTACCTATGGAATATGCAGTTGAACTTAATCAACTATTAAAAAGAATGATATAAAAATAAAAAACTTATATTTTTAAAATTTAATATTTTGATGTATTGTCAAAATATTTTTTTATATATAGAATTTATTTTTTTTAAAATATTTTTTATATTAATATTATATTTTCATCATTTGTTTCTTCTTTTTTATTATGTTAAATTACATTTTCGAAAGGAGGAAATTATGTTGAATCAAGTTGTTTTAGTTGGAAGACTAGTAAGAGATCCTGAACTAGTTGATACTGAGAATAATAAAAAAATGTCTCGTATTACTATTGCTATTCCTAGGAGTTTTAAAAATATGGATGGTGAATATGAAAGCGATTTCATTAATTGTCTACTTTGGGACGTAGTAGCAAAACCTACAGTTGAGTATTGTAAGAAAGGAGATATAGTAGGAATAAAAGGAAGAATACAAAGTAGAATGGTAGAACTAGATAATGAAAAAAAATATTATGTAGATGTTATTGCAGAAAGAGTTACATTTTTATCATCTAAAAATAGTAATGATAATAATAAGAAAAAGAAAAAGGATGAAGAATAGGCTATTTAGTCTATTTTTTTAATTTCTTGAGTTCACAATTAGTTAACTTTGAACAAATCAAATAGTGATTTAAATATAATGAACTTGTTTGTGAGGGTGTCATTATGATGATTTTGTTTGGTAAAAGATTAAGAGAATTGAGAAAGGCTGCAAATTTAACTCAAAAACAATTAGGTGCAAAGTTAAGTGTTACTAAAGTTAGTATTTCTGGTTATGAAAATAGTACTAGAATGGCTTCTATTGAAACTTTAGTTGATATTGCAAATTTATTTAAAGTAGATTTGGATTATTTAATTGGTACAGATAGTTATGTCGTTAGTGATAATTCAGAAGAATATGGTATAAGAATGGCTAATGAAGAAATTAATTTAATTCAAGAATTAAGAAAACATATGGATTTGTATAATAATTTATTAAATGATCCGAAAAGGACTATAGAGTTGATTGAAAAGAAATTAAGATAACATATTTTTACAATATGTTTTTTATTTGTAATAATTTATGTTATAATTATTTCATAATAGGAGGGGAATATATGAATATTATAGATGTTATTGATAAAAAACGTAAGGGTGATGAATTATCTAAAGATGAATTAGATTTTGCTTTTAATGGATATTTGAATAAAGATATTTTAGATTATCAAATGTCTTCTCTACTTATGGCTATATGTATTAATGGGATGACTGATCAGGAAGTTTTTGATTTAACGGATATTTTTATAAAAAGTGGTGAGGTTTTAGATTTATCTATTATACCTGGTGTAAAAGTTGATAAGCATTCTACTGGTGGAGTCGGTGATAAAACTACGTTGATAGTTGCTCCAATAGTTGCTTCTTTGGGTATTAAAATACCTAAGATGAGTGGAAGAGGTTTAGGTTTAACTGGTGGAACAATAGATAAATTAGAGAGTATACCGGGATTTAGGGTTGAAGTTACAAAAGATCAATTCATGAAAGAATTAAATGATATAGGTATGATTGTATGTAGCCAAACAGATAATCTTGTTCCTCTTGATAAAGTAATATATTCTTTAAGAGATGTTACTGGAACAGTAGAATCTATTCCTTTAATTGCTGTTAGTATTATGAGTAAAAAAATAGCTAGCGGTGCTGATAAAATATTAATAGATATTAAATGTGGAGATGGGGCTTTAATTAAGGATGATAGGTCTGCCAAAGAACTTAGAGATTTAATGATTCGTATTGGAAATGTTTATAATAAAGAAGTTAGATGTATTATTTCTGATATGGATACTCCTCTTGGAGCATGTGTAGGTAATGCGTTAGAAGTTGCTGAAGCTGTTGAGCTTTTAGATGGTAAAGTAAGAAATAATTTATATGATTTATGTGTAGATATTGCAAGTAATATGGTCAGTATGGGAAAGGAAATATCTATTGTAGATGCAAGAGAAGAAGTAATAGATGCAATAAATAATAAAAGTGCACTTGCTAAATTTAATCAGTTTGTAGCATATCAGGGTGGAAATCTTGAAGAAATGAGAATTAGTGATAATAAATTAGAAATCAAATCTACTAAGAAGGGTGTTATTACAGCAATAGATGCTTTAATCGTTAGCAAAGTATCAAATGCTTTAGGAAGTGGAAGAACTTCTATAGATGATGTAATAGATTATGAAGTAGGAGTTTTTCTTAATAAACAAGTTGGAGATAGCATAGATGTAGGTGAAACACTTTGTACTTTGTATTACAATAAAGTATCTGATAATTTTAATATTACTGATGCGTTTAAAATTGAAGAAAAATAGGTATTTAATACCTGTTTTTTTATTTATAAATCATGTTAATGACAGTTTTATTTATTTATTAATATTAAGCGTGATATAATTATATTGGTGAGATTAATGAAAAAATGTAACTATTGTAATAGATATATGAGAAATAAAATACCGCATTGTTTAGGATGTGGTAGTGAAGATTTTACTAAAGTAATGGAAGATAAAATAATTAAAGTAGATGAAGTACCAAAAGAAGGGTTCAATATAAGTACTTTATATGATTTGGAAGAAAAACAAAGAGCTAAAAAATTATATATAAAAGGTTTTATTTTAGTAACAGTATCTTTAATTTTTGGAATATTAGTATTACTAAGAAATACCATATTACCATTCTATTTAATTATATTTATGCCTATCTATATAATTGCTATTTTTATGATTATTTTAGGTCTAACTAACTATGTTAAACATAAAAATGAAATAAAAAGATTAAATCTATTAAAATTTAAAGGTGTTTTATATAAAAATGAATATTTTAAAGTAGTACCTTTAGTTAATAATATGTATAAATTGGTGGTATCTTTTAGAAAGGATAATAATAGTAAAGCTACTAATATAGAGAGTAAACCATTATTTGCTACTAGTTTATATTATGAGGATGCTCTAGTAGATGTAGTTGTTAATCCAGATAATGATAATGATTATTATATTGGATTCGATATATATTAGGAGGCTTTTATGAAACATTGTTTATATTGTGGAAGATATTATGAAATATTTAAAGAATGTCCTGGATGTGGTTCTGTTAAGTTTGAAGAAGTAAAAAATAATGGAACATTGAGAATAGAAGAACCTCCTAAAGGAGGATATAAAATTAATAAAGATAATTTAATAATATCTAAAGGAATTGGAATAGTTTTTTCAACAATAGGATATATTATGGCTACTATAACATCTATTGGATTTATAATTATAGTAATATCATGTTTATTATTTGAAACTGAGATTATTGATATTAAAGATTCCTTTTATTTATCTTTTTTTCTTCCTTCTCCATTTATAATTGCATTATTTTTATTTTTAGGAAACTCATTAACTAAGAATGTTAATATAACAAATTCTAAGATAGAAAGATTAAAAACTAAAGGTGTTTTAATTAAAAATTTAAAATATAAGAAAGATAAAAATACAATAGTTGTATTATTTGAAACAGAAAAAGGAGTTAAGATTCCGTTAAAAAGTGATATTATTTATGGAAGGCCAAAAGATAATGAGTTTCCTAAATATTGTGATATCTTATTTGATAGAGATGATCCTAATAATTATATAATTGGATTTAATTTATATTAAAAAAGAAAATAGGTATGTAAATACCTATTTATTTTTCTAAAAATCGAACATAGTATTCTTCATATGTCATTGGATTATTGTGGATATATGTTGCTATTTCTTTTCCTACATATCTATAATGCCATGGTTCATTCATATATCCAGTAATAAATTCATTTTCTTTTGTAAATCTTAAGATAAACCCATATTTGTAGCAATTATCTTGCATCCATTTAAATTCTTTTGTATCACCAAATTTAGTATATTCAGTTTTTCCATTACTTACGTCTACTGCAAGACCAGTTTGATGTTCTGAATAACCGGCTCTAGCGGAATATTTATCTGCTTTTTCTATTCCATCTTTATTAGAATAATTCTTGTATAAATTTTTTTGATAATTATAACTTCTATATGTTGAAACAGCAATTACGTTGTATCCATCTTTTTTTGCATCTTTTGCCATTTCTTCAAATGCTACTGTTGCATTTTTTTCCATATATTTATCATTCGATATAGCATATTTTGTATTTATTTTTGTTAAATTTTTAGGAACATAATCTTCTCCTAAAAAATTATATTTATTTACTAAAACAGTATCAGTATATTTATTTGGACTATCTTTTACATTGGTATAAAAATCTTGATCAAGACCTATGTTTACATAAATAATTGTTTTTTCTTTACTTAAATTAGTATTCTTTTTTTGATAATTTAAATATCTTTCTTTATATTCTTCTTTATAATAACTTAGCATTTTAAAATCATTGTTATCATTGTTAGTATTATTACTATTATTGTTAATATTAGAACTATTGTTAGTATTATTATCGTTGCTGTTATTTGGGTTGCTATTTGTTTTATTACTTGGCTTAAATAAGACTACTATTATTACTATTAAAAGTATAATTAATATGAAGTCAGCATATGCATAATAATTCTTTTTCTTTTTTCTTTTTTTTATTATTCTCTTATTCATAAGCACCTCTATATTTTTATTATAGCATATTGATTCTATTATAATCATATTATTTAGTGGAGGTATTATGAAAAAAATGTCAATTATTTTTCTTTTTTTCATTATTTTTATTCCTAAAGTAATGGCAAAAGAACAATTGTTAGAAAATGCTAAAAATGGGATATTGGTAGAGGTTAGTACCGGGGAAATCATTTATGAGAAAAATAAAGATGAAAAAGTGTCTATCGCTTCTTTAACTAAAATGATGACGCAACTTATTATTCTAGAAAAGATAGAAGATGGAAGTATAAAATGGAATGATATAGTTACTGCTAGTAGTAATGCATCAGGTATGGGTGGAACTCAAATATGGTTATCTACTGGTGAAAAAATGACTGTTAAAGATTTATTTAAAGGGATGAGTATCGTTAGTGCTAATGATGCAGTAGTTGCTATAAGGAAGTCATAAGTTTTAAAAGGAGAAGAACAAATATAAGTACTTCAAAATCTTATTATGTAGAGTATTATTGCAAGTTTTATATATAAAGCCATACTAGGCTTTTTTTGATGCTAAAATTTTGACAAAATGAGAGTTTTGTGTTAGAATAACCAATAATTAAAAAAAGGGAATTTTATGGATAATATAATGTTAGAAAAATTAAAGTGTGATTTAAAAGAAGCAGTAATTAAAAAAGATATTGCTAAGATTAATGAAATAAAGAGAATTTTGAATGTTTCAGAAGAACAAACAAAATATTTTAATAATGGTTTAACTGGATATCCATCAGTAGATAAAATATGGTTAAATTATTATAGTAACGGTGCAGAAGAACAAGCAAATAATATACCGGTTAATAAAACTGTATGGGATGTTATAGAAGAAAAATTATTAGAATATTATGATATTCCGGCTTTAGAGTATTTTGGTAGAACATTTTCAAAACAAGAGTTTATAGATTTATGCTATACATGGGCTAGAACATTTAGAGCAATGGGTGTTGAAGAAAATGAAGTTGTTCCTATTTATGGACCATTTGTGCCTGATATTTGTGCTATGGTATTTGGGCTTAATATGATTGGAGCTTGTCCATACTTTTTAAAACTTGCAATTTCAAAAGAAGCATTAGCAGAAGAAACTAAAGAATCTAAGATTGCTGTAGTGTATGATGGAATGTGGCAAAATGTTAGAGAAGAATTCTCAAAAGATAAATTTAAAAATGTAATTGTTGCAACAGTAACTGCTGATATGCCAAGTCCTAAAAAAGAAATTGTATCATTTATAAATAGATTTCAAGCAAAGAAAACAAAATCTCAAATACCTGATGAGAAAAAATACATTTGGGCTGATAAAGCTAGAGATATAGCAAATTATTACAGCGGAAATGTTAAAGTACCTTTTGTAAGCGATAGACCTACATTTATAACATCATCAAGTGGTACAACAGTAGGTGGTATAGTTAAAGGAACAGTTGCAACTAATGAAACAACTATTTCTCAATTGCTTATGGGAGAAGCTTCA
>CACXGX010000103.1 GCA_902767365.1 uncultured Erysipelotrichaceae bacterium
AACTGCAAAACATGCTGGAGTTAAGAACTTTGATAAGTTTCATAATTATGGATATAAAGGATTATATAATGGTGAGACAGCAAATGATATTGCTAAAAGAAAAGGACTAAGGTATCGTGAAGATATCCTTGATAATATGGGTAGTGATGAATTAATAGCAAATTTATTTAGAATATCTCAAACCGATCAAAAAATAAGAAATGATAATATTGAAGGTGAAGATAATGCTAATCTAACTCATTTTATGGTAGGAAGAAAAATTAGAAATACTATTAAGGAATTAGGTGGTACTATGCCAGAGAATCTACCAAAACCAGATAAAAGTTTAAAAGAACTTGAAAAAGATAGAAAATTAATAAGTAATCATTAAATAAAAAAAGAATAAAAGAGGTTCTCTCTAGTGTGATAAGCATGAAGGGAGAGAAAAATGAATTATTTAGAAACAAATAATACTTTTGATAGTATTAAACATACCGATGAATTTGGTAATGAATTTTGGTATGATAGAGAATTACAAAAAATTTTAGATTACAAGAAATGGGAAAATTTTAAAAAGGTTATAGAGACTGCAAAAAAGGCATGTGAAAATAGTGGATATAGCATAAATGAACAATTTCTTGATGTCAGGAAGTTGTCAAAAAGAAATGATAATGCGAATGATTATAAAAATAGTGGATATAGTGTAAATGAACATTTTGTCGACGTCGACAAGTTGTCAAAGAAACATATAGTGAAATAAAATAATACTTCTAAGGATAACTGAATTTATATACAATGATATTGGAAGGAGATAGCATATATGAAACAAGAAACAAAACATTTAAAATTAATGAAAGCATATAATAATGATATACAAATTTCAGACATGAACTTAAAAGATAAATTTACTGAATTTGAGAATTCAAAATTAAACGAAAGTGAAACATTGTTATACGAAGTAAAAGTAAAACCAACTAGATTTAAAAGGTATTCAAGAGGTCAAATAGTAAAAGTTAAATTTGGTGTTAATATTGGAAGTGAATTTTCAGGAGATCACTATGCTATTGTTATTTCAAAACAAGATACGATGCTTAATCCAATACTTCACGTTATACCTCTAACCTCTAAGAGACATAATTATAATATAGAGTTAGATAATTTATTATATAGAGAAGAAGAAATAAATAAATTAAGAGAATTATTAACAAAAGAATACGATAAGAAAGTTATAAAGAAAATAAAAAAATGTATAAATTATTATAGTAATAGAAAAGATAAAGTATCCTACGCTTGCATTAAACATTTAAAAACAGTAAGTAAACTATCCATCTGTAAACCAATAAATGAATTTGATTATTTAAATAGCATTAAAATTTCGAATGATTTACAGAGAAAAATAGATGGAGAAATCGTGAGAGAATACACATTATTATAAAATAACAATAAATGTTATATAAATCAACTGTATAAAAATAGTTGACATACATATAATAATATTGTAGAATATAAATACAAGAGCAGAAATGCTTTTTACGGTATTGTATTACATACAGTACTATGACAAGTGTCGTTAGACATTCTACAAAAGCACCTTTATTGGTGCTTTTTTGTGTGTGAAAAGATAGAAAACTAATAAATTAAGCATATCTCCTTACTTGATATTATCATTATTTCTTGGTATAATCTATATGTATTTTGGAGGTAATAATGGTATATTTAGATTATTCAGCAACAACACCAGTTAATAAAGAAGTATTAGAAAGTTTTAATAAAACATGTCTTGATTATCCCGGTAATCCTAATTCCTTACATAAACTTGGATTAGAAGCAAAAAAATTAATGGATGCAGCTACCAGTAAAGTAGCAAAAATATTAAATGTTAAAGAAAATGAAGTGATTTTTACAAGTGGAGCTAGTGAATCAAATAATCTAGCTATTAAAGGTATTGCAGGTATATCAAGTGGTAAAACAATTATTACAACGAAACTGGAACATTCTAGTATTCTTTCAACAGTTAATTATTTAAAACAAAATGGTTATACTATTAAATATGTAAAAATAAAAGAAGATGGACAAGTTGATTTAGAAGATTTAGAAAAACTAATAAATAAAGATACTATTTTAGTTAGTATTGCGGAAGTAAATAGTGAAATTGGTATAATTCAAAATGTAAATGAAATAGGAAAAATGTTAAAAAAATATGATAGAGTCTTATTTCATGTAGATGGAACCCAAGCTATTGGTAAAAAACAAATTAACCTAGAAAACATTGATTTATATAGTTTTTCCGCTCATAAAATCTATGGTCTAAAAGGAGTAGGTGTATTAGTAAAAAAAGAAAATATTTCACTAGTTCCTTTAATTCATGGTGGAAAAAGCCAAACAGTATATCGTTCTGGTACACCAGCACTTCCTTTGATTGTATCAACATCTAAAGCCTTATCACTAATGTATGAAGATTTAGATAAAAAAATAGATTATGTTAAAAAACTAAATACAATGTTAAAAGAAGGCTTAAAAAAAATAGCAAATGTAACTATTAATAGTAATGATAAATGTCTTCCACATATTGTTAATATTAGTATCAAAAATATTAAACCAGAGACACTTTTACATTCTCTTGAAGAAGATGAAATATATATATCTACCAAAACAGCATGTTCATCTAATGAATCAGTATCACTTGCAGTATATACATTAACTAAAGACACTGAACTATCTAGTACTTCAATAAGAATTAGTTTATCACATTTAACAAAAGAAGAAGAAATAACTTATTTTTTAGAAAAATTACAAGAAAAAATAAATAAGTTACAAAGTATAGGAAATTAAATTATGGAAAAAATAGAAATGAATAGAGTAATATTAATTAAATATGGAGAATTAACTACTAAAAAAGATAATCGTAAAATATTTATTAATACTCTTTATAA
>CACXGX010000104.1 GCA_902767365.1 uncultured Erysipelotrichaceae bacterium
CAGGTATTCTTAAGGAAAAAGATGAACCACTTACCGGAGACGACGTAAAAGAAGGTTTAACGATGATTATTTCGTGTAAGCATCCAAATCCTCAATTTGAAGGTCAAACTAAAGGAAGATTGGGAAATTCTGAAGTTAGAAAACTTGCTGATAATGTTTTCTCTCAAGGATTTGAAAGATTTTTGTTAGAAAATCCAGATGATGCAAGAGCAATAATCAGTAAAGCAATGCTTGCATGTCGTGCTAGAAATGCTGCAAGAAAAGCAAGAGAAATAACAAGAAAAAGTGATTTAGCAACAACAAACTTCTTTGGAAAATTGTCAGATTGTAAAAGTAAAGATCCAAAAGTATCAGAAATATTTATAGTCGAGGGAGATTCAGCTGGTGGATCAGCTAAAAAAGGCAGAGACTCAATGACACAGGCAATTCTTCCATTAAGAGGAAAAATACTAAACGTTGAAAAAGCAAGATTAGATAGAGCTTTATCAAATGAGGAAATAAGAACAATTATAACTGCATTTGGAACAGGAATTGGTGAAGAATTTGATCTATCAAAACTAAGATACGATAAAATTGTAATAATGACCGATGCCGACGTTGATGGTTCACACATAAGAGTACTATTATTAACATTATTTTATAGATTTTTTAGACCAATTGTAGAAGCAGGACATATTTATGCAGCTCAACCACCATTATTTAGAATAATGCATGGAAAAACAAGAAAATATGTTTTAAATGAAATTGAATTAGAAAATTATCTTAAAACATTACCTGAAAACGTTAGAAATAGAGCAGAAATTGCCAGAATGAAAGGTTTAGGTGAAATGGACGCTGAAGAGCTAAATGAGACTACAATGGACATAGAAAAGCGTGTTTTAAGAAAAATTACAGTAGATGATTGCGTAGCAGCAGATGCAATATTTGAAAAACTAATGGGAGATGAAGTCGATCCAAGAAGAACATTTATTGAAGAAAATGCTGGATATGTACAAAATCTTGATATATAGAGGGGAGTGAGTTGAATGGAAAATGAAAATGCTAATGAAGAATTAGAAGAGTTCGATGAATCTCTTGAAAGAGTAGAAATAGATAATTCAAAATTTGATGGTTACTTCCATGAAAGAGATAGTTTATCAGAAAATAATATAGTAGATGAAGTTAAAACATCATTTCTAGAATATTCAATGAGTGTAATTGCATCACGTGCATTACCAGATTTAAGAGATGGATTAAAACCAGTTCATCGAAGAATATTATGGTCAATGTATGAATCAGGATATACTCCAGATAAACCACATAGAAAAAGTGCTAAAACAGTTGGTGAAGTTATGGGTAATTACCATCCTCATGGTGATTCATCTATATATGAAGCAATGGTAAGAATGGCACAAGACTTTAACCAGAGATATATGTTAATTGATGGACATGGAAACTTTGGTAACATCGAAGGTGATGGAGCAGCCGCAATGCGTTACACAGAATCACGTTTATCAAAAATATCACTAGAATTATTAAGAGATATAAATAAAGATACAGTAGATATGGATGATAACTTTGATGTAACAAGAAAAGAACCAAGAGTATTACCTGGAAGATTTCCAAATGTTTTAGTAAATGGAGCAATGGGAATCGCAGTAGGAATGGCTACAAACATTCCACCACACAATTTAGGTGAAGTAATTGATGGTTGTGTAGCATACATAGATAATCCAGATATAGATACTTTAGGCCTAATGCAATATATAAAAGGACCTGATTTTCCAACAGGTGGAATAATATTAGGAAACTCTGGAATCAAACAAGCGTACGATACTGGAAGAGGAACAATTACAATAAGAAGTAAAGCAGAAATAGAAGATCATGGTACACACAGCAACATTATTATTACTGAAGTTCCTTATGGTGTTAACACTATGGAATTAAAAAATAAAGTTGCAGAATTAGTTCATAATAAAACAATTGATGGAATAGCAGATTATCATACAGATTTAAAAGACGGAGTAAAAATAACAATAACATTAAAGAAAGATGCTAATCCACAAGTAGTATTAAATAATTTATATAAACACACTAATTTCCAAGTATCATATGGAATTATCTTATTAATGCTTGATGGATTAACTCCAAAAACTTTAAGTTTAAAATCAGTTATATCTAAATATATTGATTTCCAAAAAGAAGTAATAATAAGACGTACAAGATTTGATTTAGCAAAAGATGAAAAAAGAGTACATATATTAGAAGGATATAAAATAGCACTTGATAATATTGATGAAGTAGTTAAAATAATCAGAAATGCTGAAACAGATATAGAAGCAAAAGAAAAATTAATGGCAAGATTTGGTTTATCTGAAGTTCAAACTGACGCAATATTAGAATTAAGATTAAGAAGATTAACAGGATTAGAAAGAGATAAAATTGAAGCAGAATTAGAAGCATTATTAGCGGAAATTGAAGAATTAAAATCAATTTTAGCTTCAGAACAAAAAGTATTAGATATTATTAAGAAAGAAATGCTAGAAATTAAAGGTAAATATGGTGATGATAGAAGAACGACAATCGACATGACTGCAATTGATTTCATAGAAGATGAATCATTAATACCTGTTGAAAACATTTTAATTGCATTAACAAATAAAGGGTATATAAAGAGAGTTCCAAATGATACATTCAAGAGTCAACATCGTGGAGGAGTTGGAATTAAGGGAATGACAACAAATGAAGAAGATTTCCCTGAAAAATTATTATCAATGAAGACTCACGATTACTTATTAATGTTTAGTAATTTAGGTAAAGTATATAGAATGAAAGGATATGAAGTTCCGGAATTCTCAAGACAAGCAAAAGGATTACCTATTATTAATTTATTACCACTTGAAAAAGATGAAAAAATAACATCAGTTGTAACAGTTAATGAAGAATCAGATCAAACATTATTAACATTTGTTACAAAAAAAGGATTAATTAAAAGAACATCAAGAGAAGAATTTGAAAACATTCGTTCGAATGGTAAAAAAGCAATAATTCTTAAAGAAGATGATGAATTAATTGCAGTTAGAAAAACAGATGGTAATAAAGAAATAGTAATTGGCGCAAGTAATGGTAAATTAGTAAGATTCCATGAAACAGAAGTTCGAATTATGGGTAGAGGAAGTTCTGGAGTAAAAGGAATTGAATTAGAAGATGATGAAGATGTAGTTGGAGCTGAAGTAGTTGAGCCAAATGCTGAAGTATTGATTGTAACAGAAAAAGGATATGGTAAGAAAACTCCTATAGAAGAATATAGATTAACTCACAGAGGAAGTAAAGGAGTAAAAACACTAAATGTAACAGATAAAAATGGTAAATTAGTATCATTAAGAACTGTATATGAAGACGAAGATCTAATAATAATAACAGACAGTGGAATGACTATTAGAATGAATATATCACAAATATCAACATTAAGCAGAAATACTCAAGGAGTAAGATTGATTAACCTAAAAGAAGATCAAAAAGTATCAGCAACAGCTATAATTGAAAAAGAAGATATAGAAGAAAATGAAGAATCAACAGAAATTGTTGATAAAAACATAATTAATCAACAAAAAGATAATGAAATAGAGGAATAATCCTCTTTTTTCTTGCTAAATTGTTGATATTTAATCTAAAATAGTGTATTATTATATTGATGCAATAAGTACGGCAGAACCAGGTCAGGACAGGAATGTAGCAGCCTTAATGCTTTATTTTAGTACTTATGTGCATCTTTTTTTTAAGGTGATATTGTGGAAAAAGATAATATATATTATATGAAAATAGCATATAACGAAGCAAAAAAAGCTTATAATAAGAATGAAATACCAATAGGAGTTGTTATTGTACAAAATGGAAGAATAATTTCAAAAGCACATAATTTAAGAGATTCATTAAATATTGTAACAAAACATGCTGAAATAATTGCCATAGAAAAAGCAAATAAGAAAATAAATAATTGGAGATTATTAAATTCAACTATTTATTGTACTTTGCAACCATGTAATATGTGTATGGAAGTAATAAAAGAAGCAAAAATATCAAAAGTAATATATGGTGCAAAAAATAATAAATCTAATATATTAGATAATTCTTATCAAATCGATAATGAAGATATGATAAAGAAATGTGAAAATTTAATTAAGGATAAGTTTAAAGAGTTAAGAAATGATTAATTCTTTTTTTGTGGAAAAAATGTTTCACGTGAAACGTAGCAAAAGAGAAGTCTAGATTTAATAGAAAAATCGAAGGGAAAAATTATTGGTATATTTGAACATATACTAATAAATAAATATTAACATAAAGTAGTGGAAAAAGTTTCACGTGAAACATTAATGTAGAATATATGTTTTAATATAAATGATGTTGTGTATAAATATTAAAATATAATTATGATTATTTAAATTTGATTTCTTTTTTTATTTAATAAAATATGCGGAAAAAATGTTTCACGTGAAACATAGCAAAAGGGAGAAATGTTAAATATATAATAACGAAGTTAATCGTTTGATTTATAAATGCTAATAAATTAATATATAAAATTGATATATATAAATAATTTGTAATTAAGTTTTGATAGAATGGTGTTGTGGAAAAATGTTTCACGTGAAACATTAAAAAATACTTCTTGGGAAATATTTTGCCTATAAAAAATATTTCCCAAAGATGATTTTAATTAAAAAATATTTCCCAGGAAATAAAAATAGCCAAAATATTTCCCGGGAAATAAAAATAACCAAAAATTGACTTGAAAATGCTGTTTCTGTTGAAAAAATATTTCCCGGGAAATAATTTGCTTGATAAAAAATAATGAAAATATTTGATTTGATAAATAAATATAAAATATTTATTTAAAAAAAGAAAAATGAAAAAAATAAAAAAAGGTATTGACTTTCAATTTTGTTTGTTATATCATACAAAGCCATCAAATGGAGGTTTTGGGTGTGAAAAACAATACAAGTAAAAACAAAATTTTAATAATTGCAACAGTATTCGCTATTTTATTGCTTTCCCTAATAGCGTTTAACTGGAAAAGTGTAGATGCTAGTACAGAAAATTCAAGTATTGCATGTACTGCATGTAAGGGATCTGATAAAGATACTATATTTAATACTAATATATCTTTTATCAAAGAAGCAGCACTTGATTATTTTACCAATGAAAGATTACCTCAAAAAGTTGGGGCAAAACAAACAATTACATTAGGTAAAATGATTGAAGAAAAACTAATACATAAAGTAGTTGATAGCAATGGTAAAACATGTTCATTAACTGATTCTTATGTAGAAGTAACAAAATTTGAAAATGAATATGTATACAAAATTAATCTTTCATGTAGTGATGTTACAGATTATGTTCTTGTTCATAAAGGATGTTATGATTATTGCAATAATAATTCATGTAATAATAAACCAACACCAACTCCAACACCAACACCAGATGAAAAAGAGTATGAATATGAATATAAGAAAACAAAAGCTTGTACAATGACTGATTGGAGTCCTTGGACAAAATGGAAAACTGAAAGAGAAATAATTAAAGATTACAACTATAAGAGAGAAGAAACAAAAACTGAAGAAATAACTAAGAAAGAAATAGTTAAAGTTGATGCTCAAATTGAAACTAAATTTAACTGTGATCAATATGAAGGTTATGAACTTCTTGGAAGACTATGTGTAAAAACTAATTCAGAATTACTAATTGAAGATGCTGAATTAAATCCTACAACATATAATTGTGATAAATTAGCAGCAGAAGGATATAGTTTAGATAGTACAGGAAAAAATTGTATAAAAGAAACTTCAACTATTGATAGCGTTCCTGCAAAACAAAATCCTATAACTTATAATTGTAAGAGATGGGAAGCAGAAGGTTATACAACACTTAATAATGAAACAAAACAATGTGAAAAGAAAACAAATAAATTAGAAACTAAACCAGCAGAAGAAGGACCAGTAACATATTATTGCCCTCCTGAATTAATAGCAGATGGATATAGTTATAATAGTACAACTAATTTATGCGAAAAGAAAACAAATAAATTAGAAACTAGACCGGCAGAAGAAGGACCAGTAACATATTATTGTGATCCTAAATTAGTAGCACAAGGTTATGTATATAATAGTGCAACAAACAAATGTGAAAAAATAATTGAAGAAACATTAACAAAACCAGCAGATCCAGATCCAACAACATATTATTGTGATGCTAGTCTAATAGCAGATGGATATAGTTATAACAGTGCAACAAATAAATGTGAGAAAACAATCGAAGAAATATTAACAAAGCCAGCAGCTGAAAATCCTACAACATATAATTGTAATAAATATGATAAGACATATAAATTAACTGGTAAAAAATGTATTAAAACATGGACAGAAAAAGATTCAAAACCAGCAGAGCCAATATACAAATCACAACCTTATTCTTGTACAAAAGAATATGAATGTGGACATTGGGTTGATTCTACATCTACCGTAACAGTATGTGATGAAAATTTCCATTGTTGGGAAGAAGATCAAACAACGTCAACATATGTACATAAAACATGTACAAAAGAAGAAACATGTTATAAAGATGTATTTGATCATTATTCTTGTGATAAATATAAAAAAGAAGGCTATAACGAATTAAGTGGAAAAAAATGTATTAAATATATTGAGAAAAAAGATGAACAACCAGCAGATCCAGATCCAACAACATATAATTGTAATGAATGGGCTTCACAAGGATTCATTTTGAATAATAGTACTAAACAATGTGAAAAGAAAGTGCCAAAATTACTACAAGAACCAGCAACTGCAAACCCAACAACATACAATTGTAAGAGATGGGAAGCTGAAGGATACACTACATTGAATAATAGTACGAAACAATGTGAAAAGAAAGTGCAAAAATTACTACAAGAACCTGCAACACCAAATCCAACAGGATTAAATTGTAAGAAATGGGAAGCAGAAGGATTTACATATAATAGTACTACAAAACAATGTGAGAAATTAGTACCAGTTGTAGAAACAAAACCAGCAACACCAAATCAACCAACACCAAGTTGTAAGAAATGGGAAGCAGAAGGATTTACATATAATAGTACTACAAAACAATGTGAAAAATTAGTGCCAGTAATAGAAACAAAACCAGCAGATCCAGATCCAACAACATATGGCTGTGATGATGAATTAATAGCTGATGGATATAAATATAATAGTGCAACAAATAAATGTGAAAAAGAAATTACAACAATAGATACTAAACCAGCAGAACCAAATCCAGATACATATAACTGTAATAAACATGAAGGATATACAGTAGTTGGTGATAAATGCGTTAAACCAGTATGTGATATCTGTTCAAAAGAAGCTGATAAAGAAGAAATCGAGGTATGCCCTGAAGGATACACTTTAGAAAATGGTAAATGTTCTAAAGAAGTTGAAAAGACTGTAAAAGTTACATACTATAGATATTCTACAAGAACTTGTGAAGGTGGAAGTACAGAAACTAGATGGTCAATTGATAAAAACGACACTGTACTTATAGCTCAAGGATTCAAGAAAACAGGAAGAACTAGATTACTAGTTGTTAATAAATAAAAAGAAAGGGATTTTTATGAAAAAAATTGAAAATTTAAAGAAAGATTTAAAAAGAATAGTTGCCTTAGGTGGGGTTGGAGTAATGCTATCTTCACCTATAGCAGTAAATGCAGAAGGAATAACTAATCAAGATAATATGACTCCAGCAGAAAGAATAGCTGCAAGAATGGCAAAATCAGATATTAATGAAAGACGTTTCATGACATTAGAAGATTTTGAATTGATAGTAGATAAAGCAGCAACTGAATTGGAAAATAAATTAGATTTAAAAGAATTTGAGATTAATATTCATACTGTAACTCGTACATGCTATTTAGTAAATTATGCATACATCAATGAAGAATTAACAAGAACATTAATTGAAATTGGTTATATTGATGAACAAGATATGATGGACGAAAACTTTAAGCCAAAACCTTTTACAGAACAGGGATGGAGAAATATAGATTTTTGTAAAAGATTAATTAATACAATTAATAACCATAATGAAGTTAGAATCCATTTAGATCATGATCATTTTAAAGATGAAGATACATATGATGAAAGTGTAGTAATTGATCCATCACATTACATAAATCCAGCAATATTCTGTTTTGATAAACAAGATAAAAAAGATGCTACTGAATTTTATATGAATTGGGTTAATGGTTATAATCTAAATAAAGGAACTATAATGGGAAATAAACCATTTAAAGAAGCTTTCGAACAACTAACTCAATTAAATGCAGATTCAAAAGGTTCAGATATATTTGATGCTTCAATTGGAGCAAGATGGTTTATGAAAATGGTTACAGGACAAAATGTTTTGCAATTCGAAAAAGATTACTGTAATGAACCTGGGAATTTTACAGAAGAGGAACTTGAACAATATTTTGATAAAGCTAAGTTAAGAGAACGCCAAGTAATTCAAACAAGTGAAGAAAAAGATAGAGTTAACATAGTAAGAGATGATTTTGAAATTAATAAACCATGTGTTAACGGTGAAATTGAGTGGGTTGCAACTATGATGGGAATAACAAGATTTCATGTTCTTGAAATGGTTAACGATGACTTCTATTCATTACTAAGAAGAGATGAACAAATAAGAGAAAGCAATAAAGGAAATGAAACATCTTGGGCAATAATAGATGATGGAAAAGATGTTCCAACATTAGCAGTAAGAAAAATATAATGATATTATGAAATTAATAATTAATATCCCATAGAAATTCCGGAATTTAGTATTGTTATTGTGGCCAGATGACAATACTAGGGATATCAGTTATATAATATAAAATTAAAAGAATTTAGTAATATAATAATAAAAAATATAATTATATCGTCAAAATCTAGCATATGCTATATTTGTATATGCTTTTTGTCGTGTGAACAAATGTTTGATATGTAATTATATATAAATATAATAAAAATAAAGAAAAAAATAAATAAAAGTGTTATAATATCAATAGGGGTGAGAACGTGAGTTATCAAGCATTATATAGAAAATATAGACCTAAAAACTTTGATGAAGTAGTAGGTCAAAAAATAACAATTCAAATACTTAAAAATGCCATTGAAAACGGTCATATTTCTCATGCATACTTATTTTATGGTCCAAGAGGAACAGGAAAAACTTCAATTGCAAAAATATTAGCAAGGACAATAAATTGTATTGATCCAAGTAAAGGAATACCATGTGAAAAATGTGATAATTGTCACGCATCTATCAATCCAGGATGTCCTGATATATTAGAAATAGATGCCGCATCAAATAACGGGGTAGATGAAATTAGAGAATTAAAAAACAAAATATCGTTTGTCCCATCAGAATTAAAATATAAGGTATATATAGTAGATGAAGTTCATATGCTTTCTACAGGAGCTTTTAATGCTTTATTAAAAACATTGGAAGAACCACCAGAACATGCTATATTTATCTTAGCAACTACAGAGTTACAAAAGGTACCCCTTACTATTATTTCAAGATGCCAAACTTTAGAATTTAAAAAAATAGATGATTTATCTATGAACAACAAACTGAGTGAAATAAGTAAAAAAGAAAACATATCTATTGATGAAAGTGGAATAAAAGAAATAATTAGATATTCTAATGGTGGTTTGAGAGATGCAATTGGTTTACTTGAAAAAGCAGTAGCATATGAAAATAAATTGATTAATGAAAATACAATAAAAGAAATATCAGGAAATATATCTGAAAAAGAATTACAAGAGTTTATTGATGAAATTAATAATAAAAATATAGATAAATTATTGCTAAAAATAAATGATTATTACCAAGAAGGATACGATTTAATTAAATTAGCAAATAGCATCATAGAATATATGAGAAATAAAATGTTAGAATCAAAAAACTATGATAAAGAAATATGTGATATGATAATTGAACTTGATAACACAGTTAATATAATGAGTAAATCTGAAAATCCTAAAATAATATTTGAAGTTACTTTAATAAACTTATTAACATTATCCCCAGAAAAGACAATTGTACCACATGAAACTTTAAACATTAATAATAATGAAACATCGAAACAGAAAAAAGAAGATATAGATAATGAAGAAGATAAAAATTATACTAAAGAAATAGAACAAAACATAAAAGAAATAAGAGTAGGAAATACATTAAGTAATCCGAAAAAAGAAATAATATCACAAATAAGGAAAGAATGGGATTTAATTAAAGATTTAGCATTTGATCCAGAATTGGGGAATATTTCAAGAATTTTATCTTCGGATATAAACCCTGTAGCAGCAAGTGATACAAATGTTATAATAGAATCAAAATTAGCTGGTTTATCAGCCCAAATAAATAGTGAAATTGAAAGTGTTGAAAAAATATTTACTAAAACATTTAAAAAAGATTTTAAAATAATATGTTTATCTGAAAACGAATGGAAAAAATATACAGAAGAATTTAAAAAAGATAAAAGCAAATTTAGTTTTAAAGAAGAACCAGTAATTGAAAAAAGCAAAAAAACTCTTAAAGATAAAGCTAAAGAGTTATTTGATATATAGAAAGGATGATGAGTATGAATATACAAGCTTTAATGAAACAAGCACAAACATTACAAAAAGATATGCAAAAACAAGAAGAGGAGATTGAAAAAACAACTTTTGAAGGAGAAAGTTCTCTAGTAAAAGTTAAAGTAAATGGGAAAAAAGAAGTTCTTTCAATAACAATAGAAAATAAAGAAAATTTAGAAAAAGATGATTTAGAAATATTAGAAGATATGATAATGGTAGCTCTAAATAATGCTTTTAAAAAAGTAGATGATTTAAGAGAACAAAAAATGTCTAAATATTCTAACATGATGCCAGGTTTATTCTAAAATGTATCCAGAAAGTCTTAAAAATTTAATTGAAAGTTTTAAACTATTGCCAGGAATTGGAGAAAAAACTGCTGAACGTTTAGCTTTCTTTATAATTAATGAAGATGAAGAAAAAACTTCATTTTTTGCTGATTCAATAAAAAAAGCAAAAGAGAAAATTAAAAAATGTTCTATTTGCAATGGTATAACAGATAAAGATGTATGTGACATATGTAGTAATAATCTACGAAATAAAAACGTTTTATGTGTTGTTGAGGATCCCAAAAGCATTTTCTTATTTGAAAAAATAGGTACGTATAATGGCGATTATCATGTTATAGATGGATTAATATCACCCTTAGATGGGATTGATCCAGATGATATAGGACTAGAAAAATTAGTAAAAAGAATTCAAAAAGAAAAATATAATGAGATAATAATAGCTGTTAAGCCTAGCATAGAGGGAGAAACTACTGCATTATACATAAAAAAGATAATTGAAGGAATGAAAATTAAAGTAACAAGAATTGCTAGTGGAATTCCTTTAGGAACAGACATAGAGTATATTGATTCTATGACATTAGAAAGAGCCTTAAATGATAGAAAAGAAATAGAATAACTTTTCTTCTTTTTTCATAGATTAAAACAGGTGAAATATGAAAAAAGTATATTCTATAATAAAAAAAATAATATTAGGATTTCTAATACTATATACATATAATTTAATTGCATCTTCATATAATATGATAATACCCATCAATTATTATACTTTATTAGTAGTATCATTATTGGATGGGCCTGGATTAATATTATTAGTTACAATATTAAAAATATTTTATTGGTAGGAAGTGAATAATTTGAATGAAATAGATAAATTTATAGAAAAAATCAAAAAATATGTTAAAAAAGATAGGATTAATCACGCTTACTTAATAGAATCGAATTTTGAAGATAAATTAATACTTGCTGAGGAATTAATAAAACTTATATTATCTTTTGATAATAATATCTCAATAGAAGAAATTAAATTAAATAATGATTTAATTATTATAGATTCTGATACAAATACAATAAAGACAGAAGAAATAGAAAATTTAAAAGAATTATTTATGACAAAATCAATAAATTCTAATCCAAGAATATATGTAATAAATGGAGCAGAAAAATTAAATGAGTATGCATCTAATAAATTACTTAAATTTATTGAAGAACCAGAAGAAAATATAATAGCTATATTACTCACTGAAAACAAAAGTAATTTACTTGAAACGATTATATCTAGATGTCAAATTATAAGATTTTTTATTAGTAAAAATATTTTGAGTAAGCTAGATGATGAATATATAGATAATATGTTTAATTTTGTTATGAATATAGAAAAAAATAAAGTTGAAGCAATTGCATTTCAAAATAGTTACGATATTAAGAAATTATCTGATAGAAAATATTTTTTAGATTTTCTTAATAATTTGTTATACATCTATGATGATGTTATAACTTATAAAATTAATAATACAGTAAATTACTTTTTATCATATTTTGAAAAAATAAAAGAAATAAGTGAAAATAATAATATAAATGATTTGAAAAAGAAAATAAATGCTATTAATATTTGCATAAATAGATTAAAATATAATCCTAATACTAAATTATTAATAGATAAATTAATACTATTAATGAATGGAGATGAAGAATATGCATGAGGTTATAGGAATAGAATTTGAAAGTGGAAATAGAATGTACTATTTTTCTAAAAATAACTTAGATATAAAAAAAGGAGACAAGCTTGTTGTTGAAACAGAAAGAGGATTACAATATTGTACTGCTGTAACTGATATAGTAGAATTACCTGATTCTAAAGTAGTTACTCCTCTTAGACCTATAATAAGAATTGCTACAAAAGAAGATAATAAAAAAGCAGAAGAAAATAGAAAAATATGCAAGGAAGCAATAGAAAAAGCACGTAAAATTTCTAATGATTTAAAATTAGAAATGAAATTTATAGATTGTAGTTATACCCTTGATCGTAATCAACTTATATTTAATTTTTTAGCAGACGAAAGAGTAGATTTTAGAGAACTAGCAAAAAAATTAGCCGCGCTATATAAAACAAGAATTGAATTAAGACAAGTAGGAGTAAGAGATAAAGCAAAAGAAATTGGCGGAATAGGTCCTTGTGGAAGAATATTATGTTGCTCAACATTTTTAAATGATTTTAATAGTGTATCTATTAATATGGCTAAAAATCAAAATATATCATTAAATCCAACAAAAATTAATGGTATTTGTGGAAGATTACTATGTTGTTTAAAATACGAAGACGATACATATACTGAATTAAAAAAGGATTATCCTAGTATAGGTACAAAATTAAAAATTGGTGATATTGAAGGAAAAGTAGTAGGACATAACGTATTAAATAATAAGATAATAATAGAAAAAAATGATAAAACACAAGTAGAAGTAGAGTATAACAATGAAAGTAATAAATGATTTATTAAATTATAGTAACTTAAAAATAGTTCAAGATGATGAATATTTTAATTTTTCTTTAGATTCTGTATTATTACCTAATTTTGTAAAAATAAATTCAAATACAAAAAATATATTAGATTTAGGAACAGGAAATGCTCCTATACCAATGATATTATCAACCCTAACTAGTGCTAAATTGTATGGAATAGAGTTACAAGATGAAATATATGAATTGGCAAAAGAATCAATTGAATTAAATAATTTGCAAGAAAGAATTACAATAATACATGATAATATGAAGAATTTAGATAAATATTTTGAACCTAATAGTTTTGATATAATAGTATCAAATCCTCCATATTTTAAAATAAACGAAAAGTCAAATTTAAATGAATCAGTTCAAAAAACAATAGCAAGACATGAAAAAGAAATAACTTTAAGTGAAATAGTATCTATTGCAAAAAAATATTTAAATAATAATGGTACTTTTGCTATAGTTCACAGAACTGATAGGCTAATAGAAATAATAGAAGAATTTAGAAAAAATAATATTGAACCTAAAAAAATCCAATTAATATATCCTAAAAAGAATACGGAGTCAAATATGGTTTTAATAGAGGGAAGAAAAAATGGAAATGTAGGTTTAAAAGTTCTAAAACCTTTAATAGCACATGAAGATAATGGAGAATATACAGAAGAAGTTAAAAATTTTTTTAAAGAAAGGGGTTAAAAAATGAAATTAATTGTAGGATTAGGAAATCCAGGAAAAGAGTATGAAAATACAAGACATAATATTGGTTTTATTTTTATAGATAATTATGCAAAATCAAAAAATATAGACATTAATACTGAAAAATTTAATGGATTATATACAAAAACAACAATTAACAATGAACAAGTTATATTATTAAAACCACTTTCTTACATGAATTTATCTGGAGAAGTTGTAAAAAAATATGTTGATTATTTTAAAATAAATATAAATGATATTCTTGTTATAAACGATGATTTAGACATGGATTTAGGGCGTATTAGACTTAGATTATCAGGGTCTAGTGGTGGACATAATGGTCTAAAAAATATAGCATTAAATTTAAATACTGAAAACTTTAAAAGATTAAAAATAGGAATATCAAATAATAAAAATATAGATACAAAAGATTATGTTTTAGGAAAGTTTACAAGAGAAGAAAAAGAAAAAATAAATAATCTTTGTAATACAGTAAATAATTTACTTGATGATTACCTAGAAATGAATTTTGATATATTAATGGGCAAGTATAATAAAAAAACAGGTGAATAATGAACTTAATTGAAGACTTGATAACAATTAATGATGATAAAAGAGTAGGATTGGTCGGATTGAACGACGAATTCTTTTCGTTGTATATAAATAAATTATTTAATAATAATGATAAAAATATTCTTATAGTTACTTCATCACTTTATGAAGCAAATTTATTAAATGATATTTTATCTTCATATACAAAAAAGAATTATTTATTTCCAATGGATGATTTCTTGACTAGTGAGTCAGTTGCTATGAGCCCAGATCTTAAAATTTCAAGATTGGAAACATTAAATAAAACATTATCTAAAAATAAAAAAATAATAGTTACTCATTTGAATGGATATTTAAGGTATCTTCCTGAAAAAGAAACATATAAAAATGCAATCGTAAATATTAAAATAGGTTCAGAAATATCAAGAGAAGACCTTGCAAGAAAACTTGTATCTATAGGATATCAAAAAGAAAGTATTGTTACTAAAACTGGAGAAATAGGAATAAGAGGATTTATAATAGATATTTTTCCAATTGAATTTGAACATCCAATTAGAATAGAATTCTTTGGAGATGAAATAGAATCTATAAGATATTTTGATGAAGAAAATCAAAAAACTATAGAAGAAGTAAAAGAATGTAGAATATTTCCTAATACAGAATTTATAGTAGATAATTATTTTAAAAATGAAAATAAAAATCAAAAATATTTAAAACAACTATCAAACGGAAAAGTAGCTTCAATATATGATTATTTAGATAATCCAATAGTAGTATTTAAAAATTATAATCAAATAAAAGCTAATTATCTTAATCAATTTGAGCAAATGCTTGAATATCGAAAAGAAGAAGACAGTGATTTTACAGACAATTATATGTTAAGTATGGAAGATATAAAGTTTGATAAAGTGATTTATTATAACACTATTGATAACATAATTGAAGACTTGCCACAAAAATCAATAATAGATTTTTCTATAAAAGAAATTGATAGTTTTAATGAAAATATAGATTTGATTAATAAGTTTATACAAGATAATATTTTAAAAGGGAAAACAATTATTATAGCATTAAAAGATTTTCAAATTAAAAGTTTTACAAAGTATATAAATGAATCATATATTATTACTAATGTAACAAATATAATAGAAAATAAGGTTAATATTATTAAAATGGAGTTATCCAAAGGCTTTATTTATCAAAACTACATATTATTAACAGAAACAGAATTATTTAATAAACATATTAATAAATCTAGATATAAAACAAATTTTAAATATTCATCAAAAATTAGAAATATAAATAATTTAGAAATAGGAGATTATGTTGTTCATAGTCTTCATGGAATAGGTATTTATAATGGAATAAAGACATTAAAACAAGGGGATTTCTTGAAAGATTATTTAGAAATTCTCTATCAAGGAAAGGATAAATTATATATTCCTGTTGAAAAAATAGAATTAATATCTAAATATACTGGAAAAGAAGGAATAGCACCAAAAATTAATAAGCTTGGTGGTACAGAATGGGAAAAAACAAAAATAAGAGTAAAAAATAAAGTTAAAGATATTGCTGAAAAATTATTAAAATTGTATGCCATAAGAGAAATGAAACAAGGTTATAAATTTAGAAAAGATGACGAATTACAATATATGTTTGAGAGTGAATTCCCTTATGAACCAACAAAAGATCAATTATTAGTAACTAGACAAATAAAAGATGATATGGAATCAAGTACTCCAATGGATAGATTAGTTTGCGGGGACGTCGGTTATGGAAAAACAGAAGTAGCATTTCGTGCAATGTTCAAAGCAGTAAATGATGGGAAACAAGTTTTATATTTATGTCCTACTACAATTTTATCTAATCAACAATACGAAAATGCAAAAGAAAGATTTAAAAACTATCCAGTAAATATAGCCTTATTAAATAGGTTTACTACATCTAAAGAAACAAAAAAAATTATTAATGACTTAAAAGAAAAAAAAGTTGATATTGTTTTTGGAACACATAGAATATTAAGTGATGATGTTAAACCGTCAGATTTAGGATTATTAATAATTGATGAAGAACAAAGATTTGGAGTTATACATAAAGAAAAAATAAAAGAGTATAAAGAAAATGTAGATGTATTAACTTTAACAGCAACTCCTATCCCTAGAACATTACAAATGTCAATGGCTGGACTTAGAAGTTTGTCCTTAATTGAAACACCTCCAGTAGATAGATATCCAGTACAAACATATGTAATGGAAGAAAATTCTCATATCATTAAAGATGCTATATATAAAGAATTATCAAGGAATGGGCAGGCTTTTATTCTTTATAATAGAGTAGAAACAATAGAAACAAAAAAAGCTGAATTACAAAGACTTATGCCAGAAACAAGAATAGTAGTAGCACATGGAAAAATGAATAAAGAAGAATTAGAAAATAAAATGTTAGATTTTATAAATCATAAATACGACATAATGCTATGTACAACAATAATAGAAACTGGAATAGATATACCAAATGTAAATACACTGATAATTTTAAATGCCGATTACTTTGGATTAAGTCAGTTATATCAAGTAAGAGGAAGAGTAGGAAGAAGTAATAAAATTGGTTATGCCTATTTAATGTATGATAAAAATAAAATGTTAAATGATATTGCTATAAAAAGATTAAATGTTATTAAAGAATTTACCGAATTAGGTAGTGGTTTTTCTATAGCAACAAGAGATTTATCAATAAGAGGTGCTGGAGATATTCTAGGCAGTGAACAGGCTGGATTTATTGATAATATAGGTATAGAGTTATATTTAAAAATTTTAAATGAAGAAGTAGCAAAACTAAAGGGAGAAACAGTAGAAGAAGAGCAAATTAAAGACGAAAAACCTTTATTATCTGTTGAAACACATATTAGTGATGAATATGTAGAAGATACAGATTTAAAAATAGAAATACATAAAAAGATAAATGAAATTGATTCTTATGAAAAACTTCTAGAAATAAAAAGAGAAATAGAAGATAGATTTGGTAAATTAGATGAAAAAGTAATTACTTATATGTATGAAGAATGGTTTGAAAGTCTTGCTAAAAAATATGAAGTAGAAGAAGTTCATCAAACTAAGAATTCAATTGAGTTAATTTTTTCAGAATCAATGTCTAATAAGATAGATGGTGAAGAATTGTTTTATATGGCTTTTAATATATCTCGAATGTTTAGATTTCAAATGAAGTCAAAGCATCTTATTATTATATTAGATACGATAAAATTAGAAGAAAACTATATATTCTTATTAACTAAATTACTTGAAAAGTTACCTTTAAAAGAATAGTAAACTTGTTTGACTTTAAAACAAAGATTTGATAATATTTATATATAAAATAAAGGGAAAAGGTGTTAAAGATGGATGTAGATATTAGCAAGATGTTTAAAGATAAAAATAAAGAAATATTTAAAAACAGTTTAACGCTTGAAATGGAAAGAAATTTAGAAACATTAAAAAATACTACAGATAATTGTGTAGCTTTAGAAATAAATAAATTATATTTATTTTTTAATAAATACTTTCAAGAAATATCAATAGATTTTAAAAAAGAAGAATTGCTTGGATTATTATATAGAGAAAAAAAAGAAATTAATGATATAGTAAATAAAAAGATTGAAGAAAAAAAACAAAGAGTTAAAGATAATTTTTTAAATGTAGATGATAAAAAAGAAGAATTAGATGAAGAATATATAGAAAAATATTATAAAGAATTACAAAATGAAACAGAAATAATAAATAATTCTATTGAAGTAGATATAGCATATGAAATATGTACTAATTTTTCTCCAAATATTCTAAAAAAATTTAAATTAGAATCAGTAGAACAATTAGAAAGAATTCATTCAAGAATAGATATTCTATTTAAAGATAATATAATATCAAGAATAAAAGAACAAACATTATTTAGAGATGAATCTTTAATGAACTTGGCCAAAGCTTCTTTAAAAAAATATATTGAATTAAATAAAAATACAGCTAAATAGTATTGAAAAAAATTAAAAAAGTGATACAATACACGTATTAAAAGTGATGAGGGAAAGAGATATAAGAAACTATCAAAGAGAATCTTTAATTGGTGAAAGAAGATATAGCAACTTATTGAAAATGGTTCCAGAACTGATTTATCGATATTTAGATAAATACCCTAGAAGGGTTAAAACATAGAGATAAGTATAGAGATATATTTATGAATTAAGGTGGTACCACGATTAAAATTCGTCCTTTAGGTACTACCTTTTTTTATTAGAAGGTGATAATATGAGAAAATTTGAAAAAATAAGTTTTGAACAATTTAAAAAAGATATAGAAGATAACAAAGAATTATATGAAGAATATAATTTACCTTCTAGAAGTACAAAAAATAGTGCAGGTTATGACTTTGAAGCCTTAAGTGATTTTGTAATTAAACCAAATGAAATTAAAATGATTGCTACAGGGATTAAATCTGCAATGAACGAAGGAGAGGTACTTTTACTAATTGTCAGAAGTAGTCAAGGATTTAAATATAATATTCGGATGTGTAACCAAGTAGGAGTAATTGATATGGATTACTATAATAATCCAAAAAATGAAGGTCATATTTGGATTAAACTAAAAAATGAAGGGGATAAAGATTACGTTGTTAAAAAGAAAGATAAAATAATACAAGGATTATTTATACCTTTCTTAACAATAGATAATGAAGAAAGAATAGGAGCAGAAAGAACTGGATGGACAGTTCTTAAATAAAGGATGATAATTATGAATAAAGAAAAATATTATATATCAACAGCAATTGCATATACATCTTCAAAACCTCATATAGGCAATACTTATGAAATAGTTTTGGCGGATGCTATAGCAAGATATAAAAGGCAAAAAGGGTTTGATGTTTATTTTCAAACAGGAACAGATGAACATGGTGAAAAAATACAACAAAAAGCAGAAGCAAAAGGAATTACACCAAAAGAATATGTAGATGAAGTAGCTACTGAAATTAAAAGAATATGGGATATTATGAATACTTCTTATGATAAATTTGTAAGGACAACAGATCCTCATCATGAAGAGGTTGTACAAAAAATATTTAAAAAATTATATAATCAAGGAGACATTTATAAAGGATCATATGAAGGATTATATTGTACTCCTTGTGAATCATTTTGGACAGAAAGCCAATTAGTAGATGGAAAATGCCCTGATTGTGGTAGAGAAGTTGAGAAAGCAAAAGAAGAAGCATACTTCTTTAAATTATCTAAATATCAAGAAAGATTAATGAACTACATAGAAGAACATCCTGATTTTATACAACCAGAATCTAGAAAAAATGAAATGATTAATAATTTCTTAAAACCAGGACTTCAAGATTTATGTGTATCAAGAACATCATTTAATTGGGGAATCCCAGTAACTTTTGATGATAAACATGTAGTATATGTATGGATAGATGCATTATCAAACTATATAACAAATATTGGATATGATCCAGATGGATCTAGTGAAGAATTTTATAAATGGTGGCCAGCTGATTTACATTTAATAGGAAAAGATATAATTAGATTTCATACTATATATTGGCCAATAATATTAATGGCTCTTGATCTTCCACAACCAAAACAAGTATTTGGCCATCCTTGGTTACTAATTGGTAACGATAAAATGAGTAAATCAAAAGGTAATGTTCTATATGCTGATGACTTAGTAGAATTATTTGGTGTTGATGCAATTAGATATTATGTTTTACATGAAATACCTTTTGCCAATGATGGTACAATTACATATGATTTAATAATTGAAAGAATAAATAGTGATCTTGCTAACGTACTAGGTAACTTAGTAAATAGAACTATTTCAATGGCTAATAAATACTTTGATGGTAAAGTAATCAAGACAAATATTGATACTGATTTTGACAAAGATTTAATAGATAAAGTAAATAATTTATCTTTAAACATTGAAAAAAGAATGAACAAATTAGAAATAGGGGCAGCACTAGATGAAATATTTGAAGTTTTAAGAAGAAGTAATAAATACATTGATGAAACAACTCCATGGACTTTAGCTAAAGATGAAAATGAAAAAGAAAAATTAAAAACAGTTATTTATAACTTATTAGAATCAATAAGAGTATGTGCAATATCATTAAAACCATTTTTACCTGATACTTCAAATGAAATATTAAGACAATTAAATATAAAAAATGAAGAAGAAATATTTAAAGATAACTTAGAATATAATACAATAACACCATCACCATTATTTCAAAGAATTGATAAAGAAAAAAAGTTAGAAGAAATAGAAAATTTAAAATAGAAGACTTTTTAGTCTTCTTTTTAGGAGGAAAAATGTTTATAGATACACACTGTCATTTATCAAAAGATGATTATGAAGATATTGATAAGGTAATTAATAATGCTAAAAATGAAAAAGTAGAATACTTAATTATTAGTGGCTGTGATAAAAAAAGTATAAAAGAATCAATAGAAATATCAAATAAATATCCTAACGTTTATCTAGCTTTAGGATATCATCCTAGTGAAACAAAAATAACTAAAAATGAAGATTTAATAGAATTAGAAAATATTATAAAAAACAATAATAAAGTAGTAGCTGTTGGAGAAATTGGACTAGATTATCACTGGGATAAAGATAATAAAGAAGAGCAAATAATGCTTTTTAAAAAGCAAATAGATATAGCAAAAAGATTAAATTTACCAATAGTAATACATTCAAGAGATGCTTTTCAAGATACATATGATATTTTAAAAGAAGCAAATTATAAAGGAGTAATTCACTGTTTTAGTGGAAATCTTGAAAATGCAAAAAAATATCTTTCTTTAGGCTTTTATTTAGGTATAGGTGGAGTAATAACATTTAAAAATACTAATTTAAAAGAAACTATTAAAGAAATCCCATTAGATAAAATATTATTGGAAACAGATTCCCCTTATTTAGCACCAACGCCATATAGAGGAGAACAAAATGAACCTAAATATATTCCTATAATTGCCAATGAAATTGCCAAAAATAAAGGAATTAAAATAGAAGAATTAGAACAAGAAACAACGAATAATGCAAAAAAACTATTTAATATAATTATTTCCTAAAAATTGACTATAGACTTTATTTGTGCTATGCTTTACTTGTAAAAATAAGTGAGGTAAGGTAATAGGGACTATGAAAAAAAATACAAGAACTTTAAAAATAATCAGGAATGGGACTCTCTATCTATTATATATAACTTTAATAATATCAATATTATTTAACTTTGGACAAGTTACAAAAATAACAACATATAACGTATCAGGTGTAAATTCTCTTCAATCATCACATATGGTTGATAAATATGTTCCAAAGAAAGTTGAGCCTAAAGTAGAAGAAAAGAAAGTATATAAACCAAATACAAAATATAGACTTACATCCTATTATCCAAATGATGAGCTTAAATCAACTCCATGTACTGGGGCCGGTTTTTGTGCCTGGGATCTTGAAGCAGACGAACATGGATGGTATACATACAAAGGAAAGCTTGTTTTAGCAGCAGCAACAACATACTTACAAAATAGATTTGGAACAAAAGAAGGAAAAACATATTTTAAATATTATGACGAAGTTAATATAACAATAGACGGAAAAGTATATCCAGCAATAATTCTTGATACATGTGGAGCATGCTATAGAGATGAAAGAGTAGACTTATTTGTAAAAGACAAAGCAAGTGTAGTAGATCGTGGATATATGGGAAGAAATATGATTACTCTTGAAATAACAAAGAAAAAAGCGTAAAAGGTAAAGATTATTCTTTATCTTTTTTATATTTTATAATGACTATGATATAATAAAACAAATAACTAAATATAAGTATTATTTTAAATTAATAAATAAAGATAAAAAAACTATTTATAAATGTTAGTTATACGCAATTATTGTGGAAAAAACATATTCATAAGTAATAGAAAAATATAAAAAACATACTCAATTATTATTCCAAAAGATAATACAGATATATACTATATAGATTATGACATACTAAATTAATAAAGTGAGGAATCATTATGATAGAACATAATTTTAAAAAAAAATTTGGTCAAAATTTTTTACAAGATAAAAATATAATAAAAAAGATAGCAGATGTAGCAGATACAAAAGAAGATGATTTAATAATAGAAATAGGTCCAGGTGGAGGAGCTTTAACAGAAGAATTAGTTAAAAAATCAAAAGTTTTAGCATATGAAATTGATAAAGATTTAGAAGAGCAATTAAACAATAAATTTGATAAAAATGATATAAATATAATATTTGATGATTTTTTAAATAGAGATATAAAAAATGATTTAAAAGATATTAAATATAATAAACTATATGTCATAGCAAATCTTCCATATTATATAACGACCCCAATCATAACTAAAATAATAGAAGAAAAAATAGATGTTGAAAAAATGGTATTAATGGTACAAAAAGAAGTTGGAGATAGATTTGGAGCAAAAGTTGGTACAAAGGAATATTCGTCTATAACGATTTTTTTAAATTACTATTTCAATATAAAAAAAGAATTTATAGTATCTAAAAACTGTTTTTATCCTAAACCAAATGTTGATAGTATAATAATTTCTTTCTCAAAAAAAAGTGAAAAATACAAAGTTGAAAATGAAGAAATACTTTTTAAATTAATAAAAGATTCTTTTAAACAAAAGAGAAAAACATTAAAAAATAATTTAAAAGAATATAATTTTGAAAAAATAGAAAAAGTATTATTAGAAAACAACCTACCAGTAGATGTTAGAGCAGAAAATATATCTTTAGAAACATTTATTGAAATTGCTAATAATTTATAAAGTAATATAATCAAATTATAAACATATAATCTAGAAGGAGATGATTATATGTTTTATTTTGAAAAGGAATTAACAAATGAATAAAAATAA
This sequence comes from uncultured Erysipelotrichaceae bacterium, assembly GCA_902767365.1. GTDB lineage: Bacteria > Bacillota_I > Bacilli_A > RF39 > UBA660 > RUG13868. The sequence continues at coordinate 23,617 of CACXGX010000104.1, forward strand.
GGTAAAAGAAATGGTTGAAAGTTATAAAGGAAAATTAATAAGTTTTAAATATAACGGAGCCAGAAATCAAAATGAAGAATTTGATGGAATTATAGAAAATACTTATAATTCAGTATTTACAATAAAAACAATAGATAAAAATACAATCAAATCTTTTACTTATAATGATATAATTAATGAAAGCCTACAAATTTTTATATAAATTGTTTGCATTTTTTTAAATTTAATTATATGATAATGATATAAAGTTGGTAAACTTTATGGGGAGGAAAACAAATATGGAGATTACATCAGTAAGAGTAAAGAAAGAAGAACGTGAAGGATCTCATATGAAAGGGAGAGCTTCTGTTGTTGTAGACAACGGACTTGCAATTCATAATATTCGTATTATTGAAGGAAAAAATGGATTATTCATAGCAATGCCAAGTACATCAAGAGAAGTTGAAAATGAAGAAGGAGAAACAGTAACAGTACATCGTGATATTGTTCATCCTATTAATCCTGAAGTAAGAGCAATGTTCGAAGAAAAAATTCTTAAGGCATACGAAGAAGCTGAAGAGGAATAAAATATAAAGACCAGAAATGGTCTTTTTATTTATGCTTAACATTTACAAATACTTTAAAATACGATAAAATTAAATATAGTATAGAATGATAGGAAAGTGATAGAATGTTAGAGGGAATTTTCGAAATTAATAGCTATGAAATTGACGATTTATTAAAATATATAGGAACAACGTCTAATGAATTAGAAGAAGAAAATGAAAAAGCTAAACAGACTTTTGAACCAAACAAAAAAAGCGAGATATTTGGAAAAGGATCAAAGACAATAAATGATCAAATGGATGAAATATTTAATCAAATTGATCATTTAGAATTTGCAATGAAAAAGGGAACAAGTTTAATTTTTGAAACGGAAATGAAAATACTTGATGAAGCAAGAGACTTACAAATTCCTGTGGGATTCGAAACTAATAATATGGTAAAAAATAATACAGCATCAGGTATAAAATTAGACAAGAATGATGGAAGAAGTGTTAATGAAGGAAATAGCAGTAAAGAAATTATATTTGGAATGAATAGTGAAATCGAAAAAGAAAATTTAAAAGATATAACAAGTACAAATACAATAGAGCAAAGATTAGCTGAAGAACAAATTAATTTAGGAAAAATTAACTTATCAAATATAGAAAATGGAATAACAGAAGAAAAAGTATTTAATGAAAACGGATATACTAATAATAAACAAATATTGGAAACAATGGATAATAATACTACAAAAGAAATAAATAATGAAGTTTCAATTAATGAAATAAGTAAACATAATTTAACAGGAATAAATAGAAGTTTAGAAACACCAGAATCTACAGAAATCAAATTTAGTGAAAGAATGAATGAAATTAAAAAAGAAAATATAGATGACATAGATAAAAATAGTACTGAAACAGAACAAGTAAAATTACCTAAAGTAGAAATTAAATAAAAGGGGGATATATAATGAAGATAAGAATAGACCATGGAAAAATGGGAAATGTTACAAAAAAATTAGATAATTCAGCAAATGAATTGATGAAAGAAATAAATAATATAGAAAAACAAATTGGGGAACTTAAAACTATTTGGCAAGGTGCAGAAGCAAATATATTCTATATTAAAATAGATAATTATTTAATGAAGATGAAATCAATACCAAAAACATATGAAAGTATGTCTAGATTCTTACAAAGAGCAAATATTATGTATAAAGAAGCTGATATAGAACTAAAGAAAGCTATAGAAGATATAAGGATGAATGGATAGTATGATAGAGATTAAAGATTCACAAAAATTTGAAAGTGTAATAACTAATATTGAACAATCAAAACAAAGAATAGAAGAAATATTTAGAAATACAACTGCTAATATGCAAACAATTGATGACACAGATATATGGACAGGTTTAGCACAAAAAGAATTTAGTAATCAGTATAGAAAATTAGCAAGTAATTATGGGACAATTCAATCATCAATGAGTACTTATATAAATTTAATGAGACAAACAATAACAGATTATAAAGAATTAGAAAATCAAAGAAGAATAGATATTGAAAACAACAGTACAGATTTAGACGTTAATAGCTAGGGGTGATCTAAAATGGATAAATTAAAAACGGAATATGATGAAGACGAACAATTGGAACATTTAGTAAACATGAATGAAGGAGATAAAATTTCTGTAAGAGATAAAAATGGGCAAATATATGAATTAATAAAAAGAAATGATGATTATTATGTTTACAAAGATGGAGAATTAACAGATACAACACCTGTTCCAATGAATATAACATATAAATATGATTTAAGTGACGGAATGAATGAAGTATATGGAAATATCCAACCAATAGAAACCCAGCAAAGCGTCGATCAATTAACATCAAATACTTCACCAGAACCAATAGCAACAACTAAAAGCGTAGAAGGAACAAAAAGCGCAAAGCCATTAAATTTAAAAACACCTTTAGATAGATATTATTACACAAAAGAAGATGATTTATTAACAAAACCAAGAGAAGTTGCAACAGGATTACCAAATGAATCACCAAAACAAGAACCACCATCAATATCAGCAATAACGTCATTAGGAAGTCAAGAATCAGAATATAGTCCAACAGGAGGAAATGATGGAAGACATTACACAACAAAAGAAGATGCCATAAAAGTACTATCAAATAAGGATATTGATCTAGAAAAAGCAAGAACAATTGTTGATAAACAAATAGAATCAAAAAATATTATTGTCTTAGATAATAATAGTACACTAAAAGAAGAAACACCAAATTTACAACAAACACAAGTAGAGGTTCCAAAAACAAATAAGGTAAATTTACCATTAGGAACATATAAATCAAAAGATGCAGCAATAGACGCAGCAGTAAACGCTGGAATTCCGAAAGTAGAAGCAATAGAAAAAGTAAATACAGCAATAGCAACAGGAGATATAACATTAAATTTACAAGACAATAAAGTAGCAACGGAAACCCAAGTAGAACAA
>CACXGX010000105.1 GCA_902767365.1 uncultured Erysipelotrichaceae bacterium
GAGTGGAGTACCAACAAAAGGCATATATCCATTTAATCCAGGAACATTTGTAATAGCACTTAATAATGTATATGGATTTGATGGAGCAAATCTTCAATATGATCCTATTTCTAAAGTGGTTCCAGATTTTGAATACGTTGGAAGAGTTAATTTAAGAGGAAAGAGTAAATCAGAAAAATTATATGAAATAAAGAAATATTATGAAAATGGATATTACCTAGCAGTAGAAGTTGCTGGTGCTACAGAAACATCACAACATTGGGTAGCAGTAGATAATGTGACTAATAGTTCAATTTTGATGTTAGATCCAGGTAGTTACGCAACGGATATGTGGCAGCAGTATGATTGGAATTTAACAACACAATTTGTATATTTTAGAGTTAAAAATTAGTTATATTTTGAAATTGTGGGGATATGTTATAAAAAAGTTAAAGAAAACTGTAGAAAATGTTGTTTTTTCCCCGTATCTATGCTAGAATAACAACTATTCAAACGCGGGTTGGCTATTTTGAATTTTCCTGTATAAAATTTGAGCAAAGAGTAGATTATAAGGGCAATAAATGATATAATTTAACATGGGGTAAATAAGAATAGTTAACCACGTTGAATTATATTATTTTTTTGGAGTTGTAGTTTTATGAGTAATAATAAAGATATTAATACATATGGTGATTTTAGAATATATAATAATTGTTTGATACCAAATGTTGCTCCCAACGAAATACCTAATATTAGTGACGTTAAAAGTAAATTAAAATCTGATAATTTGTATTTAGCTAGATGGACTGATTCATTTGATTCTGAAGATTCGAAAAAAATTGGACAATGGTGGTATTTAATAAAAGATGGAAAATGGGATTTATCAGAATTAAAAAGTCATGATAGGAATGAAATAAAAAAAGGAGTTAAAAATTTTGAATGTAGGATAATTGATATAAATGATTATATTCAAAAACTATATGAAGTATACAATAGTGCTAGTGCTGAGTATTCTTCTTTAAGTAATAACGTTTTGTCTTTTGACGATTATAAAAATACATTTAATGAAAATACTATTGTAATTGGCGCTTTTGATAAGGAAGATGACGAACTATCAGCGTATGCAACGGTGTATTATTATAATAAAACTAATGGATTTCTATCAAATGCGGTGAATTTAAATGTTTTAAAAATTGCACCTGAAAAGAAAAAAAAATCACCATCGGCAGCCTTAATGAATTATGTGTGTGAGTATTTTTTAAATGAAAAAAAAGTAGATTACATATGTGATGGTGAACGTTCCATTAGGCATGTGACTAATTTTCAAAATTATTTAGAAAAGTATTTTGGGTTTAAAAAAGTATATTGTAGATTAAATGTTGTTTATAATAATAAGATAAAAATATTGGTTAAAGTGTTATATCCATTTAGAAAAATAATTCTTAAATTCTCAAAAATAAATAAAAAAATATACAATATTTATGTGATTTTGAAACAAGAAGAAATAGTTAAATCATTTAAGAATAGGGGATGATTGTATGTATAAACATTTTTTTAAAAGATTTTTTGATACTGTGATTGCTTTGATAGCCATTATTATTTTATCACCTGTATTATTAATTCTTTCTATTTTAGTATTATTATTTATGGGATGGCCTATACTTTTTAAACAACCAAGGCCAGGATATAAGAATAAAATATTCAATATGTATAAATTTAGAACAATGACAAATAAGAAAGATAAAGATGGAAATCTTTTACCTGATGATCAGAGATTACCAGCATTTGGTAAATTCTTAAGGTCTACTTCATTAGACGAACTCCCTGAGTTGTTTTGCATTATAACGCAAAAAATGAGTTTTATTGGGCCAAGGCCAATGTTGGTGCGAGATATGGTCTTCTTTGATAAGGATACTTTAAGAAGGCAAAATGTTATGCCTGGATTAACTGGATGGGCACAAGCTAATGGAAGAAATTCAATTAGTTGGGATGATAGATTTAAGCACGATTTATATTATGTTGATCATTTGTCTTTTGCTATGGATTTAAAAGTTATTTTTTTAACTATTAAAACAGTCTTAAAAAGAGAAGGTATAGGGGAAGATGGAGGAGATTTATCTATAGATTATGGTGATTATCTCTTAAAACACAAAAGAGTTACAAAAAAAGAATATGAAAAAAAGCAGCAAGAAGCTAAGGATTTGTTGAAGAAGGTGAAATAGATGGATAAATATAGTTTTTTAATGTCAGTTTATCATAAGGAAAAGCCTGAGTACTTGAAACTTAGTATAGAGAGTATGTTAGAACAAACTTGCAAACCAGATGAAATAATTATTGTTAAAGATGGCCCATTAACAAAAGAATTGGATGATGTAATTGATTTTTATTATTCAAAGAATAAAAAAATATTTACAATTATTCCGTTAGAGAAGAATATTGGATTGGGATTAGCATTAAATGAAGGATTAAAAGTAGCTAGAAACGAACTTGTGGCAAGAATGGACTCAGATGATATTTGTAAACCAAACAGATGTGAAGAACAATTAAAAGTGTTTAAAGAAAATAAAAATTTGTCTATTTGTGGTTCTAATATTGATGAATTTAATGGTGATATTAATAATATAACTGGTCATAGAGTCGTTCCTGAAAAAAGCGAGGAAATATATAATTTTTCTAAAAGGAGAAGCGCCTTTAATCATCCAACTGTTATGTACAAGAAAACGGAAGTATTGAAGAATAATGGATATTCTAATCTTAGAAGAAATCAAGATGTTGATTTATTTGGAAGAATGATTTTTTCAGGGTGTGAAGCATACAACATTCAAGATTCATTATTATGGTTTAGATCTGATGATGATTTAGCTAAAAGAAGAAAAAGTTGGGAAAATTCAAAAAGTTATATAAATACTATAAAAAAGTTTTGGAAAATGGGATTTTCCAGTTTTAGTGATTACTTAGTAGTTTTGGTTGGTCAAACAGGAATGTTTTTGATGCCAGTTAAGTTGCAACACTTGATTTATAAAAAATTTTTAAGAAAATAATAAAAAGAGGTGGATATATGAACGTTTTACACATTGCCAATTTAGACAATGATGGTTCTACTGGACCTAATATTAATGTTCCAAAAAATGTAATATATGGTAGTAAATATGCTAATGTCGCACTTTATAATCTCTATGAAGCAGATCCTCCAATAGAGATTTCAAAAAAAATATATTTTAGTTATAGGGATTACAAAGACATTAAAGAGTTACCTGAACCATTTAATCATCCGGATATTGTTATTTTTCAAGGAGTTTATTTTTTAAAATATTGTAGGATAGCAAAATATCTAGTTAAAAATAATATTCCATATATTATTGTTCCAAGGTGTTCAATGACTTCGGCTGGTTTAAAAAGCAGTTATTTAAAAAAGAAGGTTGGTAATTTATTATTCTTTAATAGACTAATAAGAAATGCAAAAGCTATTCAATTTTTAACAAAAAATGAATATGAAGAAAGTAAAGATAATTTTGCATTTAATGATTATTATTTCTTAGGTAATGGAATAGAATTACCCAAAACAACATATTCAAAAAAGATTAGAGAAGTATTCAAAATAGTTTTTATTGGTCGATATAATGTTTACCACAAAGGATTGGATGTTCTTTTAAAATCTATTAATAATTCAAAAAAATGGTTTGTTGAGAATAATGTTTGCCTAGAAATGTATGGTAGTGATTCTGATAATGGTTTACAATTTTTGAATAAGTATATTGAAGAGAATAATCTTAACGAAATCATTAAAATTAATGGTCCGATTTTTGGTAAAGATAAAATGAAGGTTTTGCTTGATTCAGATGTTTTTATTCATACATCAAGATTAGAAGGCCAGCCAACTTCAATAATAGAAGCTATTAGTTATGGAATACCAGTGATTGTTACCCCTGGAACAAATATGCAAGATGTTGTTAAGGAACATAGATTGGGATTTATTTGTAAGATGGATTGCGAAGATATTTTCAAATCTATAAAAGAATGTTATGAAAGCAAAGACACATTTGAAGAAATTACAAAAAGATCAATAGAATATGCAAAAAATGAATATGATTGGGAATATATTGCAAGAAAAAGCATTGATGAATATAGAATAAAGTTGGGAGAATAAAAATGTATTTATATTTGAGTGTTATATTACTAACAATGATTTTTGCATTGTTTTCAAATGATAAGAACAAGAAAGTTCAAGTATTTGTAATAATGTCTTTGTTAACATTAATAGCAGGGTTAAGACATTATACAATTGGTTCAGACACGTTAGCATACTTGCGAAACTTTAACAGAATGGTGTATTACGGGAATGAATATTTTGAAATAGCTAGATTTGAAATAGGTTATGTATTGTTGCAATATGCAGTTATAAAAATTTTTGCTAATTTTAATGTTTTTCTTTTTGTATGTGCTGCATTTATAAATTATTCATTTGGCTCTATGATATGTAAATATTCAAAGAAGCCATTATTAAGTGTATTACTTTTTATTTTACTTAGATATTTCTTTGGGGAAATGAATATTTTAAGAGAATATTTAGCAGTTGCTATTTTGTTGTTATCATTAAAACATGTATGTAACAGAAAAATAGTTCCATTTTTGATTATGATTTTATTAGCATCGACATTTCATACAAGTGCCTTATTTGCAATTCCTATATATTTTTTATATGATAAAGAAATCACATTTAAAAACAAAATTATTATATCAGCAGTAACAGGAATTATATATTTATTTTTGGGAAATGTTTTAATTTATATTACAAGTAGAATAGGAATATATAACAATTATGTAGAGTTGTTTATTAATTCAAATAAACTTGGTAATCTTTTGGAAATATTAATCAGTATTTGTATTTATATATTTATTAAAAAGTTATATAAAATTTATAAAGAAAATATTAAGGAAACCGAGATTAAGTTTTATAATTTCTTAATTAATATATCTTTTATAATAATTCCTTTACAAATAATATCATACAAAATTAGTGTTTTTAATAGATTAGTTACTTATTATAGTATTTTTAATATATTAATTATTTCAAACTTTTTGTACTTGATAAAAGATAAGAAAAAAAGATTTTTAATTCAAACAATTATTATTGTATTATTCTTTGCATATTTTGGAATTATTACATATTATAGGCCAGAGTGGAATAAGGTATTTCCATACAAATTTTTCTGGGAATAAAAAAAGGGGGAAAAATAATGCTAAAGGTTGTCCATATTATTAGTGATATAGATCATGGTGGGGCACAGAAAATAATAATTAATTACCTTCAGGATTTACAATATGACAAGAAAATAAAATTATATTTGTTAGTATTAGGACCTAAAATCAATCACGAATATAATAAGATTATTGAAAAGTGCAATGTAGAAGTTACATATTTAGATAGTTTTATTAATTTGTCTATACCATGGTTTTTTAAAAGGATTGCTGAAAAAATAATAATTAATAAAAGAGTAAATAAGTATTTAAAAGCAATAAATCCTGAAATTGTGCATATTCATTTATATGGAACACTTTTTTTGACTATTAATTCAATTCACAAGTGTAGAATACCATTAAAATTTTACACACTTCATAGCGATCCACTAAGATTTAATAATTATAAACTTAAAGTTTTAAAAGACTCTTTTTCTAAATTTGGTGTTATACCAATATGTGTAACTGAAGAACAAGCTATAGTTGCAAAAAAACATTATGGTTTTAAAAGGTATGAAATTGTTCATAACGGAGTTGATTTTAAAAATATTAAATCGAGGATTATTTCTCAAAATGAAGCGAGAAAATTGTTTGGTTTAGAAAAAAATGATTTTGTAATTTCTGCTGTTGGAAGATTAACTCCTATAAAAAGATATGACTTACTTATTAAAATTTTTAGTAAGGTAATGTCTATTCTCCCTGATGCTAAACTACTTATTGCTGGAAGTGGAAATGAACTTGATAAATTAAAAGAATTAGCAAATAGTTTAGGACTTGCAAATAGCGTATTATTTTTAGGAGAAATAAAAAATACAGTTGAACTATATTGTGCATCAAATGTCGTAGCAATTACATCTGAATCAGAATCAGCTTCTCTTGTTTTGCTTGAAGCCCAGGCATGCGGAATAAAATGTGTTATATCTGATGGAACGCCTACAGAAAGCATAATTACTAATAAAGTTATAAAAATGAGGAAGGATGCTTCGATAGATGAATGGGCTAGCGAAATAATAAATGGTAATAACTATTCCAAAAACAAGTATAGTTTTAAAGATTATGATGAGTATTTAATGTCGGCAAAAATAAAGGAAATCTATTTAAAATATTGGGAGGCTTATAAAAATGATAAAGAATGAAAGTTTTTTATGTCTACTTGGGCATATAAAGTATAAATTGATGCTTAATATAAATGAAAAAAAAATATCAAAAATAAGAAATAAGTCTTTAAAAAATAAAAACTTTACCATTATATCAAATAATTGTTGGGGAGGATATATTTATAGATTATTTAATTTACCATACCAATCTCCAACTATTGGATTGTTTATTATGCCAAACGACTATTTGAAGTTTGTAAATAATTTGGAGTACTATCTAAAAGAATGTAAATTGAAATTTATTAATCCAAAGGATTCTCATAACTATGATGAACTTGTTTCACATGCATGTTATGGTTCATATCCAGTTGGACTTCTTGATGATGTAGAAATCCTTTTCATGCACTACAAAACAGAAGCTGAAGCTTTAGAAAAATGGAATAGAAGATGTGAACGTATAAACTGGGATAATTTAATAATAAAGTTTAATGATCAAAATGGATGTACCAATGAACAAATCGAAAAATTTAATAAGATTAATAAATATGATAAAATGATTTGCTTTATTGCAAAGAAAATTCCAGGAAAATATAATATCTATATGTGGGAATTTAAAAAAGATGGTTATGTTGTAGACGATAAATATTGGTTGATGCAACATCTAAATTTAAAAAAATTAATTGAGAAATAATTAATATATCAAAGAGGTGAATGATAATGAAAAAAATTGGTATTATTTCCGAATTAACTATTAGTAATAGCGTAAATTATGGAAATAAAATTCAAGGATATGCATTAAATAAATATCTAAATGATAATTTTTCAGAGTATGATACATATTCAATAATTCTATCAAAAAATCAAAAAATGCTCTTTACTAAATTTTATATGCCTCCTTTTCTTTATGATATGTTTATAAATTTAAAGTTATTTTTAAAAAGATTTAAAAAAAACAGAACAATTGATCTTATAAGAAAAAGAGAAAAAACAATCAACTGTTTTGTTAAAAAACATATTAAATTATATTCTAAAATTGTAAAATATAACGATTTCAAAAAAATGGATTTTGATTATTATATTGTTGGTTCTGATGTTGTGTGGGCTCAAAATGACAAAACAATTAATAAAATCAAATTTTTAAAATTTAATACAAAGAAAGAAATTAAAAAAATATCATATGCTGCTTCTTTTGGAAGAGATTATATTCCTAAAAACAATGTTAAATATATAAAAGAATATTTATCAGATTATTATAAAATAAGTCTTAGAGAAAAATCATCTGTTAAAATGCTAAATGATATTGGTATAAATGATGTTTATCATGTATGTGATCCCGCATTATTGCTTACAAAAGAAGAATGGAGTTCTATTGAAATAAATCCAAATATTACAAATGAAAAATATATATTTGTGTATTTATTAGGTAAATCTTCCGAACAAAGAGAATACATTAATAAATTTGCTAAAAATAATAAATTAAGAATTATAAACATTCCACATGCTAATGGGAAATATAATCAGGTTGACGATGATTTTGGAGATTATAAATACAATGACTGTTCAGTTGAAAATTGGATTTGGTTAATTCATAATGCAGATTATGTTTTTACCGATAGCTTTCATGGATTGGTTTTATCTTCAATTTTTCAAAAAAAATTTATTGTAGTTAAAAGATTATATGATGTTGATATAAATAATCGTATTATAGATTATCTTAGTACAATTCATCAAGAAGATAAGTTTTTAACACTAGAAAAAGATTTGGATTTAAAAAAAATAAAATGGGATTATATCCAAATAAAAAAAGAGTTAGAAATATTTATTAGTAATTCGAAAAATTATCTAGAAAATGCATTAAATAATAAATAGTATCGCAATTATAATAACATAGAAAGGACATTATTATGAATGAAAGTAAACAAAGAAAAATTGGTGTTGTTTTATCATATTTATCAATAGTTGTTAACACTTTGGTTCAATTGTTATATACACCATTACTAATTAGAAAACTTGGTCAAAGTGAATATGGCTTGTATTCATTGGTCGCAAGCATAATTGGATATCTAGCAATAATGGACTTAGGATTTGGTAATGCTATTGTTGTGTATACTTCAAAGTATAGGGCGCAAAAAAAATATGATAATGAAAGAAAACTACACGGAATGTTTAATATCGTTTTCAAAATAATTGGGATTGTAGCTGCATTTCTTGGGCTTATTTTATATTTTAATGTAAATAATATTTTTGGGAATACATTATCTAGCACAGAATTAGAAAAAATGAAAATAATGATGTTAATATTATCATTTAATATGTTTATCACTTTTTCATTTGCAATTTATAATTCAATTATAACTGCTTATGAAAAATTTGCATTCCAAAAAATAATATCTATTATTTATACACTTCTAAAGCCAATGTTAATGATTCCTTTATTATTTCTAGGATATAAATCTATTTCATTATGCGTTATTATAACATTAGCAAATTTGATTACACTAGTTTCAAATTACTATTATTGTAGAAAAAAATTAGAAATAAAAATTAAATTCTTTGGATTTGATAAAAAATTATTTAAAGAAATCCTAGGCTACTCATTATGGATATTCTTGGCAATTGTAGTTTCCAAAGTTAACTGGTCTCTAGATAATTTTATTCTTGGTGCAGTTTCTGGTACAATAGCAGTTTCTATTTATTCAATTGCATCTACTTTGAATCAAATGTTTATTCAATTAAGTACAGCAATTAGTAATGTTTTTTTACCTAAAATATCAAAGCTAGTAGCTCAAAGTGCAACCAGTGAAAAATTAACAAATGAAATGATTAGAATTGGACGATTGCAAAATTATATAATATTTTTAATGTGTAGTGGATTAGTATTGTTTGGGAAAGAATTTATAAAAATATGGGCTGGTACAGGTTTTGAAGAGTCATATTATGTAGCTCTATTACTTATTATTCCAGTGTGTATTCCATTGATTCAAAACCTTGGATTAAGCATAATGCAAGCTATGAATAAATATAAATTCAAATCTATTTCAACTGCTATTATGTCAATTTTTAACTTAATAATAAGTATTTTTTTAGCTAAGAAATATGGTGCAACAGGAGCTGCATTTGGAACTTGTCTGTCGCTTATAATTTGTAATATTATTTTGATAAACATCTATTATCACAAAGAATTAAAATTAAATATGATAAAATTTTGGAAATCTATTATTAAACAAACTATTCCATTATTTTTCCCTATAGTGTTAATATTTATTTTTATGTATTTTGTTAGTTTGAAGGGATTCTTTGGATTTTTAGTTAATATAATAATATACTCATTATTATATGCGATAATTGCTTATCTATTATCAATGGATACATATGAAAAAGAATTAATAAATGATTTTTTAATAAAAGTACATTTGAAAAGAGGTAATTAATGTGATTAAAAAGATAATAAAAAAAATACCTGGATACGTTAATTTGATTCAGTTCTATAATAGAATAAAATTAGAGAAAGATTTCAAGAGAGATAAATCCTTTTTTCTTAAACATTATATGTATTCAAAACCAATTACAAAAGAGAAATTACAATATGAGATTCTTTTCGAAATTCATAAATTAGAAAAAGGATTTTCTGTAATTAATCCTAGACCTTTCGGAATTGATAAAATCAAAAAGATTATTTTTAATTTGACTGAATACAAAAAAAATAACTATGAAATTGATTTTGAATACAATCTAGCATATAGCGCTTTACATGAGTACTTGAAGTTATATGAAGAAAAAAAATGGATAGATAGAGAAGAATACCATTTAGTAAAAGACTTTTTGAGAGATAAACCTTCTTTTAACAAAATTCCTGTTGGTGCGTTTGACTATTATAAGAAAGATTTTATTAATGATACTAAAATTGATTATGATAAATTTATTTCTAGTAGGAGAAGTATTAGAAATTTTTCTAGTAAAAAATTAGATGAAAAAGATATTATTAAAGCTATTAATATGTCTATTAAAACTCCCACTGCTTGTAATAGGCAAATGTGTAAGATATATTATATAGAATCTGAAAAAAATAAAAAAATTATTGAAAAATATGGCCAAGGATTAGGATTGTTTGATTTAAAAAATGCAAATTATTTTGTGATAACATTTGATATCTCTGCTAATTATTTCATTGGAGAAAGAAATCAAGGATGGTTTAACGCAGGATTAGTTACTATGAATTTTGTTAACGCATTACATTCATTGGGCATCGGATCTTGCTGTATTCAATTTGGTAATTCTTTTAAAGAAGAAATAGACTTTAAAAAATATCTTAATATTAAAGAAAGTGAAAGAATAGCAGTTATTATTACATGTGGTTATTACGATAATGTGATGCGAATTCCTTATAGTAGTAGAAAACCAATATACGATGTTTATTCAAAGAGATAATTAATAGAATAGGTTGTGACTTATGAAAAAAGCTAACATAAAAAGACTTCCTTTAAATTATAATAGTTTGGATCTTTTTAAATTTATTATGTCGATATTTGTTATTGCAATTCATACTCATCCATTAGAGTATTGCAATAATAGCATAATAACAAACTTTTTTGAAGTTTTTTTTAAATGTGCTGTTCCATTTTTCTTTTTAACTTCTGGTTACATATTATCAGCGAAAATAAGAGAAGAATCTATGGATAATAAAATCGAAATAATTAAAAAAAGTTTATTCAAAATTATAAAATTGTATGTTTTATGGAGCATAATTTATATGCCTCTTGCTATTTTTTATTATATAAATCATGATTATAGCATTTTACGTTCAATTATCCATTATATTAGAGGTTTTTTGTTAATAGGAGAACACTATAATTCATGGATTTTATGGTATTTGTTATCAACAATATATGCATATTTATTTTTAATTTTCATTATTAAAAAGAAATTAACTTTTAGAAAAAGTCTTTTTATATGTATAACTATTTTAGTAATTAGTTATACTTTGGACTTTATTGTATCTACCAATAATCAAAGTTTTTATATTTTTACGATAATGAAAAAAATAATAGATTATTCTATTAGTAATGGTAGATTATTAACAGGATTATTTTATATATATATGGGGTTTATATTATATGATAATAAAAGTAATGTTAAAATTGAAACAGTAGTATTGATTACTTCTTTTCTTGTTTCTTATATTTTGTCTGATGATTTTGTGACAAAATTATTTGTTCCAATTTATTCTGTTTCTTTTTTCTTATTAGTAAAATCATTAAGAATTAAAGATAGTGAAAGATGGTTTTTTTTAAGAAAAATGAGTACTGTAATTTACTTTATTCATTTGTATGTTTGGACTTTATATTATTATATTGTATATGGTAATAAGCACTATGGATTAGATTGTTTTATTTTTACTACTTTATTATGTTTGATAATCTCTTTTATATTTGTATATTGTAAAAACAAATTGCATAGAAATAAAATTAGATGAATTATATACACGTGATATTTAAAAAAATTTAATTAATACTTGAAAAATCAAGAAAAAGCCCTATAATATAGAGCCAAGAGGGCAAGCCTGTATCCACAAGTGGTACTGGCGAAACACTTGATTAGATTACAATTAAAATTAGAATAAAAAGGAAAGATTCTCAACCAAGGGCATGCTCTTATAGGAGGTAATGCCCCCCATGAGAGTCTTTTTTCATAGAAAAATATTTGATCGATTTATATACTATCATAGTATAAAACCGTGTCCCGTTTCGCTCTTAACCGGAGTCGAGGCCTTAAAAATAGGCTTCGGCTCCGGTTTTTTGTTTGATATAAATCTTTTTATTAGAGGACCACCAATCCTTTCAAAGAAAATTTGAAAGGAGAAAATATGAAAGGTCCAAAGAGGAGAAAGAAAAAAGATAATCCATATACTATACTTCATGATATGGATAAAAATAAGTTTTATGTCTTATTTAATAGTAATGGAGTAATTAATAAAGTTGAAGTTTCAAATGATGTCTTTTACGCGTTTGATAGATTTGAACTAGATGATATTTCAGAACTTCATAAACAAGATAAGCACATTGATCTAAGACCTATAAATGAGAATTATCTATACAAGAAAGATGAAGAAAGTATAGAAGAATACATTATTAGGAAAAACGAATTCGAAAAATTACATAATGCTATAAATCAATTAACAGAAATACAGAAAAGAAGAATTAAATATTATTATTTTGAAGATATGAATTTTTCGGAAATAGCTAGATTAGAAAAATGTGATGAATCTTCTATTAGGGAAAGTATTTATAGCGGAATAGAAAAACTTAAAAAAATTTTAAAATAATCCCCCTAATTTTGAATATGAAGTGAGTATAAGGTGAAAGGATATTAATCCTTTCACCTTGTTCTTTGAAAACTTATATTCTTTCATCAAATACATTCCTATTACTATAGCACTTTAGTGAACTCGCTTGCGATGATAGTTCGACTATAAAATTGATTAGTTATCAATCTGCGATGACAAGTAATAGCAATAATGATACTCCTGCATAGCCACAGACTAAAGCAATGGGTGCAGTTGTGTGAGAACCACACGAAGGTGAAACTCCTGTGAGATTAGGTAACTACTAATCGTTTGATGAAAAGCCGAAACTAAGGCTATGAGATAAATATTAGTAAATTGAAATCATCCTTAAGAAAGGATGAGTATTATGTTTATAACGAAGAAAGGAAAATTATAGATGATTGCAAATGTATTTTTAGATCGAAGTAAAGAATATATTATTTCGAAAGAATATATAAATTATTTAGTAGAATTAGAAACTTTGAATTATCTAAAAAAATTAAATGTAATAAATCAAACAATTTATGATAAAGCAATTCTGTATTTAAAAAAATTGTACATTGGTAAATAATAGATAAACAATTTATACTTTCGGTATGGAGGCGTAAATTGTGGAAGTAATAAAACAAAGTAAAAATTCATTCAATGCACCAGGGAAGGTATCAATGAAAACTCTTAAAGAAGAAAAATTGAGAGTAGTTGCTTATGCTCGAGTCTCAACAGATCATGATGATCAAAAGCATAGTTATGATTCTCAGCAGATTTATTATTCAAAAAAAATTTCTAAAAATCCGAATTGGACTTTTGTTGGAATATATTCTGATGAAGCTATCTCTGGTAGACAAGCAAAAAATAGACCAGGATTTATGAGTATGATGAAAGATGCCGTTGATGATAAATTTGATCTTATACTTACAAAATCAGTTTCTAGATTTGCAAGGAATACATTAGATACATTACACTATGTAAGAATATTAAGAGATAAAAAAATAGCTGTATATTTTGAAGAAGAAAATGTTAATACTTTAGATATGAATGGAGAACTACTATTAACAATTTTGAGTGCTATAGCTCAGCAAGAAGCAGTTAATTTATCAGAACACGTTAAACTAGGAATTAAAATCAGAGCTCAACAAGGAAAAATTGTTGGAGGAACTTCTTGTTATGGATATATTTATAATAAAGAAAAGAAAACACTTGAAATAAATCCTGTAACTTCAGAAGTAGTAAAAAGAATTTTCAAGTTATATTTGGAGGGGAATGGGACTGCGAAGATAGCAAGGTATTTAACAGAAGATGAAATACCAACTGCAATGGGAAATAAGCAATGGGAAGAGGGAGTTATTACTAAAATACTTCGTAACGAAAAATACAAGGGAGATTTATGGAATTGCAAATTTTATTCTCCTAATCCAATGGCAAGGAAATCTGTTAGAAATAAGGGTGAAAGGGAATCTTACTATATTAAAAATCATCATGAAGCAATTATAGATGAAGAAACATGGGAAAATGTTCAAAAAGAAATGAATAGAAGAGCTTCGAAGTTTGGAGAGATTGTAAAGAGAGATTTTAATGTAAGGTATCCTTTTTCTGGAAAATTTATTTGTGGCTTTTGTGGTAAATCTTTTTCTAGGGATAATGCTGTATCATTAAGAAATCCAAAATATTATTGCAGAGGAACACTTAAAGCTAGAATGGGAACTTGCACTGAAAGTAAAATGATAGATGAGGAAATACTAAAAAAAATATTTATGCAAATGGCAATTAAGCTAAGAAGGAAGATAAAAATTGATGATAAATTTCCAATTCCAGTTAAACACTATTTAAAGCATGCAAGGAAAATTTTACTAAATAGAGATGATTTAAAAGAAAATAAAATTGATGGTCAGTTAGTAAAAGACATTATTAAATATGGAGTAATTGGTGAAAGAAAAGAAAATGGAAAAGCAGATCCTTTTGTTGTTAGATTTATATTAAAAACCGAAGAAGACATAGTGTTAAGAATTACCAGTAAGAAATCAAAAAATCTTTATAAAATAATAGAATTTGATTCACATAATATCCTATATTATTTTGCTCCAGATAAAAAAGGTAAATTAAGACAAGTATTTGTTGAAAATATTAAAGTAACTTGTGAAGTAGATTTAGGTGATAGAGAATGGAAGTAAAAATAATAAAGAAAACTAAATCACTGGATAATCTATTCATTAAAAAGTTGAATGTTGCTGCATATGCTAGAGTTAGTACAAAAATGGAAGCTCAAATATTTAGTCTAGATTCTCAAATTAAATACTACACAGATATTATTACTAGAAATAATAATTGGAAATTTATAAAAGTATATGCTGATAATGGAATATCTGGTAGGAATCTTAAAAATAGAAATGAATTTGTGGAAATGATAAACGATTCATTAAACGGAAAAATAGATTTGATATATACAAAGTCAGTTTCAAGGTTTTCAAGAAATACAGTGGACTTATTAAAAGTAGTCAGAACTTTAAAAGAAAAAGGAGTAACGGTTATATTTGAAGAAGAAAATATAAACACATCTACCTTAGAGGGAGAATTACTTTTATCGGTTTTAGCAGCTGTTGCACAAACCGAAAGTGAAAATATTTCTAGTCATATTATGTATGGACATGAAATGGCGAGACAAAATGGAAAAATATTATATACTTCAAGACCATATGGCTATAATTTGAAAAATGAAAAACTGACAATTAACAAAAAAGAAGCAGAAGTCGTAAAAAAAATTTTTGAATTATATATTAATGGCCATTCAATTTATAAAATAGCGAAGTATTTAAACGAAAGTAAAATAAAGTCATTTAAAAAAATTAAATGGAGTATAACAACTGTTGGTAACATTTTAAGAAACTATGTATATATAGGAACAATTGAAAGAGGGAAAAATACAAAAAATAAAAATATCTATTATATTGAAAATCATCATGAACCAATAATTGATCAGAATACATGGAACTTAGTTCAATTAAAGATTAAAGAAAATCATAATTTCAGAAAGGGAGAAATGAAAGTAGAAAACATATATTGTGGATATTGTGGTGGTAGATGTTCTTTGATACAAACTAAGCGAATAATTTTATGTAATAGTGTTCATTTATACTATAAAAAGAGTGATGGAGCTAGTCCATTATTATATCTTACTTTTAAGAAAGCTTTTGTAGAGCTGTTATTTAAAATCTTAACTATGGACTATAACAAAAAAACTAATAATTTAGAATTAAGAAAATTAAGATTAGCAAGAAATAATTATTATGAGAAAAAAGATATTCTAGTAGAAAATTACTTAAATAAAAAAATTAATGATTTTCTATATAATAAGGAATGTAAAAGACTAGATCAAATAATTAAAGATTTTGAAGAAAAAATAAAAAAACAAGAAAGTCTAATTCTAAGCGAATCACGAGTCAATCAAATAAGAAATGATATTACTAATATGATTATAGATACTTTAGATGATATAAATGAATTCAATATCGAGCTATTTAATAAAATGATTACATTTACCATGATTGGTGAAATTCAAAAAGTTAGAACTAAAAATCCAAATAATATTAAATTCTTCTATGATGACAAAAGCAATTTTTTAAGCGACCAGTCGAAACCCAAAAGTTATTTGGAGTATTCTGAAAGATTCATTCCAATAATCGAATTTAAAATAAGAAATTTAGATAAAAGAATTAAAGATATAAGAAGAAGTAAAATGATTAAAGTTATGTTTTACGTTAGAAAGGAAGAAGTATAGTGGAAGTTGAAGTAATTAAGAAAAAGGAAGGGAAGATAGATAGACAAACAGGTCAAATAATTAGTGATAATTTAAGAGTAGCTGCATATGCTAGAGTTTCAACTGATCACGATGATCAACAATCAAGTTTTATTTCACAGCAAAAGTATTACTTAGATAAGATTTATAGTAATCCAAAATGGTCTTTTGTTGAAGTCTATGCAGATGAAGGTATTTCGGGAACTCAAACATTAAAAAGAGAAAACTTTATGAGAATGATGAGAGATGCAGATGAAGGGAAGATTGATTTAATTTTAACAAAATCAATTTCGAGATTTGCAAGGAATACATTAGATACTCTTAAATATGTTAGGGAACTTAGAGCAAAGAATATAGGAATCATATTTGAAGAAGAAAATATTAATACATTAGATATGGCAGGAGAATTATTACTAACTGTTTTATCATCAGTGGCGCAACAAGAATCAGAAACAATTTCATCTCACGTTAAATTAGGATTCAAAATGAAAAAGGAAAGAGGAGAACTAGTTGGATTTAATTCTTGCTATGGTTACTACTATGATTCAAAGAAAAATGAAATGCATATCAAAGAAGATGAAGCTGAAATTATAAAGTTTATTTATTCAAATTATATAAATGGATTTGGTAGTAAACAAATTTCAATGATGATTAATGAAATGGGAATTCCATCTCCGATGGGTAGAGCGAAATGGTGCGAAAGCACTGTGTTGAACATCATCAAGAATGAAAAGTATATGGGAGATGTAATATCTGGAAAGACGTATACCATTGATTCAATAACTCATAAGAGAGTAAAGAATAATGGAGAAGAAGATAAATATTATGTGAAAGATCATCATGAAGCGATTGTTTCGAAAGAAGATTGGCAAAAAGCACAAGATATATTAAAGACAAGAACAAACTTAAGACTAACTGGAAGAAGAATGTCTGCTAGATTTTCTTTTTCAGGAAGATTTAGGTGTGGTTTTTGTGGACATGCATATTGTAAAAAATCACTTTATAAGAAAAGGCCTGCATGGGATTGTATATCAGTTGCTAAACAAGGAAGAATGTTTTGTCCTGAAAGCAAAGTAATTCATGAAGATGTAATTCAGTCATGTTTTATGGAAGCATATTTCTTACTTTCTAAAGATAACGGATTAGTAATTAATGATTTTATAGAAAAACTTAAACAATCAGCAAGAGATACTGAACCTTTAATGATGAAGGCTAGAGCTGAAACTGAAAGAGATAGTATTAAAGCAAAACTATCAAAGTTAGTAGATTTATATGTAGAAGGAAAAGTTGATCAAGTTTCTTTTGAATCAAAGCAAAGAGATTTAAAAGAAAAAGCACAAAGGATTGAAGATAAACTATATTCTTTAAATAATATGATTGCAGAAGATGATAAAGTTGAGATTGGCATTAAGAAAATACAAACTGAACTTCAAATTAGAGAAAGTGCAAATGAAATAAAACCATTTGATGAAGACTTGTTTGAAGCTTTAGTAGATTATGGAATCATTGGAGGATATGATGAAAGTGGCAATAAATCTAATTACTTAATAAGATTTATATGTAAGAAAGGATTTAGTTTAAGACCAAGAGAAGATATAAATGCAGCAATGATAGTAGAAAATAATCGTCTAGGTCAAGAAAACAGTATTTATAATCCAATAATAGATTTTGTTTCAAATCAACATTTCTTTGTATATGATGATACAGGTCAAAGAAGAAAGAAAACTCTGATAACTAAAGTAAGAGTAAGAGTAGAAATAGAGCAATGAGATATAAAAACAAATAAAAAGCAGTAAAAAATGAGCAAAAAATGCTCATTTTTAAATGACCAAAAATACTATAAAAAATATACCATTTCGACTCATCTCCACAACACACCCTCCATTATTGCGGTAGGCAAGAAAAAACTCATCAACGAACAACAAACAATGTTAAGCATATATTATCAACTAACCCTAAACAACATGATATGGTGCAGTTATTGATAATGTAAGAAAAATTAAACATATTAGAGCAACCTCAAAAAAAGAAAGAGATAAAATGCGTGGATCTAAATATGTTCAAAGTGATATTGCTAATATATATAAATCTATAGAGTCAGATTTGAAAGATGGCAAATTAGTTTTATTCACTGGTACACCTTGTCAATGCGCTGCTGTTAAATCATTATTTACCAAATATGACAATCTGATATTAATTGATTTTATTTGTCACGGTATTCCTTCACCTGGCTTTTTTGAAAAATATATTGACTATTTGGAAAAAAAGTATAAAGAAAAAGTATTGAATTTCGTGTTTAGAGATAAGGAGAAGCATAGTTGGGAATCTCACGTGGAAAAAATAGTTTTTAATAACAAATATATATACAGTAAAAGATACACAAACTTATTCACATCTAATTATATATTAAGAGAAAGTTGCTTTAATTGTAATTTTATACAAAAAAAGCATTCTGACATAACTATAGGAGACTATTGGGGAATAGAAAAAGTGTTGCCTAATTTTAAAGATAAGCTTGGTGTGTCAGTTGTTATTTTGAATTCAAAAAAAGGAAAAGATATATTTCAAAAAATAGAAAATAGTATTCAACTAGAAGATACATCAAAAGTATCATTAACTCATTATAATTTAAAAAGGCCAACAAAAAAACCAGATGATTACGATGAGTTTTGGAGTTATAACGAAAACAATTCATATTCTAAAGTTTCAAAGAAATATGGAAGATATGATTTGCTACATCTTTTAAAGTACAAAATAAAGGATAAAATGGATTGTGTGGTGAAGAAAGATGAATAAGGTTATTTCATTTTTAAAAAAAATAAAAAGAAAAATAAAATTATTAAAAAATCAAAGAATGAGTAGAATGTCTCCAACAAAATATGAAAAAGAAATTTCAAAAATTTACAAAAAAAGAATAGGAAGAGATATTAATTGGGAAAATCCTTCTACCTATACAGAAAAAATGCAGTGGGAAAAAATATATGACAATAATCCGATGAAAACGACTTTATCTGATAAATATCTTGTGAGAAACTGGGTAAAAGAACAAATAGGGGAAGAATACCTTATTGATATTTATGGAGCATGGGACACTTTTGAAGATATTGATTTTTCAACTTTGCCAAATAGTTTTGTTTTAAAAACTAACCATGGATCTGGAACTATATATATTGTAAAAGATAAGAATAAGATAGATTATAAAAAAATGAAAGAAGTTTTTGATGATTGGATGAAAATGGATTATGCATTTTATACTGGCTTTGAGATGCATTATTCTAAAATTGAAAGAAAAATTATTGCAGAAAAGTATATTGAGACAGAAAATGATGACTTACAAGATTATAAATTTCTTTGTTTTGATGGGAAACCTTATTTTTGCTGGGTAGATGTTGGTAGATTTTCAAACCATAAAAGGAATGTTTATGATTTGGATTGGAATTTACAAAAATGGAATCAGTCAGAATATGGTAATTCATTAAATCCAATTGAAAAACCAAAGAATTTTGAAGAAATGAAAGAAATAGCTATGAAACTATGCAAAGGATTTTCGCATGTTAGAGTTGATCTATATAATGTTAATGGTAAAATATATTTTGGCGAAATGACGTTTACCAACGGGAGTGGATTTGATAAAATTGTTCCAGATAGTTTTGATACTGAACTTGGTAAGTTATGGAATTTAGATATGACTAAAAAAAATAAGTATGGAGATTCGAATGAATAGGGAAAAAAATTTGTTTATTAATACTATTGTTCTTTCAATTGGGACATTTTTCCCCAAAATAATAGCTTTTATTACTTTACCAATTTTAACAGAAAAACTCACTAAATCGGAGTATGGAATCTATGATTTAGTTTTAACTTTGGTAGCTTTACTGCTTCCTGCCGTTACGTTACAAATTCAATCGGCGGCTTTTCGATTTCTAATTGATGCTCGAGATAATGAGAATGAACGAAAAAAAATTATATCAAATTCAATCATTTTCTCTTTATGTACTTCGTGTATTACATTAACTATTCTATTCTTTCTATTATATAAAATAGATTATTTTGAAAGAATTATTATTTTATTATATCTTTTATTTGACATTTTATTTTTGGTTTTTGGGCAAATAGCAAGAGGAACAGGTGACAATAAAAGTTACTCTATTGCATCTATTATAAATAGTGTTATGTCACTAGTAACAACCGTTTCTTTTCTTATTATATTCAAATATGGCTTAATGGGAGCTTTGATATCTCTTACAATCTCAAGTTTTATTTCAGTTGCGTATTTGTTCTCTAAAATTGATTTGAAAACCAATTTTTCATTTTCAACTGTTTCTAAAAAAGAAATAAAAAGATTGGTCAAATATTCATGGCCAATGGTTCCCAATAACTTATCAATGTGGATTTTATCTTTATCAGATAGGTTGGTAATTACTTTCTTTTTGGGTCTAGAGGCAAATGCAATATATGCTGTAGCCAACAAAATTCCAAATTTATTTAAAATTTTCCAAAACACATTTAACTCAGCTTGGCAGGAAAATGCATCGATATCTGTTAAAGACAACGATTCGTCTTCATATTATTCTAAGATGTTTGATATAGTATATAGATTGATGGTTTCTTTAATAGCTGTTGTAATAACTATAACCCCAATCCTATTTATTCTCTTAATAAGAGGAGATTATAGTGAAGCATATCAACAAATGTCAATATTATATATGGGGGTATTTGCATGTGGAATTGCTTCGTTTGTTGGAGGTATTTATATTGCTCATCTTAAGACTAAAAGCGTTGGAATATCTACTTTTATTGCTGCAATAATAAATCTTGTTGTGGATTTAATTTTTGTAAAAAAAATAGGTATCTTTGCAGGATCTATATCAACATTTATTAGTTATTCTTTTCTTGCAATATATAGAATGATAAATGTAAAAAAATTCCAAAAAATCAGTTATAATTACACTAATATTATCGTTGGGTTATTGATGATAATATTGATGTCTATTTTATCTTTCTGGAGGAATCTATATATCTATTTAATAAATGCTTTGATTACAATTATAATTATTATTATTTTTGATAGAGACATAATGAAGATGTTTGTAATGTCATTTTTAAAAAAAATAAAAAAGAAAGAAGCAATTTAATATTTTTAATTTAAATTGTTTTTTTTAAAATATCAAATATCAAGATATAAATTGACATTTGATTGTATTTGTCATAAAATATCATTGATGGTTTTTAAATAGGGGTGAAGTATGGAATACATATCAATACATGAAATAAGTAAAAAATGGAATATGAAAGAAAGAAAAATAACGGCTTTATGTAGAGATGAGAGAATTGCAGGAGCACGCAAGATTGGAAAAGAGTGGATGATTCCTAGTGATGCGTTAAAACCAATTGATATGAGAACAAAAGAATTCGATAATTATAAAACAGAACTAGAGAATTCTAATCAAACTATTTTATATTCAAAATTTAATAGTGAAGATAAGGTGGTTCAAGCATTTAATAAAAAATATACAATGAAACCAATGTATACAACTTTTACTCCATATAGAGTTAGCCCTTTAGGAGCACATGTTGATCATAATTTAGGAAAAGTAACAGGATTTGCCATTGACAAAGGAATTCATATTGCTTATAGTGCTAAGTCTAACGGAATTATAGAAATAGAATCTTTGCAATTTCCGAGGAGAGCTCAATGGCACATATTAAATACACCAATTTACAAAGAGAACGATTGGGCTGATCCTTTTAGAGGTGCAACAATAGAATTAAGTAATAGATATCCGTTAAGATATGGTATGTCGGCTATTATTGATGGAGAGTTACCTATTGGAGGTATGTCCAGTTCTTCTTCTTTAGTAATTACGTTCATCAATGCTTTAGCTTTTATAAACAATATTAAATTAGATGAAACAGAATTAATGGAAATATCAGAACAATCTGAAAAAAAATATTTAGGAATCGAAAATGGTAAACTAAATCAAATGTGTGAAATATATTCACAAAAAAATAAACTACTATATGTCGATATGTTAGATAATTCCTTTCGACTTATCGATACTCCAAAAAATATGAAATATGTTATTGGAATCTTCTTCTCTGGCTTAGAAAAGGGGATAAGTTCAGAACAATATAATAAGAGAACCGATGAGTTAAGAAGTACTGCATATTTATTAAAAGCATTAAATAAAGAAGAGTATGATAGATTTAATAATACAAATATGAGAGATATACCATATGAAACATATTTGAAGTACAAATCAAAATTACCAATAACGTATCAAAAGAGAGCAGAACATTTTTATAGCGAAATAGATAGAGTTGAAAAAGGAATTGAATACTATAAAAATGGTGATATAGAATCATTTGGGAAATTAGTAACTGAATCTGGTGAGAGCTCAATAAACAATTGGGAAACAGGTTCTAAGGAAATGATAGAACTATTTGATATTATTAAATCTTGCGATGGTGTTTATGGAACTAGATTTAGTGGTTCTGGATTTAAGGGTAGTTGTATAGCTTTTATTAATCCTGATTACATAGATAAAGTTTTAGATATTGTTAAACAAAAATACTTAGAAAAATATCCTAAAATGAAAGAAAAATATTCAGCACATATTTGTAATACCGCTGATGGAATAAAATTATAAGGAGAAAAAATGAAAACAAAAGTTGATTTAAAAAATAAGACTATTTTGGTAACAGGTAGTGCTGGATTTATAGGTTTTTATCTTACAAAAAGGTTACTAGAACAAATTGAGGGAGTAAAAGTTATCGGTTTTGATTCAGTTAATGATTATTACGATGTTTCATTAAAAGAATGGAGATTAAAAGAATTAAGTAAATATAATAACTTTACTTTTATAAAAGGTAATCTTGCAGACAAAGAACTAGTTAATAAAGTATTTGAAGAATATAAACCAAGTGTTGTAGTGAATCTTGCAGCCCAAGCTGGAGTAAGATACTCAATAGACCATCCTGATGTTTATATAGAAAGTAATTTAATTGGATTTTATAACATACTTGAAGCATGTAGACATAATCCAGTAGAACATTTAGTATATGCATCAAGTAGTAGCGTATATGGAGGTAATACTAAAGTACCATTTAGTACTGATGATAAGGTAGATAATCCAGTATCATTATATGCTGCAACTAAAAAAAGCAATGAACTTTTAGCTCATGCTTATAGTAAACTTTATAATATACCATCAACTGGGCTTAGATTTTTTACAGTATATGGTCCAGCAGGAAGACCAGATATGGCATATTTTGGATTTACTAATAAATTAATAAAAGGTGAAACAATAAAAATCTTTAACTATGGAAATTGTAAAAGAGACTTTACTTATGTAGATGACATAGTAGAAGGAATTATTAGAGTAATGAAAGGAGCACCTAAAAAAGCTTTGGGTGACGATAAATTACCTATACCTCCTTATGCCATATATAATATTGGAAACTCTAACCCAGAAAACTTGGTTGATTTTGTTAATATCTTACAAGAAGAACTAGTAAGAGCTAAGGTGCTTCCAAAAGATTATGATTTTGAATCACACAAAGAATTAGTACCTATGCAACCAGGTGACGTTCCAATAACTTATGCAGATACTAGTGCATTAGAAACAGATTATGGATTTAGACCTAGTACTTCTTTAAGGGAAGGATTAAGAAAGTTTGCAAAATGGTATAAAGAATTTTACATGAAAGGAAATAAATAATGAAAATAGCAGTAGCAGGAACAGGTTATGTTGGGTTATCTCTTGCCACATTACTAAGTCAAAAACATGAAGTAGTAGCACTTGATGTAATACCTGAAAAAGTAGAGAAAATTAATAATAGAATAAGTCCAATTAGAGATGAATATATTGAAAAGTTCTTTAGGGAGAAAACTCTGACCCTTAAATGTACCCTTGATTATAAAGAAGCCCTTGAAGGTGCTAGATTTGTAATTATTAGTACTCCTACTAATTATGATGAAAAGACTCATTACTTTGATACTTCTTCTGTTGAAGATATTATTAAAAAAGTAATTGAAATAGGAGACCCTAATACAATTATGGTAGTTAAGTCAACTATACCTGTTGGATTTATTGAAGGTGTTAAGAAGAAATATAATATAGATAATATTTTCTTTAGTCCAGAATTTTTAAGAGAAGGACAAGCTTTATATGATAACTTGTATCCATCTAGAATAATAGTAGGGGAGAAGAGCAAGAGAGCAGAAGAGTTTGCTTTTCTATTAAGTGATTGTGCTATAAAAGAAAATATTCCAGTTAAATATATGGGTAGTACTGAAGCAGAAGCTGTTAAGCTTTTTGCTAATACTTTTTTAGCACTTCGTGTTTCATATTTTAATGAGCTTGATACTTATGCCGAATTAAAAATGTTAAATACGAAAGATATAATTGATGGAGTATGTCTTGATCCTAGAATTGGAGATTATTATAACAATCCATCTTTTGGTTACGGAGGATACTGTCTACCTAAAGACACAAAGCAATTACTTGCCAACTATGATAATGTTCCTCAAAATATGATTAAAGCAATAGTAGATGCTAATGTAACTAGAAAAGAACATATTACAAATATGATTATGTTAAGAGAACCTAAAGTAGTAGGTGTATATAGACTAACTATGAAAGCTGGATCTGATAATTTTAGAGCCAGTGCTATTCAAAGTGTAATGTCTTTGATTAAAGATAAAGGAGTAGAAGTTCAAATATATGAACCTACTATTAAAGAAGATACATTTGAAGGTTATAAAGTAGAACATGACTTAGATGAATTTAAAAATACTAGTGATGTTATAATTGCTAATAGAATGAATGAAGAATTAGAAGACGAAATGGATAAAGTATATACAAGAGACATATATAGGAATAATTAAGTCATACATTTGTGTATGACTTTTTTATTTAGTAATATATCTCATTATTTGAGAATTGATTCCATGTTTTTGAGAGTAGTTTGTATCGTTTAATGTGATAAAATATATGTTATTAGATGTTAAATATTTATTATCTTTAGAGAGGTTGTATATGAGTAGTAAAAAAATAATCGATATGTCAAATGTTGAAGCTTTAAAATTCTTGCTTAAATCTGATAGTTATTGTACTTTAAAGTTACCGAAGTATTTTGATTTTCAACCTATCTTAAACAAGATTCATAAAGAAAATTCTAAAAAGAGTTACAAAGGATTTTTTAATAAAGATGATGATTCAAAGAATTATAATGATGTTAATTATGTAATAACCGTAAA
>CACXGX010000106.1 GCA_902767365.1 uncultured Erysipelotrichaceae bacterium
AATGTAATTAAGTTTATTTTAAACATCAACAAAATCAAACAAAAATATGAAAAAGTGCATTTGTTACATGAGTTCGATGAGCGGATACGTTAGACCACAAAAATGCAATAACTAAGTTAAACAAAGAAGAATTAAAAAGTATTGATGGTGGAGTATCATTTTCTGGGACATTATTTAATGCTTTTACAACAGGTATGAAAACAGTTTTTGAGATGGGAAGAAGTTTTGGAAATGCCTTACGTAGAATAAAGGAAAAGAAATTGTGCGAAATATCATAAAAAGTATTTCAGATAATAAAAAAATAATAATTGGAATAATTATAGCCCCAATAACCATATATATATTAAATATATTGATAGTTTCTATTTTTAATATAGGAACCTATTTTGGAACATTTTTAAGAAATTTATACTCAATAATAGTTTGTTAAAAAGAGGAGAATTGCTCCTCTTTTTTAATTTTTTTTAACTAAAAATTTCATTAATCATTCTATTATTGTTCATAATCTAGTTTTTTAACTGGTTATATAATAATTTTGTGATAATGTCAGTTAAAATAATTATTTTATTTATTATTTATTAGAAAAATAAGAATAAATTCAAGAAGTAAATAGGAGTCTTTAGTAATAAACTATTTAAAAAGATAATTACTAAAGTAATGTATCACTTGTTTTTATTTTTTTATACTAGTATAATTATTTTAGGATAGTGGGTGTTATTATGAGAAATATCTATACAGGAATTGATTTAGGTAGTGATAATATAAAAATTGTTGTAGCTGAACTTGTAAAAGAAAAATTTCAAGTATTAGCATCAACATCTATTAAATCTGTTGGAATTAGAAAAGGGCTTGTTGTAGATTCAGAAATGGCAGTAAGATCATTAAACTTGGCTATTGATGAAATAGAAAAAACATTAGGTATAAGGTTAAATAAAGCGATTGTTACTGTTCCAGCAAACAACAGAAATATTAAAGTAGTTTCTAGTACTATCGATATTGATGGTGTAGTTAGTGGAAAAGACATAGTTACTGCTCTTCAAAAATCTACTGAAGGTGAAATACCTGATGATTATGAATTAGTATCTATAATACCTATAATGTTTGATACAGAAGATGGCAAATATACTAAAGATCCTGTTGGTTTAACTATTAATAAGTTGTCTACTAAAGCGCTACTTGCAACAGCTCCAAAAAATCAAATATATGATTATTTGAAAGTTTTTCATGATGCAAATATTGAAGTTGAAGACATTACTTTTAATTGTATTGGGGATTATTATGAAGCAAGAAATCAAGGAACTGATGAAGAGTTGGGCGTAATTATTAATGTTGGACAAGATAAGACAGATGTATCTATTTTTAATAAAGGAATATTGATAAAAAATAGTATATTTAATCTTGGTAGCAAAAATATTGATAATGATATATCATACATATATGGAACTGATACTAATACTTCTAGAGAGTTGAAAGAAAAATTTGCTTTAGCTAGTAGACGTTACGCTGATATAAATGAAATACTAGAATTTAATAATGATCAAGGTGAAAAGAAAAGTATTAATCAATATGAGATAACAGAGGTAGTGGAAGCAAGAATAGTAGAGTTATTAAAACTTGCTAAAAAAGAAATAAATGACTTAACAAAAAGAAAAATAAGTTATATAATTATTACAGGTGGTATAACCGAGTTAATGGGCTTTAGCTATGTTGCTGAGAACATTTTAGGTATAAATACATCTACTTTAAATATTTCAACAATGGGGATTAGAAGTAATAAATTTTCTAGTGCTATTGGAATAATTAAGTATTTTCATGATAAAATGAAATTGAGAGAGAAAAATATATCACTTATAGATGACGAAAAAATAAGACAAATCGAACAAAACAAACAAAGTATGCTAGATTTAACTGAAGATACATTTATTAGTAAAATATTTGGTTATTTTGCTGATAACTAAGGAGGGAATTAAATGTTTGGTGGATTAGAGATGGACCAACTAGCCAAAATTAAAGTTATTGGTATTGGTGGCGGTGGTGGAAATGCTATCAATAGTATGGTCGAAACAGGAGTTAAGGGTGTAGAATTTATCGCTGCAAATACTGATTTGCAGGTTTTGAATACTTCAAAAGCTGATGTTAAAATTCAACTTGGAAAAACTGGATTAGGTGCTGGAGCAAAGCCAGAAATAGGTAAAGAGGCTGCTCTTGAAGCAAAAAAGGAAATTGAAGATGCTCTTAAAGGGGCAGATATGGTATTTATCACTTGTGGAATGGGTGGAGGAACAGGTTCTGGAGCTGCACCGATTGTTGCAGAAATTGCTCAAGGACTTGGAGCTTTAACAGTTGCTATAGTAACTAAACCATTTACTTTTGAAGGAAGAAAAAGAATGGAAAATGCTCTTATTTCAATTGAAGAATTGAAAAAGCATGTTGATACATTAATAGTAATTCCAAATGATAGATTAAGAGAAATAATTGACAAGACAACTCCAATGCTTGAAGCGTTTAAAGAGGTAGATAATGTACTTCGTCGTGGTGTTCAATCAATAACAGATTTAATAGCTGTAGTTGGACTTGTTAACCTTGATTTTGCTGATGTTAAAGCAGTAATGGAAAAATCAGGAAATGCAATTATTGGTATAGGTATAGGTATGGGAGAAGAAAGAGCTATTGAAGCTGCAAAACAAGCAGTATCATCTCCACTTCTTGAAACATCTATTTCTGGAGCTACTGATGCAATTATTAATATAACTGGTGGTATGAACTTAACTTTATTTGAAGCAGAACAAGCAGCTGAAGTTGTTAGAGCTGCGGCAAATACTGATATTAATACTATTTTTGGTTCAGTAATCAATGAAAATTTAACTGATGAGGTTATTGTTACAGTTATAGCAACTGGTTTTGAAAAAGGTAAAGAAAAAGAGAAAGAAAAGGAAAATGCTCATAGACCAGGTATACAACAAGGTCAACCACAAGAAGTTCCATCTATTGCAAGAAGATCTAGAAGTGATATTATTATGGAACCTCCAAAAACGGAAAAAATGGTTGATAAAAAAAATGATGGAAATGATTTAGATAGTGATGATAGTAAATATGACATTCCACCATTCTTAAGAACAAATTTTTAAAGGAATCGAAAGATTTCTTTTTTTTTAAAAATCTTAGTATTATGAAAAATTATATTTATGTGTTATAATTGTTTTGTAGACTGGAGTGATAATCATGGCAAAAAAGAAAAAAAGAAAGAAAAAAGAAAAATCACTTGTCGTTAAGCCAGAAGTATATGGAGTTCTTTTAATCTTATTATCTGTACTTGCGTATGGTCCAGGTAAACCACTTGGAACCATAGGAAAACTAGCAAGAGGTTTTGCAATGTTTTTGTTCGGATCATTAGATTGGTTATTTATTGCAAGTGTTTTATTTGTTGGAGTTTATTTGCTTTTTAAGGGAAGTAGTCCTTCTTTTTGGTCTACAAAATTTATTGGACTATTCTTTGTTACTATAGGTATTTTAATTTTTGCTCATATGAATTATATAGAAGAAGTTACTGGTGGAGCAAGTGCTGTCTTTGATGCAACAATGAAAGATGTTACTTCAACTTTTGAACTTATTAAAGATGGTGCTGAGTTTAGTTCACCTGGCGGTGGGATTATAGGTTGTGCACTAGCAGTTTTATTTAATATGCTATTTGCTATTACAGGGACAAAAATAGTATCTATAATATTAATAATTGTTGGTGTATGTTTATTTACTGGTTTTTCTATAAGAGATTTCTTAGATACTGCAGCAGAAAAAGGAAAAGTTCTTATTTCTAAGAATAAAGATGATAAACATAATGAAGAACATTTAGATGATAAAAAAGAATCAACAGTTATAATTAATGATAACAATGCTCCAAAGCAAGAAGAAAAGAAGGAAGATGAAGAACCTAAACTTGTTATATCAAGTATAGATGAACTTAAAAAAATGGAGAAAGAGGTTAAAGATGAAAATATAGAAACTTTATTAACTGATGATTATACTGATGAACCTAAACCAACTGCTCCTGTTAATAAAATTTCTAATTATAAATTACCTACATTATCTATATTAAAAAATGCAGTAGTTAAGAAAAATTCTAATAATCAAGAAATAATTGAAAAAAATATTTTAATTTTAGAGAAAACACTTAGAGATTTTGGAATAATTGGTAAAGTAGTTGAAGTTAATTCTGGTCCTGCTGTTACTCAATATGAAATGGAATTACAAACTGGAACTAAATTAAGTAAACTATTAAGTATTAATAAAGAATTGTCTTTAGCTTTAGCAAAGAAAGATGTAAGAATTGAAGCTCCTATTCCTGGAAAGAGTACTGTAGGAATAGAAATACCTAATGAATCGGTTTCTCCTGTATCATTAAAAGAAATTTTGGAACAGATTCCACAAAATAAAGTTAATAATAAATTGCTTGTTGCACTTGGAAAAAATATTATGGGTAAACCTAGATTTGCTGAAATAGATAAAACTCCTCACTTGTTAGTTGCAGGTTCAACTGGATCAGGTAAATCTGTTTGTATAAATTGTATTATTGCATCTATTTTGATGAGAGCAAAACCAGATGAAGTTAAACTTGTTTTAGTAGATCCTAAGAAAGTAGAGTTGTCAATGTATAATGGAATACCTCATTTATTGATGCCAGTTGTTACTGATGCAAAAAAAGCAAGCGTTGCTCTTCAAAAAATGGTTGATGAGATGGAACGAAGATATGATGAATTAGAAGAGAAAAATGTGAGAAATATTGCTAGTTATAATGAGTGGATAGAAAAAGAAAATGCTGTTAGAAGTGATGAAGATAAAATGGCAAAAATGCCATATATTGTAGTAATTGTAGATGAGTTAGCTGATTTGATGGTAGTAGCAGGTAAAGAAGTTGAAGATTCAATACTAAGAATTACTCAAAAAGCAAGAGCTGCAGGAATACATTTAATTGTAGCTACTCAAAGACCATCTACTGATGTTATTACTGGTGTAGTTAAAGCAAATATTCCATCTAGATTATCATTTGCAGTATCAAGCGGAATAGATTCAAGAACAATTCTTGATATGACTGGTGCTGAAAAACTTATTGGAAAAGGAGATATGCTATTCTTACCAATGGGAGAATCATCTCCAGAAAGAATTCAAGGTGCATATGTTTCAGACGAAGAACTAGAAAATTTAGTTAATTATTCTATTGCACAACAAAAAGCACAATATGATGAAAAATATATGAATCTTGAAAATGCAAAAGATCAAGGAAATGCTGGAGGGGAAGTTCATTCTCCAAATGAAGAATATGATGACCCATTGTATGATGAAATTGTAGAATATGTTATTACGACTGGAAAAGCAAGTGCTTCTTTATTACAAAGAAAGTTTAAACTTGGCTATAATAGAGCTGCTAGAATAGTAGATTTATTAGAGGAAAGGGGTATTATTGGACCACAAAATGGTTCAAAACCTCGTGAAGTACTTGTTAAAATGGAACAAAATGATGAAACAATGCAATAATGGGCTAATATATTTATTAGCCTTTTTGTTTTCTAATAGAAGGAGGGATTTTTATGGCAACGCCACATATTGAATCAAAGAAAGAAGACATTGCAAAAGTAGTATTAATGCCTGGTGATCCATTACGTGCTAAATTTATAGCTGAAAACTTTTTGGATGATTATAGACAAATTAATTCAGTAAGAAACATGTATGGATATACTGGTAAATATAAAGGAAAGGATGTAACTGTTTTTGCATCAGGTATGGGAATGCCAAGTATTGGTATTTATTCATATGAATTATTTAAATTTTATGATGTAGATACAATTATTAGAATTGGTTCTGCAGGATCTTATTCTGAAGATTTAGGATTATATGAAGTGTTTCTCATTGATGCAGCGTATTCAGAATCAAGTTTTGCAAAAACACAAGGAAATGAGGATAGAAATATTTTATATTCTAGTGAATTTGTTAATGAAAAAATCGTTGAAAAAGCTAAACAGTTAAATAAGAAAATTAAAAGAGGAGTTATTCATAGTAGCGACGTCTTTTATAAAGAGAACGATAACTTTATAGAATTACGTGATAAATATAATTGTTTAGCATGTGAAATGGAATCTTTTGCATTATTTCATAATGCTAACATTTTAAACAAAAAAGCAGCAGCAATTGTTACTATATCAGATAGCTTGGTTACTCATGAATCAACAAGTAGTGAAGAAAGACAAAAGAGTTTTACTAATATGATGGAAATAGCATTAGAGACTGCGATTGATTTATAAAAATAAATATTAAGCACATAATATAGATGAGGTGATATTTTGGAATATTTAAAAAGGAATTTTTCTACTTTTAATCTTCATTTAATAAAGACGAAGAGATTTAAAACTGTTAGTATAGAAGTTATTTTTAATCATGCAATTGATAAGAATAATATTACAATTACTAATTTTTTGAGTTCCATTCTTACTTTTACTACAGCAAAATATAATACTAAACTTAAATTTTCTCAAAAAATGGAAAATTTGTATGCTGCACGTATTTATGCTAATAATTATAGAGTCGGTGGATGTTATGTTACAGATTTTGAGATGCAAGTATTAAACGATAAGTATGCAGAAAAAGGACTTTTAAATGATTCTTTATCATTTCTTAGTGAAATTATTTTTAAGCCAAATGTTAGAGATAATATGTTTGATGAAAATAGTTTTAATATAATAAAAAGTGATGAAAAGTCACAAATAGAACGTATAAAAGAAGATTCAAAAAGATATTCATTAATTAAATTATTTGAACATTTTGATAAGACTTCTCCTATTTCTTTTAATTCAAAGGGATATATTGAAGATTTGGATAAAATTAAAAGAGATAATTTGTATGATTTCTATAAAAAATTTATAAATTGTAGTGATATAGATATTTATATAATAGGTGATATAGATTTTGATTATACTTCTAAATTGGTTGAAAAGTATTTTATCTTTCCATGTAAAAAGAAGAAGAATGATAATTTGTTTTTGCCATTTAAAAAACATAGAGAAAAATTACAAGAATTTGTTGAATCTGATAATACTAATCAGTCAAAGTTATCAATTGCCTGTACAATAGAAGGAATGACTAAATATGAAAAAGATTATGTTCTTAATCTTTATAACTTAATTTTGGGAGGTACTGCTGATTCTAAATTTTTTAAAAATATAAGAGAAAAATTTTCATTATGTTATTATGTATCTTCAAGAGCATTTAAACAAGATAATATTTTAGTTATTACATCTGGTATTACAAAAAATAACTATTCTAAAATTATGACTTTAATTGATAAAGAAATGAAAGATGTTTGTGAAGGAAATTTTAGTGATAATGATATTCTTAAAGCAAAAAATTATTATTTAGCAAGTGTTGAAGAAATTGAAGATAGTCCTCTTCAATTAATAGCATCTTATTATGCGATTGATAAGTTAGATTCTGATGATATTGAAGTTAGAAAACAAAAGATTATGGAAGTTTCAAGAGAAGATATTGTTAAGCTAGCTAATAAAGTGTATATAGATACAGTATACTTGTTAGGTGGTGATAAAAAATGATTGTTAATGAAATAAAAGGAATGGATGTAAAAATATATCATGAAGAATTGGAAAATGGTTTAAATGTTTATTTGATTCCATATGAGAATAGAAATAATTATTATGTAGAATATGGTGTAAAATATGGGGCAGAAATAGATGAGTTTATATCTTTATATACTCATAAAAAAACTAAAATGCCTTATGGTGTAGCACATTTTTTAGAACATAAAATGTTTGAACAAGAAGATGGCGTAGATCCTTTTTCTTATTTTTCTCAAAGTGGAACTGAAGCTAATGCATCTACTGGTTATAGAATGACATCTTATACAATAGAGGGAACTAATAATTTACTCGATAATTTAAATTATCTTTTAAGTTATGTTAATAGTCCGTATTTTACTGATGAAAACGTAGAAAAAGAAAAGGGAATTATTATAGAGGAACTTAACATGTATAAGGATCAACCTGAAAATGTTTTATTTGAGGCTAGCAACAAAGCATTATTTAAGAAACATCCTATTAGAAGAGATGTTGGTGGAACTCCTAAGAGTGTTAAGAAAATCAATAAAGAAATATTATATGAATGTTATGATACTTTTTATCAGCCTAATAATATGTTTTTAGTTATTGCTGGAAATTTAAATATTGATGAAGTAATGAATACTATTAAAAATAATAAAAAATTAAATGCCAAAAAGAATAATGGTAATATTAAAATCTTTAAGGTAAAGGAACCATTAGAAGTTAATATAAAAAATAAAGTATTAAAAATAAAAAATATGGTTAATCCAAAATTTATATTGAGTATTAAGTGTCCTATGGAGAAACTAGAAGGTGTAGAAAAGTATAAATATATGCTTTGTGCTGAATTTTTATTGTATATTTTATTTGGGATGTCGTCAGAATTTAGAGAAGAGATGTTAAATAAAGATTATTATTCAATTTTTTATTCTTCTAGTTCTGCAATTGATAATTTCTTTATTTATGAGTTTATTTGTGAATCTAAATATCCAAAAGAAATGAAAGAAGAAATATTAAATTGCTTAAAAAATAAAAATATAAGCAAAGATGATGTTGAAAGAGTAAAAAAAGTAAGAATATCTATTGGAGTTGTTAGTTCTGATTTTCCATATAAAATGTTGGATATGATAATAGATAATATTATTGAATTTGGTGAAGTAATATATAATCGTATTGATATAATTAAGAGTATTACTTTAGAAGATATATTAAAAGTTAGGAACAATATTATTTTAGATAATTATTCATTTGTAATTGGTTATTCAAAAGAGTAAAAAAAACTCTTTTTTTTTCTTATAATATGCTATAATAATGTAGAATAGGTGAGTGTATATGATGGAAAGATTTGGAAGTATAGTTGATATTAATGGTAACTATATAACTATAAGAATTGAATTCGATGTTACTAAATATGGGAATTTAATGAATGTTCATATTATTTTTGAAGATAAAAATAAAAAAATAGTTGGAGAGATATTAAAAGTAACTGTAACTGAATTAATAGTTGGAGTTATTGGAGAAATAAGTGATGGAAGATTTATTCCTGGAGTAAGTTCTAAACCTCCTTTTGGTGCAAATGTTAGAATTATTAACAAAGAGGAGCTATCTCTTGTTTTAGGACCAGAAGAAATTCAAGATAGTAATCATTTGTATTTAGGAAGATCTTCAATTTATAATGGATATAAAATAAATGTTGGTGTTAATGATTTCTTCAGTAACCATTTTGCAATTTTAGGTAATACTGGTAGTGGAAAAAGTAGTACTTTTGCAAGAATAATTCAAAATGTGTTTACTTCTGCTCAATACCTTCCAGTAAATGCAAGTGTTTTTGTATTTGATGCTTATGGAGAATATGCTAATGCTTTTTCTTTTTTACACGATTTTAATAGTCAGTTAAATTATAAGGCTTTCACAACCAATTTACAGGCACCCTCACAAGATATATTAAGAATTCCGTTATGGCTTTTAGATGTTGATGATATTGCTCTTTTGTTGAATGCTTCAGAGCCAAGTCAGCTTCCTATAATAGAAAAAGCTTTGAAGTTAGTGCCAATTTTAAAGGGAACTACTCAAGAATCAATAAATTGTAAAAATGATATAATTGCAAGAGCTCTTTTAGATATTTTACAAAGTGGAAAAGATTCTATAAAAATTAGAGATCAAATAACAGCAGTTTTAACTACATTTAATACAGATATGTTGAATCTTTCAAGTGAAATAAGGCAACCTGGATATATAAGAACTTTAAAACAATGTATTTATGTTGATAATTCTGGAAAAATGCAAGAAATGGAACTAGTTGTAAATTTTATTCAAACATTTGTTATGGAAGGATATGAAATACCTAATCCTACTGGAGATGTAATGTATGATTTAAATGATTTAGAGCAAGCACTTGATTTTTCATTAATTTCTGAAGGTGTGTTGAAAAGTGATAAAGTATATGATTATGCAAACGTTTTATCAGTAAGATTGCATTCTCTTGCAAGTGGTGATTATAAAGAATACTTTAAGTACCCAAAGATGGTTACTAAAAGTGGATATATAAGAGATTTAATGTCTGTTCCTTCCGGAAAAGCTCAATTAATTGGTTTTAATATAAACTATATTGATGATAGAATGGCTAAATCAATTACTAAAATTATTTCTAAACTATTATTTGATGTAGCAATTAATAGTGAAAAAAGAGGTACTTTCCCATTCCATATAATAATAGAAGAAGCTCATAGATATGTTCAAAAAGATATAGATCAAGAATTACTTGGATATAATATATTTGATAGAATTACAAAAGAAGGAAGAAAATATGGAGTTATTTTAGGACTTATTACTCAGAGGCCTAGTGAACTTAGTGAAACAAGTATTTCACAATGTTCTAATTTTATTGTACTTAGAACGTTGCACCCTAAAGATTTGCAATATATTAAAGAAATGGTTCCTAATGTCACTGATGAAATATTGGCAATACTTAAAACTTTGCAACCAGGAAGTGCTATTGCATTCGGTAGTGCATTTAAAGTTCCTGTTTCTGTAAAAATGGATAAACCTAATCCAGAACCTTATAGTTATAATAGTGATGTTGCAAAAATTTGGTATGCATTAAATTAATACTTTTAAAATTAAAATATATGTGATAGAATGTATATATAGACTAATGGAGGATACAAAAATGGCTTTTAATAAATTTTTAGGAAAATTGACTGGTAATAATAATGATGATAATGATGAAGTAAATTATGAAGAAACATTAGAAGATAATGGAAATAAGTTTGCAAAAAAAGATAATACTATGATTCTTTTAGAGCCACGTGCTTATTCTGAATCTCAACAAATTGCTGATTATTTAAAAGGCAATTCTTCAGTTGTAGTTAATTTAAGAAGGGTAACTCCTGATCAGGCTAAAAGAATTGTTGATTTCTTAAGCGGTACAATTTATGCAATTGGTGGAGATCTTCAAAAGTTAGGAGGAGGTATATTCTTATGTACTCCTAATACAGTAAATGTTGAAGGCAAAATTAGTGATGATGGTTTAAAAGGAAAAGATGCTAAAGCACAATCTGGTAAGGCAAAGACTGCTCAAACCGATGGTGAAAAAGAAGAAGACGACGAATTTAATTGGTAGAATAAAAAATATCTAAAGAGTGGGTGAAGTCATGGATAGGTTTACAATTAGTGAAAAAGGATATAATATAGAAGAGGTTAATAAGTTTATAGATAATGTTATATCTCAAACAGAATCTATGCTTGAAAAAATGAAAGAGCAACAAAAACAGATAGAAGCATTAAATAATGATATAGATTCTTATAAAAGAAATGTTCAGATTTCAAGAAAAGAAGTAGAAGCTTCAAAAAGAGAAGTTGAAATGTATAAAAGATCTGAAACTGAATTAAGAAATGCTTTGAGTAGAGCTGAACAGGCTAGCGATGATATAAGAAAACAAGCATATGAAGAGAAAAATGTAATTATTGAAGATGCTAGACGTAATGCCTCTAGAATTGTTAATGATGCTTTGTTAAGAGCAGAAAAAATAGAACTAAAGACTGACACACTTGAAAGAAATATGAGAATTTTTAAGAAAAAACTAAAACTTGTTGTAGAACAACAGTTATCGGTAATTGATGAAATAGAAGAACTAGAACTTAAATAAATAGTTCTTTTTTTTGAAAAAAAAAACTCGTAAAAAACGAGATTCTCTATTTGTTATTCAGCTTCTTCAGTGTTAACTTTATCTGCTTTTCTTAGTGTTCTTGCTTCTTTTGCACTAACTCTTACTCTTGTTCCGTCTTCTAGTCTTACTACTTGTAAATTTAAAGCTTGAGTACTATTTGTTGTATTTAAAGCATGAGAACGAATTCTTTTACTTTTATTTGGTTTTCTACTAGATATATTAATAGCCATATAAAGACCTCCTTTAAATAAATCACTTGCTAGATAACTTTATCATAAATTTTGGTTTTAGTCAAATGTTTTCAAGTACAATGTGTTATAATACATATTGAAAGGAGCGTATTATGTATACACCACTTTTTATTAAAAGCAATTATTCTTTTATGTCTAGTCTTATAAAAATAGATTCATTGATTAATAAATGTATTAATGAAAATATTAAACAAGTTGCATTATGTGATGATAACATGATTGCTTCTATGTATTTTTATAAAGAATGTAAAAATAATAATATTAAGCCAATAATAGGTTTAGAATTAAATTTAAATGGTTTGATTCTTTTATATGCTAAAAATTATAAAGGTTATCAAAATTTGTTGAAAATTGTAACTCTAAAAGATGAGATAAGCTATGATATTTTAAATAATTATAATAGTGATATTATATGTATAATTCCTTATAATAATATTAATTCATATAATAGTATAAAGAATATTTTTAATAATATTTATATTGGTGTATTAAATAGAGATGAAGAAATAGTCGCAAGTAAAATTACTAATGATGTTGTATTTATAAATGAATTACTATATTTAGAAAAAAAAGAAAGTGAAAATTATAAATATGCTTTAATGATGAGAGACAAAAAAAATGTTTTAGATAATATAGAATATTCTGATAATTTTAATTACTTTTTAAAAGAAAAAGATATTTTGTCTTTAGTTAGTAAAAAAACACTA
Source organism: uncultured Erysipelotrichaceae bacterium (assembly GCA_902767365.1). Taxonomy (GTDB): domain Bacteria; phylum Bacillota_I; class Bacilli_A; order RF39; family UBA660; genus RUG13868. The sequence goes on from CACXGX010000106.1 coordinate 12,726, forward strand.
GATAATAGTAATATAATTGGAAATATGTGTAATGTTGTTTTTCCTGAAAGTGAAAATAGAATACCACATTATAAAAATAGTCTAAATTTGGAAAGTAGTGATTATTTAACTAAACTTAGTATTCAAGGACTAACAAAAAGATTAAATAATAATGTAGCAGATATTTATAAGAAAAGATTGTTATATGAATTAGATATAATTAAGAAAATGGGTTTTCCTGATTATTTTTTAATAGTTTATGATTATGTTAAGTATGCTAAAAAAAATGGTATTTTAGTTGGACCAGGTAGGGGAAGTGCAGGTGGTAGTCTAGTAGCGTATGCTCTTGGAATAATTGATGTAGATCCAATAAAATATGATTTACTATTTGAAAGATTTTTAAATCCTTATAGATCTACTATGCCTGATATAGATATAGACTTTCCTGATACATATCGTGATAAGGTGATAGATTATGTAAGAGAAAAATATGGAAATAAACGTGTTGCTGGTATTATTGCAATCGGAACATTAAAAGCTAAAGCTGTTTTGGATGATGTTGCAAGAATATTAAAAGTTGATCAAAATAAAGTTGATAGGCTAAAAAGATTTATTGAATTAAATTCTAAATTAAAGGATGTATATGATAATAATGAAGAATTTAAAAATATAATTGAAAATGATGATAGATTAAAAAAATTATATGAAATATCATTATATTTTGAAGGTTTCCCAAAAAATACTACAGTTCATGCTTCTGGGATAGTTATATCTGAAGTAGATTTAGATGAAGTTATACCTCTTATTAAACAGGATGGAGTTTATATTAGTTCTTATGAAATGGGATATCTTGAAGAATTAGGTTTATTAAAAATGGATTTTCTTGGTAATAGAAATTTAACAATTGTTATGGATATACTTAATAGTATTAAAGAAAAAGAAGGAAAAATATTGAACTTCAATGATATACCACTTGATGATAAAGAAACATTAAAATTATTTTATGATGTTGATACTAATGGTATTTTTCAATTTGAAAGTGATACTATGAAAAATCTTTTAAAAGGTTTAAAAGTAACTGACTTTTCTGATATTGTAGCAGCGGATGCTTTAGTTAGACCTGGACCAGATACTAATAGTTATATAGAAAGAAAGAATAATAATATTAAAGTCGATTATTTGAATGAAAAATTAAGAAAAATATTAGAACCTACTTATGGTGTTTTGGTATATCAGGAACAAATAATGCAGATTGCTAATGTAATGGCTGGATTTTCTTATGCAGAAGCTGATACTTTGAGAAGAGCTATGTCTAAGAAAAAAAGGGATTTATTGAAAATTCAGGAGGATAAATTCATTGAAGGTTCTTTAAAGAATGGATATGAATATAAAACAGCAAAAAAATATTATGATGATATTTTAGCCTTTTCATCATATGGATTTAATAAGTCTCATGCAGTTTCATATTCAATGATTGCATATAAAATGGCTTATTTAAAAGTTCATTATTCTAAATACTTTTATTTAAATATTTTATCAATGATTATTGGTAATGATATTAAAACATCACTTCTTATTAGAGAAGCAAGATCTAAAGGAGTTAGATTTTATTTGCCTGATATTAATAAAAGTACTGAAAAATATGAAATTGTTAATGATGGGATATTATTTCCTCTTTCAAATATAAAAAACATTGGTTTAAGCACTGCAATAGAGATTAAGAATGCAAGAGTAAATGGGTTTAAAGATTTATTTGAATGTTTAACTAAATTAACGGAAATAGGTATTAATAGGAAGATAATAGAATCACTTGTTTATTCTTCATGTTTTGATAGTTTCGGTTATAATAAAAGGACAATAATTGATAATTTAGATAATTTGCTTACTTTTTCGTTTATTGCTAAAGGAATGCCTGCTGATATGATTGAGCATCCTACAATAGAAAAAGTTGATGAATATGATAGTAGTTTTTTAATGGCAAAAGAAAAAGAATTGTTTGGATTTTATTTAAGTTATCATCCTACAACAAAATTTAAAGATAAATATAATGTTGTTAGTATTAATGAATTAAAAAAGTATGTTGGTAAGATAATAGATGTTATAGTGCTTGTAGAAAAAATAAAAGTTCATACAGATAAAAAGGGAAATGAAATGGCTTTTATTACTGGAAGTGACGAGATTGATTCGATAGAATTGATTGCTTTTTCTAAAGTGTATTCTACAATTAATATTCTTGAAAAAGGGAATGTTTTACTTGTACGAGGTAAAGTAGAGTATAAAAATGATATTCAAATAATTATTGAAAAAGCAAAAATAGTTGGATAAATTATCTTTCTTTTGTGATATATTTATATTAATAGATATTGGTGGTGAATATATGAATATTCAATTTGTAGTAAATGATTATTTATTAGCTTGGAATTTGTTGTTTCGACCTTCTATTTCTTCTGAAATTCAGAAATTAAAAGAACGTTTATGGAAAAACTATTCTAAAGATTATTTAAAGTTAGAAAAAGAAAATGTTGAGATTTTAAAATATACAAATGATTTTATACCTGATGATGATACAATTTATAATTTTATATTTGAAAGTGAAGAGTTTAAGCTTGTAAAAAAACAGACAGATAAATATAGAAGATTTTTAATGAAAATATGGGATTCTCATCAAAAAGTAATTCAATCTAGTATAAAAGAATTACTTAGATTCAAAGTAGAAAATAACTATCAAATAATAGTTATTCATCCATACTTTGATAATGTTGAATATTTAAAGAAAAATCCTAAAAAAAATATTGTTTGGGGTAAAAAAGAAGATACTGAAGATGGACTTAAGGCAATAATGAGAATACTTTTTACTATTGTAAAATATGAAATTGGAGATTATAAACCTGATGATAAAGATATTGTTACAGCAGTAGAAGATTTATTAGTTATAAATGAAATTTATACGAGATTATCTGGTTATTCTAGATATAATGAAGGTGTAAAAAAACTAAAAACATTAAAGAAACAATTATATCCTTATTGGTTGATGTATCAAGGCTGCGATAGAGAAGAATTAGTTAGTTTTATGATGAGAGATAAGTTGCCTTTTGATATTGATAATTATCCTATAGAAAAAGGATTAAGAAAATTAGATTTAAAAGGGTTTATGGACTTTTGTTGTGCTAATAAGAGCTATATTGTTAAACTTAGTGAATTAGATAAAAAATAATAATGGTGAGGTTTAAATATGGATGATAAATTACGCAAAATATTTAATAAAATCAACTTGGATGAATCATATTTCAACCTCTTTTATAATGCCAGAATTAATAGAACAAATATAGATGACTTAAATAATATTGTTACAATTGAAATAGTTAATGATAGTGATATTCCTTATGAGTTATATGATGAATTAGTAAAAAGATTTTCTATTTATTTTGATGAAGCTAAAATTAATTTAATAATTAAAAATGATAAAGAAATAAGTAATTATTTCCAAGTTAATTTTAAAAAAATATTAGATGTTTATTATGAACAATTACCAAATGTAGTTGCATTAGAAGAAAAAATAGAGATAGTTGGTAATACTTTAAATGTTAAAGTTGTTAATGAAAGAGAAAAAAAAGATTTAGATAATGATTTGGGTAAACTTGCTAAGTTTCTTTTAAAATATGGTACTTATTTTTCTTACAATATTGAAATTGATGATCAAATAAAAGAGGAACTAGATAAGAAAATAGATAATGAAACGGTTGAGATAATGAGTAAACCTTATGTTCAGCATGATGAAGTTCAACAAAATAATAATTTCCCAAGAAGAAGGAAAAAAGAAGTTGATGAAAAAACAATATTTGGTAATTTGATTAAAGAAGATGAAGCTGTTACTAAGATTAAATCTATAGTTGGAGAAAATAGTGATATAGTGATAGAAGCTAAAGTATTTGGTGTAGAAGAATTTGTTCCTCAAAGTAAAGCTTTTAAAATTTTAACTTTAAAAGTAACTGATAATACTGATAGTATTATATGTAAAACTTTTATAAGAGACGATGAAGTTTATGATTCGGTTATGAAAAAAACTAAAGTTGGAAAATGGATTAAATTAAGAGGAAATACTAAATATGATGAATATTCTAATAATGAATTAGTACTTAATGTATATGATATTTATGAATCTGATAGAAAGGACACCTTTATTTCTGATGATGCTTTAGTTAAGAGAGTTGAATTACATAGTCATACGATGATGAGTCAGATGGATGGAGTATCCAAATTAGATCTTGATAAACATACATGTGAATTAGTTAGTAATGCTATAGATATGGGATATAAGGCTGTTGCTATAACTGATCACTCTGGATGTCAAGCTTTTCCTATAGCATTTGAACTTGTTACTAATTATAACAAGGGATTAATAAAAAAATTAAAAGGTAAAAAAGAAGAACTTGAAGAAAAATTAAATAATGAGGAAAATGAAGATCAGAAAAAATTAATAAATATTGAACTTGATAGTGTTAAGGAAGAGTTGGCTAATCCTAAAAAATTTAAATGTTTATATGGAACAGAGTTAACCCTTGTTGATGATACTGTTAATATTGTTATTAGGCCAAGTGAATTAGATTTACTCAGTACAGAATATGTTGTATTTGATACAGAGACAACTGGGTTTAATGCTGCAGGAGTAGATCAAATGATTGAAATTGGAGCTGTTAAAATAAAAAATGGGGAAATAACTGACACATTTGATGAACTAATTGATCCTAAACGACATATTCCTGATAATATTACTGAAATAACTCATATTACAGATGATATGGTTATGGGGAAAGATGATGAAGAAACTGTAACTAAGAAATTTTTAGATTGGGCTAAAGATGCTCCAATGGTTGCTCATAATGCTAAATTTGATATATCTTTTTTAGAAATGGCAATGAAAAAATATAATCTTGGTGAATTTAAAAATACAGTTATAGATACATTAGAGTTATCAAGAACTTTGGACCAAGGTTTTGCAAGACATTCTTTGTCTGCCCTTGTTTCAAGATATAATGTTGAATTCGATGAGGAAGGACATCATAGAGCGGATTACGATGCAGATGGTACTGCTAAAGTTTTTCATAAGATGTTATTAAAACTTTCAAATCAAAATTTTAAAAAGATTAAAGACTTGGATAGATTGATATCAAAAGATGAAATACATAAATTTGGAAGAACATTTCATTTTAATGCATTGGCTATTAATAAAAAAGGAATTAAAAACTTGTTTAAAATTATTTCTCTTGCTAATACAGTTTATTTGTATAAAACTCCAAGAATACTAAGAAGTAAACTTGAAGAGTTAAGAGATGGGTTATTAATTGGAAGTGGATGTTATAATTCTGAAGTGTTTATTGAAGCTAGAAGTAAAGAAGGAGAAGAATTAACTAATATAATTAATTTTTATGATTATGTTGAAGTACAACCTCCAGAAGTATATAATCATTTGATACAAACTAGCGATTTTAAAGATACTGATGAATTAAAAGATCATATAAAGAAAGTTATTTCTGCTACTAAAGAAGCAGGTAAAATAATTGTAGCAACTGGAGATGTACATCATTTTTATAAAGAAGATAAAATATATCGTGAAATAATTATAAATCAAAAAGTGCCTGGTGGTGGTAGACATCCACTTGCAAAAAGTGAAATAACTGATATTCCTTCTCAACATTTTAGAACTACTAATGAAATGCTTGATAATTTTAATTTCTTAGATAAAGATTTAGCATACGAAATAGTAGTTGAAAATACTAATAAAATAGCTGATATGATTGAAGAAATTGAAGTAATACCTGATACTGGAGGAATACCATTTTCCCCAAGAGTTAAAAGTGATGATGGTAAGAGTTATTTGGATTGTCCACAGGTTGTCACTGATTTGGTATTTAATAAAGCAAAAGAATGGTATGGAGAACCACTTCCATACAATATAGAGGAACGTATTGCTAAAGAGTTATATGGTGATATTGTTTATAATTCTTATAGTGATATTATAAAAAAAGAAACACCTGATATCAGTGAAGAAGATTTTAATAAAGAGGTATTTAAACGAGTTCATGACACTGTTGCCAGTGGATTTGATAAAGTTAAAGATGAATTATCAAAATATTTAAAAGAAAATTGGAAAGAAGAAGATGGAGAATTAAATGATGATTCATTGAAAAAGAAGTTAAAGAAAGAAATGGGAGGAATTATTGGAGGAGGATTTGATCCAATTTATTTGATTGCTCAACGTCTTGTAAAACACTCTAATGATGATGGTTATTTAGTTGGATCACGTGGATCAGTTGGATCAAGTTTTGTTGCAAGTATGATGGGAATATCCGAAGTTAATCCTCTTCCTCCACATTATAGATGTACTAAATGTAAAAAGAGTATATTTGAAAGTGATGATGGAAAGGCTTTAGGAGCTAGTTATTCATCTGGATTTGATTTACCTGATAAAATGTGTCCAGAATGTAATATCCCAATGTTAAAAGATGGGCAAGATATTCCATTTGCTACTTTTTTAGGATTTAATGCTGATAAAGTACCTGATATTGATTTGAATTTTAGTGATTTAAATCAAGCGTCTGCTCATGAATATACTAAAGTCTTATTCGGAGTAGATAATGTTTATCGTGCAGGAACAATCGGTACAGTTGCGGATAAAACAGCTTATGGTTTTGTTTTAGGTTATTATGAAGATAAAATAATGGGTATTATTTCAGAAATAGCAAAAAGTGTTGGTAAAACAATAGAAGATTTGCTTTCTGTTGAAAAAAAGGAAAAAGTTTTAAAAATTGCAAAGAAATTTTTAATGTTACAAGAAAGTATTAGAAAAGATGTACCTGGAAATATTGATGCTAAATATGATGAAATGGTTAGAAAAGTTAAAGAATATTCGAGCGTTAGAAGTGCAGAAATAGAACGTATTTCTTTAGGATGTGTTGGAGTAAAAAGAACAACTGGACAACATCCTGGAGGAATAGTAGTTGTCCCAGATTATATGGATGTTTCTGATTTTACGCCATTTCAATTTCCTGCGGATGATCCAAATAGTGCATGGAGAACAACTCACTTTTCTTATCATGCTATTGACCAGTGTCTTTTGAAACTTGATATTTTAGGTCATAGTGATCCTACTCAATTACGTATGATACAGGATTTAACAAAAACTGATGTTTCAAAAGTACCTATGGATGATAAAGATACAATGAGTATTTTTTCATCAACTAAGGCTCTTGGTGTTACAACAGAACAAATATTAAATGAAACTGGAACTTTGGGTATACCAGAATTTGGTACTAATTTTACTATATCAATGGTAGAAGAGACTAAACCTAAAACTTTTGCAGAACTTGTTAAAATATCTGGTTTATCTCATGGAACTGATGTTTGGCTTGGAAATGCTCAAGAACTTATTAAGAATAAAGTTGTACCATTTAGTGAAGTAATTGGATGTCGTGATGATATTATGGTATATTTGATATATCATGGACTTCCACCAATTAAAGCTTTTAAGATAATGGAATTTGTTCGTAAAGGTAAAGCAAGTAAAGATCCTGAGACTTGGAAAGGGCATAAAGAAACAATGGAAAAAGCAGGAATTGAATCTTGGTTTATAGATTCATGTGAAAAAATAAAATACATGTTTCCAAAAGCTCATGCATGTGCTTATGTTACAAGTGCTTTTAGAATTGCATGGTATAAGGTTCATATGCCAGTATATTTTTATGCTTCATGGCTTACTTCAAAAGCAACTGATGTTGATGTTGAATCTATGATTAAAGGCTATGATGCTATAAGAGAAAAGATTATTGAAATTCAAACTAAGGGATATGAGGCATCAAATAAGGAAACTGGACAACTTGAAAGTTTAAAAGTATGTTTGGAGGCTACTGCAAGGGGAGTTAACTTTTTAGATATAGATTTGAATAAAAGTGAAGCTACTACTTGGGGAGTTAAAGATGATAAAAATATTTATCCACCATTTTCTGCAATAGATGGACTTGGTGATACTGTTGCTAAAGCAATAGTTGAAGAAAGAGAAAAACGTCCATTTACTAGTATAGAAGATTTACAAAAAAGAGCAAAAATATCTCAAACTCTTTTGGATAAATTAAGAAAAATGAAAATATTAGATGGACTTGATGAATCTGATCAATTATCGTTATTTTAAAAAACAATAGTTATTAACTATTGCTTTTTTTTATGTTATTTACTTTAGGGCTCTTCCGTAATATAATAGCAATAAGGATTTTAGTGTTATAATGAGTAATGATAAAATAATAATAAATAATAAAAAAGATATAATTTTAATTAATAACCAAATGTTTTCTTTTTTTGAAGCAATCGGAATAAGTAAAGAAGAATTTAATAATTCTATTTTTTCTCAAGCAATTAATACTGTTAGTGATTTATTAAATGAAAAGACTAATTTTGGAAGTTGTTATATAAATATTTTGATAGAAATATTAAAAGAAAAAGCAAAAATCTATTTTAAAGATGAAAGTGATTATATAAAACCATTTTATGAATTATTAAAAGATTTGCCTAGTCCAAAAGATTCATATAAGAAAGCAATTTCGAATATTAATTTAATATCTAAAATTGAAGAATTATATGGAATAGAATTATCTATTGATTTTTTACAAAATTTAATAAGTGAAAATGATGTTCTAAAAGAATCTGTACAGGTAGTGTTTAAAGAAAAGGAACAATGTATTAGAAGTGGAAAAATAGATAAATTAAACTTAAGTGAAATTGTTGTATATTTATTAGAAATATATTGCTCTAATAATAATATAGAAATAAAAAATGCTGATGATTTTAGTGAACAAATAGATGATATACCATTGAATAAGGATGTTAATATATATATAAAACAAATATCACATTTTTCATTATTAACTAAAGAACAAGTAATTGATTTGTCTAAAAGAAAAGATAATGGTGATAAAGAAGCCTTTGATGAACTTGTTAATCATAATTTAAAATTGGTATTAAAAGTTGTGGGAACAATATATTGTAAGTTTAATTGCTCTTTGACACTTATGGATTTAATTCAAGAAGGTAATATTGGACTTATGAAAGCTGTACAAAGATATGATTGGACAAAGGGATCTAGCTTTTCTACTTATGCAGTATGGTGGATTAGACAATCTGTTATGAGGGCAATTTACGAAACTGGTAAAACAATTCGGTTGCCAGTTAATGTATATTTAAAAATAAATGATTTTAATAAAGCAGTTAGTAAATTATCTAAGGATTTAAAAAGAGAGCCTACATGTGAAGAAATATCTGAAAGATTACAGATTCCTTTGGATAAAGTATATGCTTATTTTGATTATCAAAGAGAACCGATTAGTCTAGATAAACCAATTGATAATAGTGATGATGATTCAAATAAGTTTGGTGACTTTATACCATCAAATGAAAATATAGAAGATGAAGTTTGTAAAACTAATCTTTGGGAATTGGTTAAACAAATATTGGATAGAAAAAATGACAAAGATAGTAAAAGAACTATCGATATTGTTGCTCAAAGAATGGGTTTTGATGAACAAAAGGTTAAAACTCTTGATGAAATTAGTAAAGAATATAGTGTTTCAAAGGAAAGAGTAAGACAAATTGAAAAGCAAGCAATAGATATATTAAAATTACCACATAATATGGAAAAAATTCTTGAGTGTTTAGATATTTCAGAAGAAGAAAAACATATAGATAAATCTTTTCTCGACAATAGTACATATGAATTGCTTTTAGAAGAATTATGTAAAAATATTAATGTAGATGTTTTATTGATGAAAGTGTTTTTATATAAAGTTGGTGCTTATGATGAGAAAAAGAAAAGTTATAAGTATTTAGCTGAATTTTTGGGCGTAAGAGTAAATAGACTTTCATCATTGATAAAAAATATATCGATGAAATTACATAATGAAAAGAGTTTATCTCAGTTTAAAATTTTAAGAATGAAAATTGCTGAAATGGATTCTATTACAAAAGCAAAAGAAATAAATGAAATTAAGGAGAGCTTTGAAATTATGAGCGTAAGAAAAATGACATCAATGTATAATTTATTGGGATGTACAAAAGAAAAAATGTTTGAATTAATGGAAAAATATTTGACAGAAGAAGAAAAAAGAATATGCAACAAAAGAAATGGAATTGATGTTGATAATCCTAATGGAGTAATTAATGAAGAGGAGAGAAAAAAATTTTATGACATTATTAATAATCTTAGAATAATTTTATCTAAAGATAAAGGAAAAAATGATATAGTTGGAGAAAACGTAAATGAACAATCAAGTTCAATTAAAGATGTGAATGAAGAAACTATAAAAACTCCTGTATTTGATCCTAAATTAGGACACTCATCTGATAATGAACTTGAGGATACTATAACTAATGAAGATGCAGCTAATATACTAAATGAAATTAAAAGTCCACCAGTTACTGATTTAGTTACTTCATTACCAAGTGATACAGCAATAATTACAATGTTAAGATTTGGTTATTTCAAAAACAAATGTTTTTCAATGAAATCAATTGCTAAGTTTTTGGGAGTTAGTGAAGAATTTGTTAAAAATGCTATTCTTGAGACTTTAAATACTTATAAAGACTTTGCTATGTCACTTGTTGATGCATCTATTAATCAAGTAAATATTTCTCATGATAATAAGCTACAAAAGAATAAAGTTTAATTAAAAGTTTACACATAATAAAGTGTGAATTTTTTTTGATGATTTAATTTTTTTCAAAGTTTCAATACTTTTCGACATTTATCCCAAAATTCTTACATAATTTTTTTATATACTTTATTTATCAAAGGAGATGATGAATATAGAAGAAGATAGTAGTATACAATTAAATATGTTTAGACATAGCTAAAAAGCTATTTGAAATTTATAAAAATAAATTTAAATTTTTGCTATAAGCAAAAAATTCGTTTCGATTCCGTTTGATTGAAAGAAAGGTGATTATATAGGTAGGGAAGAAAAATTATAGATTAAGATATTATTATACAAATTGAAAGGATTGGTATATAGAAATATAGATTAGGAATTAATCGGTTCATACGAACCGATTTTTTTTATTAATATTATTGAAATATGTTATATTTGAAGTATAATATCTATGTAATAGGGAGGGACTATGAATCAAAATACTGTAAATGAAATTAGAAGTAAGATTGATATAGTTGAATTGATAAGTGAATATGTTCCTCTAACGAAAAAAGGACAATATTATTGGGGAATATGTCCTTTTCATAATGATAAAAATCCATCAATGAGTGTTGATGAGAAGAGACAAACTTATACTTGTTGGAGTTGTCACAATAGTGGAAATGTTTTTAATTTTGTAGAACAAATTGAAAATATATCTTTTAAAGAGGCTTTAAAAAAACTTGGAGATAAAGTTGGTATACAATTAGATGGTTATTCAAGTACTATTAATACAAAGTATAATAAATATTATGAAATATATGATATTACATCCAAGTATTATCAATTAATGTTAAATACTGATAAGGGTGAAAAAGCTAAAGAGTATTTAAAAAATCGTGGAATAGATAATGAAACAATCAAAGAATTTGGTATAGGTCTTGCTTTAAATGATAAAGATAAATTAGTGAAGTATTTAAAAGAAAAAAAATATGATATAAATACGCTTAATGATTTGGGACTTGCTAATAATGATATAGATACTTTTATTAATAGGATTATTTTTCCTTTAGATGATAGAAGTGGAAGAGTAGTTGGCTTTTCTGGGAGAATTTATGATAATTCTAAAATGAGTAAGTATATGAATACTAAGGAAACTCCAATATTTAGAAAAGGTACTTGTTTATATCATTATAATTCTTCAAAAGAATATGTTAGAGAGTCTAAGTATGTTATTGTGATGGAAGGCTTTATGGATGTCATAAGGGCTTCTACTATTGGTGTTAAAAATACTATTGCTCTTATGGGGACTGCTTTAACTGATGAACAAATTTCTTTAATAAAAAAGTTATCTTTGAATGTTTATTTATGTTTAGATGGTGATAAACCTGGACAAGATGCTGATTTGCATAATGGAGAGTTGTTAGAAAAAGCTGGATTAAATGTTAAAGTGGTGTGCTTAAGTGATGATGAAGATCCTGATTCCTATATTTTGAAATATGGTGAAGGAAAATTTAAGTCTCTTGTTATGGGGGCTGTTAATTTTAGTGATTTTAAGATTAATAGTCTAAAAACAAATGTTAATTTTGAAAGTGATATAGAACTTGCAAAGTATGTAAATAATGTTATAAAAGAAGTTTCCGAATTAAAAGATGAAATAAGATGTGAAATAATACTCAAAAAACTTGCAAATGAAACTAATTTGAGTTATAATACACTAGAAAAAAAATTAAATGAGTACAAAAGTCTTGATGAAGAAGGAAAGAAAAAGAGTTTAGATAATTTACTAAAAAAGAAAGATGCAAAGAAAGATAAATATATAAAAGCATCAGAGGAATTCATATATTACATGCTGTTTAATCCAAAAGTTATAAAAGTATATGATAGCAAAAAATTATATTTTATTGATTCTAATTATAGAAATCTTGCAGCAGAAATTAGTTATTATTACCATGAGTATGGAGATATAAATATAGCAGACTTTTATACATATTTAAATGATAAGAAAGAATTGTTGGATGTTTTTAATCAAATACAAGCTCTTAATATGGATGAAGAAATAAGCGATGTTACAATAATGGAGTACGTTAAGGTTATCAGTGATTATAGTATGAGACAGGAAATTAAACGCCTAGAAGAAATGATGAGAAAAGAACCTGATGAACTTGAAAAAATTAAGATATTGGAAAAGATTAGAAAACTAAGAATTGGGGAGTGAATCAGATGATTGGTGAAATCAAAACTATCGAAGAAAGAAAAAAAGCATTAGTTGAAACTGGTAAAAAGTTAGGATATGTAACTTATGAACAGATGGTAGAAGAACTAAAAGGACTAGATGTAGATAGTGATACACTAGATGATTTATATAATACACTTGTTGAAAATAACATTGAAATTATTAGTGAAACTGCAGATAATAGTACAGATGAAGATGAAGACCCTGCAGGGTTTGTTGTAGAAGATTTAACTATGTCTAAGGACATAAAAATAAATGATCCTGTTAGAATGTACTTAAAGGAAATAGGTAGAATAAACCTTCTTACAACTGATGAAGAGTTTGAGTATGCTAAACTTGCTGAGCAAGGTGATGAGTATGCTAAAAAGATGCTTGCTGAATCAAATTTAAGACTTGTTGTAAGTATTGCTAAAAGGTATGTTGGCCGTGGAATGTTATTTCTTGATTTAATTCAAGAAGGTAATATTGGATTAATGAAAGCAGTTGATAAATTTGATCCTTCTAAAGGATATAAGTTTTCAACTTATGCAACTTGGTGGATAAGACAAGCTATTACTAGAGCAATTGCAGATCAAGCTAGAACAATACGTGTTCCTGTACATATGGTTGAAACAATTAATAAACTTGCACGTGTACAAAGACAATTAACTCAAGAATTAAATAGGGAGCCAACAGAAGAAGAACTTGCTAAAAAACTTGGTGTAACTGTTGATAAATTTGATCCAAGTAAAGGTTATAAATTTTCAACTTATGCAACATGGTGGATAAGACAAGCTATAACAAGAGCAATTGCTGATCAAGCAAGAACAATTCGTGTACCAGTTCATATGGT
>CACXGX010000107.1 GCA_902767365.1 uncultured Erysipelotrichaceae bacterium
TAAAAAATACAAATGCGGAGTTAGAAAATCTGTTAAAATATGAAAAAGATGGAAATGAAACAATAATATATTTAACTCCTGAATTATTTCAATACTTTGCATATACTGATAATTCTAGAGAAAAAGCATTTATTAAACAACTATTACAAATATTAAATCAAGAAATCAATGAGAATGAATTAGATATAGTATTTAAAGGCAATTACAAGAGAAAAACAATAGCCATAAATTCTATTGAAGATGCATATATGATTCCAATTGAAAATAAAAATCAAATCAAAATATCACATTCTGATGAAAATATAATATTAGATGAAATAGGCAAATACTTATTAAGAGAATTAAAAATCAACTATGGACCTATAGAAGACGATCAAATAATTAATAAGGTTGTTGAAAAATTATATGATGAATTAAAAATAAAAATATCTTCATATAATAAAGAAGAGATAATAAAAGTATTATATTTTCAATATGAATATATTATTGCCAATTTAAATGTTAGAGGAGCATATTACTCAAATGATATAGCATGTTATGAGGAACATGTAGATGAAATCAAAGAACAGTATAATGAGTTGAACAAAATATCTGTAGCATTAAAATTTTTAATAGAATTAGAAAGCTCTTTAAAAAATACGGGTTTAAAGGAAGTAAGTCAATATGATTTAGAATTTATGTTAGCAATTGCTTCTGAAATTATTGAGTGGGCATATATTGGAGATTTAGTACATTATAAAATGTTAGAATCACCAATTGAATTGCTTAAATCTAATAGAATTGGATTTGATCATGAGATCATGAATAGAGCAGGTATGGCAATGGCTACTGCTAGAGAGGAAAACATGAGTCCCAAAGGTAAGGAGAATGCAAGAAGATTAGATAAATATATGCCTAATATAGTCGAATTCAATAAAGATGAATTCGAAACAGCTTTCATAGATGAATTTAAATATACATTTCATGATTTTCAAGAAGTAATACTATTTTTGCTAGAGAATGCAGAAAAAGATGATCAGTATTTAAATGGAATAATAGAAATTGATATTAATGAATGTATTAATCATTTAAAAGGTAAGGTAAGAGAAGAAATAATATTAAAAATCTTGGACAGGTTATCTTTACAGGAAAGAGAAGACTATTTAAAACCACCTAAGCCATATATTACGGAAGATGTTTATCCATGGAGATTTAATAGAGAGTTATCATTATCCAGAAAGCCATTAATTATTTATAATGGAAAAATACTATATGGATATAGAATATTATCAAATTCTGTTAAGTTTTTGTTTGATTTAATTGGTACTGCAAGATTTAAAGCTAAAAGTTCAAAAATGAAAAAATACATTTCTAAAATTGAAAAGGATAAAGGAAGAAGGTTTAACGACATAGTATATAATGTGCTTTCTGAAAACGAGGATGTAATTGTTGATAAAAATGTAAAAAAAATAAACAAGAAAAAAATAATGAGTAGTGATAACAATGAGTTGGGAGATATAGATGTTCTATGTATATCACCAGAAAAAGGAATAATATATTTAATTGAAACAAAAGATTTATCATTATCTAAAAACTTTTATGAAATGCATAATGAATATAAAAAAATGTTTGATTTTAATGATGAAAAGAGTTTTTATAATAAACACATGAAAAGAGTTAATTGGGTAGTAGAACATATAGAAGATGTTAAATCTCAATATAATTTACCTAATAAAAAATGGAAGATTACATATTTATTTGTAGTAGATGATAAGCTTATAAGTAAAGATGTATATAAAGTGAAAGTTAATATAACAACATTAAAAAATCTTACAATAGATTATATTAAATAAATGATTTATGTTTGTTCATATTTTTTTCTGAAAGAAATAAAGGTGATGCTAGAGAAATTGATATTATTATTTTTTGTTACAATACTTTTAATAAGACCTAGGTTTGGTAGCTAAATGCTAAACGAATGTTAAGTACGTTGCCAACTAGGTATTTTTTATGATATAATCACAAAAGATGGAGAAATAAATATGAAAAGTTTTTTAGGGTTGTTAATCCTTTTTGTGGGAGGTTTAATTTCAAGTTTGGTATATGATAATAATCATGTTCTTGCTATAGTTATTTTTGTTGTTACTATTGTTTTGTGGTTATTATTAATGATATTTATGAAGAATAAGAAAAAGGGAATGAGTGAGATTATAATTGATGATGCTTCTGACAAGGATAATGAAGTAACTAATGTAGTTGATGAGAAAGATGAAAAAAGATATACAGATAAAGAACTTGAAATGTATGAATTAGATGATTTGCAAAAGAAAGCAGTTAATAAAGGAGAGTTTGAACCATATAATTTTGAAGAAGATGATTTAGAGGAAGATGATTATTATTACGAGGATGATGATAATGATGATGAATAAAGATACTTTTGTATCTTTATTTTTTTGTCTTTTGTTTTTCTTTATTTCTATTTTAATAATTCACATGTTATGATAAAATTATGGAAAACATATTAGTTGTTTAAGGAGAAAAATATGAAGAAAGCTATTGTATATTATTCTATGTCTGGTAATACTGAATATGTTGCAAAATATATAGCAGATAAAATAGATGCAGATTTAATAAAGATTGTACCTAAGAAAGAATATCCAAGTAAAGGAATGATTAAGTTTTTATGGGGTGGTAAAAGTGCAATAATGGGTGATACTCCAGCATTAGAAGAATATAGCTTTGATAGTAGTAAATATGAATATATTGTATTTGGATCTCCTGTATGGGCTAGTTGTTTTACTCCACCTATTAGATCTTTTATTAAAGAGAATAGAGAAAATTTAAAAGGTAAAAAGTTTGCTGCCTTTATTTGTAATATGGGTGGAGGAGCTGATAAAGCTTTAGATAAGTTAAAGAACTATCTAGATATATCTGAATTATCTGCTGAGCTTGTTTTAATTGAACCTAAAGAGAATAGAAATGAAGAAAATGAGAAAAAGATAAATGAGTTTATTGAAAGAATAAATAGCTAATTTTTGTGGAGTATAGTATATGAATAATGAGTTATATAACATGATATTTAAAAGAAAGTCTTTTCATTTATTTAGAGGAATTGGAAATGAACATATTACAGATGATGAATTAAGAGATATAGAAGAGTTTTTTAATAAAGTGGAACCTCTATATGATGATATTAAAGTTAAAATAAAGATAGTTAAAGAAGGTGTTTCTTGTAAAAGAGGTCAAGAATATTGTATTTTATTTTATTCAGAGAAGAAGGATAATTATTTACAAAATATTGGATATATGGGTGAACAATTAGATCTATATTTAGTATCTAAAAATATTGCATCTCTTTGGTTTGGTATAGGTAAAGTTGAAGAAAAACAATTAGATGGACTAGATTTTGTTATAATGATAGCTATTTCTAAAGCTGATTCAGATGATAAGTTTAGAAAAGATATGTATAAGAGTAAAAGAAAAGAAGTTTCAGAAATATGGAATGGAGATAGTTATTTAGATATAGCTAATATAGTAAGATTTGCTCCTAGTGCATGTAATACGCAACCATGGAGAGTAGAATCATCTGATGATGAAATAAAAGTATATAGATATCGTAAAGCTGGTAAAAGAGGTATTATGCCTAAGGATAAAGTTATCTATTATAATCAAATTGATATTGGTATCTTTTTATGTTTCTTAGAA
>CACXGX010000108.1 GCA_902767365.1 uncultured Erysipelotrichaceae bacterium
ATAAAAATTATGTTAATATTGAAAGTGATAATAATTTTTGGAAAGTTAAAGGAAATAAAAATGTAAAAATTTTAAAAAATCAAAGTGAAAATTACAATGAAGTTACATTGAGTGTAAATTCCTTTTATGTACTTAGTTTTTCTAAAACTGGAGATAAAGGGTTCTTGTATTGTACTGATATTTATGATAATTCTTTTACTCAATTCAATGTAAATAGCGTTAATGAATTAATAATAAACAATTCATCAAATAGTAATATTCAGTATAAAACTAATTTGATAAATGGACAACAGTTTAAAATATATAATAAAAACAAGGCTTGGTATTTTGAAGCACAGGCTAATTCAACATCTTATATTAATGATTCAATCGTAACTTCATCTCAAATTTTAAAAAATGGTGATGTTATATTTATATACGGATTAAAGATTATTTATCTTGCCAATACATTTATAATTAATAATCCTAATAATAACGTTTTTACAAATGAAAAATTGTTACCTTTAAAAAAAGAAAATGCAGTACCTTTTATAGAGGATGAAGATGAAATAGATATAGAAGAAAAAGAAGATGAATATTTTTTACGTGCTCCTAATTTAAGAGGTGTTATAGAAAGGGAAGTTATTAATGTTGATGCACCACCTGCTGAAGAAAAAATAGATGATACTCCTATTGCTTATGTTATTGGACCTATGCTTTCTATGGGGATGATTTCTATGGTGACACTATTTTCCGCATTAAATACGTATTCGTCAGGAAAAAGCAGTTTTGGAGATATTGTTCCTTCTCTTGCAATTTCAATAGCTATGCTTTCTGGAATATTGATATGGCCAATACTAAACAGAAGATATCAAAATAGAAAAAAAAGAAAATTAGAACAAAAAAGGCAAGATAAATATAGTAATTATATTAATAAAAAAAGCAAAGAAATTGATGAGATAATGACAAAGCAAAGACAAATACTAAGCAGTAATTATCCAGATGTTAAAGAATGTGAAAGAATTATTATAAAAAAAGATATGCGCTTGTTTGAAAGAAGGATTGTAAATCAAGATTTTTTGAAAGTAAGACTAGGAGTTGGAAACATTCCTTTAGATGTTGATATAAGATATCCTGAAGAGCATTTTACAATGGATGATGATAAATTAGTTGGAATACTTAATCAATTGGTAAACAAATCAAAATTGTTAGATAATGTTCCAATAACTTTTTCTTTCTTAGACAATAAAATATCTGCAATTGTTGATGAAAATGATATTATAAAAAAGAATAATTATTTTCATTATTTACTTATGCAACTTATTGCTTTTCATAGTTATGATGAATTGAAAATTGTTTGGTTTTTGGATGAACACACAGATATAGATGTAAATTGTGTAAAAATGCTACCTCACGTTTGGAACAATTCTAGAACATTTAGGTTTATTGCAGATAATACAGATGATATGAAAGAAATATCGCTTTATTTAGAAGAAATATTAAAAGAAAGAACATCAAATGAAAAAAACTTTGGAACAAAAACAAGGTATACTGATTTTAGTACATATTACTTGATTATAACTGATGATTATAAAAAAGCATCAAATTTACAAATTATTTCTGATTTGTTACAGACTAATGATAATTTGGGTTTTAGTTTGTTATTTATTGCTGACAGCCTTAATAATTTACCAAATGAATGTACAAGTTTTATAGATTTAAAAGAAGGAACTTGTGTTGCATTTACAAATGAATTGTCATTAAAAAAACAATTGGAATTTAATATTGAAAAATATGATTTAATTAATTTTTATGATGCAACAAAAGTTTTAAATAATATTAAAATAAAGATGACTAAAGGTACGTTTTTACTACCAAATACATATGAATTTTTGGAAATGTATAAGGCAAGTAATATTGAACAACTAAATTGCTTAGATAGATGGAATAAGAATGATGCTACTTTGTCATTGAAAGCCTTGCTTGGAATTGATATTTCCGGAGAAGGAATTTATTTAGATATTCATGAAAAGTCTCACGGACCACATGGCTTAATAGCTGGAATGACTGGATCTGGGAAATCTGAGTTAATAATTACATATATACTTTCTATGGCATTGAACTATCATCCTGATTATGTAAATTTTATTTTGATTGATTACAAAGGTGGAAGTTTAGCGGGTGCATTTCATAATAATAAGTTAGGGATAAAATTACCTCATTTAGTAGGCACAATTACCAATTTGGATACACTTGAAATGAATAGGTCATTATCTTCGATACAAAGTGAATTAAATAGAAGGCAAAAGATATTTAATGAAGCACGAACAAAATTAGATGAAGGAACAATTGATATTTATAAATATCAAAAAATGTATCAAGATGGTTTAGTGGATGAACCTGTGCCTCATTTAATTATTATTAGTGATGAGTTTGCTGAACTAAAACAACAGCAACCAGAATTCATGGAACAACTAATTCGTGTTGCACGTATTGGTCGTAGTTTGGGAGTTCATTTAATCCTTGCAACACAGAAACCAAGTGGTATTGTTAATGAACAAATTAGAAGTAATAGTAGGTTTAGTATTTGTTTAAAGGTTCAAGATAAAGCAGATAGTATGGATATGATAGATAGACCAGATGC
>CACXGX010000109.1 GCA_902767365.1 uncultured Erysipelotrichaceae bacterium
ATTCCAGGCATTGATGCACGAGCTCCTGATCTTACTGAAACAAGTAATGGATTTTCTTTATCTCCAAATTTCTTTCCTGTTTCTTTTTCCATTTTAACAATGTACTCATTTATTTGCTTTTGGATTTCGCTATTAATTTCTCTTCCATCTTCATAATATTTAGTACATGCTTCAGTTGTGATAGTGAAACCTTGAGGTACAGGTAATCCAATATTAGTCATTTCTGCTAAGTTAGCACCTTTACCACCAAGTAGGTTTCTCATATCTGCATTTCCTTCTTTGAAGGCATAAACATATTTCATTAAAATCATCCTTTCCTACGTGTTTTATTATACAAATATAATGCTATAAAATCAACATTTATTTATATTTTGTTAAGTAAAGAAGCACTTAATATGCAAGTGCTTCTTTTAATTTTATTGTTTCTTTTGTACTTTTTCTATTAAGTACTAAATTTGTTAATTTTTTTCCATTTACTGTAGAATTAATAAATCTTAAAGGTCTTACTACTACATTATAATATAGTCCTTCTATATCAATAGATTTCTTTTCTTTTTTATTATCATGATTTTCTTCTTTCATCATATCTCTATTATTTTTATCTACTATTTTTCTTCTAATTTCTTTAAGTTGCTCAATTGTAGATGGACTATTATGTTTATGTTCAACTTTATTAACTTCTTTTTTTGGCTCTTGTATAATTTTTTTTGATTTTGCAATTTTGTCATTAAATATTTTTAATTTATAATATTCTAGTTTTTTAAATTCTTCCTTTGTTAATTGAAGTCCGAGTATCTTTTTTATTCCTTGTTTACTAGCTTCTAAAACAATGCTCTTTTTTACCTTATCAATTTCAGTATTAGAGTTATCTTCCTGTTTTTTAGACATTAAAGTTATATCTTTTACTATAAAACAATTTTCTAATTTTTTAGAAATATTAGATATTATAAAACCATATTTCATTATCAATGCTTCTTTATTTGCTTCTTTATTAATTGTCATTCTTCTTACATCTGCTGTTCTTATTATTGCATCTCTAAATTCTAACAAGTTAATATTACTTTTTTTAACTATATTTGAATCAAAAGATATTCCTAGTACATCTTTTACTTCTAAACTTATAGCGTCAACATTTATATTTAAACTACAATCCGTTACAGGTAATTTTAAGTCTTGTTCTTGTATCAATTCATCAGAAATATAAAATGAGATAATAGCATCTGTTGCATTTTTAATCATTTCTTTTGTTAGTAAATCTATATTTGCTGTACCACAAATTATATTTTTTCTTTCTTCACGATACTTTTCTATTAAACTAGTTGTATAACTATTTAGTTTTTGTGCTTTTTTTACATCTTCTTTTATTTCTTCTTCATTATTATTTTGTGCTATTTTTATTATATTCATAATACTATTATAAACTTCTTCATCTACATCTAATGATTTATTTTCTTTTACTCGAAAGTTACTTAGTATATCAGTATTTAAGCCTATTTTTTCTAAATCTAATGGATAAACATATCTTTCATATATTCCAGTTGAACCATTTATTCCAATGCTTTCTTCTAATTCTCTATCTAGTTTTTCTTCTTTAAAAAGTCCACTTGCTATAACTTTCAAACCAATAGGTTCTAACAATTCTCTTGCTTTTTCCTCATATTCTTTAGTCCATAAGTTTATTATTGGTGAACTAATTATTTTATCTTCAGTTTCTTTCCTTTTTAATTCTTTTTCTGAAGTACTAAATGATAGTTTTGTTCCTAATTCTTTTTCTAACAGTTTTATTGCTTTTTCGGTTGATAAATCTATTATAGTGTCTCTATCTCCACCTATTTTTATATTTGTACCACGAGGAATTATTTCTGTAGAAATAGTAACCATCCCTGGTAATCCTGCTTTAGAAATTATTAAAGCTTGTTCTTCCTTTGATACCAAATTAGTTATTGTATTATAAGCAATTCCTTTCTCAGTTAATGCCTTTTGTAATAGTGGTATTTCATTTATATTTGATACAACAAGTAATACTGGTTGTTTAGGAGATGTTTTTTGTGATTCTAATATTGAATTGATAATTAATTCTATTTTATTATCTAATTCTAAAGTAAATATTGTATTTTTATATTCGACTTGCATAGGTTCTTTAGCATAATCTTTTTTTCTTCTACTATAAAAGTTATAAAAAGAATATCTTGGTATTTCAATTGTAGATTTATCATATACTTCTTGAAAAATTGATTTAGAAGATGTACTCGTCATTCCACCATATAATGTATATCTAGAGTAGAAATCTTTTTGTGTTATTGTAGAACATAGATTTTGTTTATTTAAATCTTCTTGTCCAAATATTGTTTTATTTAATGCTTGATTTAGATAATATATTAAAATTGAAGATTCTTCTTTTATCATTGTTAGATAATTATTATAGTCATCTAAAAAATCTGGATAATTGTTGTCATTTAGTACTTTAGATGCTCCTGCAATAGTAAATTTTATTTTTTCATTGGGTTCAATTATATAATCTTTTCCCTCAATATAATTATGGTCTTCTACTATTTCTTTTTTAAATTCAACCAACAAAGAATTAATTTGATGATTAAAATAACTATATTTCAAGAAATCATCATAACATTTATCAGATATTTTATAACTATTAAGTTCTTTACATAAAATTATTCCAAATTGATTTTTAATATCATTTGATTCATCTATTTCTCCTGCAAATATTGCTTCATATAGTTCTTTGCCTTTTTTAGAACTATAAGTATTATCATCTGTAACAAATGTTTTTTGTATTTTTAAAAATTTATTTGCTAATTCTTGACACATTTCTTTTTCATGTAATAATTCTTTATGACCATATTTTTTAGATATATATCTTGCTTCTTCATATGAAAGTGTATTGCTAACTATACCTAATAATCTTATTTTAGGTAATACTTCTTCATAACGTATTCCTTGCATAATACAAAGTTCATCAATAGTCATATCTTTATGGTACATTGGCATGGATATTTTAATTTTATATGGTTCTTTTGCATCATCAATTAATACTTCATCTATTTCATCTATTAAAGCAAATTGAGGTTTCTCAACTCTTTGAAGTAAATCTTTTTTATTTTTAACCATATTATCTTTTAAGTAGTCAGAAGCAAATGTTTGTTTTGAACCATAAGTTATGTCACACATATATGCATCTTGTTTCATCTTTTTTAATTTTTCTTGAAGATTTATTTTTTGAGTTGAAGATAA
The DNA here is from genome assembly GCA_902767365.1 of uncultured Erysipelotrichaceae bacterium. Classification (GTDB taxonomy): domain Bacteria; phylum Bacillota_I; class Bacilli_A; order RF39; family UBA660; genus RUG13868. Next base: position 3,250 of record CACXGX010000109.1, read on the forward strand.
ATTATTTAAATCTAGGCTTTCTGTATCTGCTAGTTCTAATTCATTATCAATTAAGAATCCAGATGACAATCCAAGTCCTTCAAATATAGGAAATGTTTCTTCATAATCTCTTTTAGATAGATAACTATTTGAGGTAATAACATGTGCTCCTTTACCACTTAATGCTTGGAAATAAGTAGGAAGAATAACCGATAATGTTTTTCCTTCTCCTGTGCAAAGTTCAGCAATACTACCTTCGTTAATTGCAATTCCTGCTATTTTTTGAACATCTCTTAAAATCATATTTGGTTTTTTATGAAAAGCTGTCACTGCAAGTGACGAAATGGCATAAGAAATTGGCAATAATTTTTCTAATTCATTATTTGACTTAATATTTTTTATTATATTTCTAATTTCTACCGTTTTATTTTTAAACCATTGTTTTAATTTTTCTTCAAATAATATTTTTAAATTAGGATTTTGAATATAAGATTTATGAAAAGATATTAAAAAATTAGCAGGAATTATATAATCTTGATTATTAATTTTTATAATTCTAGTATCTATGTTTTCTATTAATGCTTTATTACTTTTTATTTCTTCTAATATAGGTTTTAGAGCATCAACTAGAATAGTAGAAATATTATTATCAAAATCCTTTAAAAAATCTTTTTCATATTTATCGATTTTATAAAGAATTGTCTCAATTCTTCTAATTTCAGAATCATTAATTTTTTCAATTTCCCTATCCTTTATTCTCATAATCATCACCTATTATCACATTATAATTTTATCATAATAGTTACTACTTATCAATTTTATTTTTCTCATTTTCATAGCATTTTGCACACATAGAAATATATGTTACTTTCTTTTCACCATCAATTGCTACTTGCTCTCCTTTGGTTATAAATTTGCCATCTATAAATCTAGCATTGTAAATTGCTTTTCTTCCACATTTACAAATTGTTTTCATTTCTTCTATTGTATGAGCAATTTCAAGAAGTCTTGTAGAACCTTCAAATCCGTTTGTTAAAAAATCTGTTCTAAGTCCATAACAAATAACTGGTATATCAAGTTTAATTACTATATCCATACATTCATTTGCTTGTTTTCTTGTTAAAAATTGTGCTTCATCTACTAAAACACAATTAACTTTTTTGTATTTCTTTTTAACAATTTCATAAAGATTTTCTTCTTTTCCCAAAAGTAAATCGACTTCTTTTTCAACACCAATTCTTGATACAATTTTTTCTTTTCCTTTTGTATCAATAGATGGCTTAACAATAATTGCTTTCATATTATTTTCTTCATAATTATGACACGTTTGTAATAGAAGTGTAGACTTACCACTATTCATTGCTCCATATCTAAAATATAATTTAGCCATATATAACCTCCTACTTTTTAGCTCTTGGATGTGTTTTAAAATAAACATCTTTTAATCTATCTGTAGTAACATGAGTATAAATTGCTGTTGCTGTTAAGCTTTCATGTCCTAATAATTCTTGAACTGATAATATATCACAACCTTCATTTAGTAAATGAGTTGCAAAACTATGTCTTAACATATGTGGTGTAACATGTTTAGATAATGCTGTTTCATCTATTATCTTATTTAAAACAAGTTCTACTCCTCTAGTAGTAATCCTATTACCTTTATAATTTAATAATAAATATTCACTATTATTTATATCTAATTTCTTTCTTCCATTATTAATATATAATTCTAAATACTTTAAAGTAACTTTATTAAAAAAAGCTATTCTTTCTTTACTTCCTTTTCCATATACTTTAAAACTTCTATCACTCATATTAATA
>CACXGX010000110.1 GCA_902767365.1 uncultured Erysipelotrichaceae bacterium
AAAGTACCTATTTTTTCATAGTCCATTTAAATCACCTCAAATTAATTATACAATATATCAATACTTTTGTTTCTCTACTCTAAGTAGAGATATAGTTTTTAGTTTTTATATCTAGTACTGCTTCCTGTTTTTTCTATTATTTTAAAGATAATATATAGTTAAGTTTTAAAAGGAGGGAAAACATGTTAAAACTTAAATCATTTATTATTATATTATTATTTTTATTTATTCCTGTAGTAAATGCTAAAACTATTTTGAAGGAAGATTATAAGACTAAAAACTTTATTGAAACTCTAGAAGATGAAGAATTAGGAAAAGAGTTTTCTAGTTATTCCGAAGGAAGTAATAAGATAACTATATATCTTTTTAGGGGAAAAGGTTGTGGTTATTGCAGAGCTTTTCTATCTTTTATGAATAGTATTACAAATGAGTACGGTAAGTATTTTAATTTGATATCATTTGAAACTTGGTACAATAGTAAAAATTATGAATTATTTAATAGAGTAGCTTATTATTTGGATAAAGAGCTTCCTCAAGGAGTTCCTTATATAATCATTGGAGATAAAGTATTTGATGGTTACTCTGGTAGTTATGATGAAAGCATTAAGAAAGCAATTATTGATTTATATAATACCTCTAAAGATAAAAGATTTGATGTATTTGAAGAGATTGAAAAAAATGGTCTTATTACTATAGAAGAATTAAAAGCTCTATATTCAAATCAAGAGGAAGAAGTAAAAGAAGTTAAAAACTATAGCAATACTTCTACTTCTAGTGAATATATAGATAATTCTTCTACTATTATGCTCTTTATTATTTCTACTGTTACTATTATGTTATTTGATTATAGTTTATATAAAAAATTATATTTGAAAATAGAAAAAATATAGGTTTCCCTATATTAATTCGTCATTGTTAGTGTTGCACTATCAATTGGTAAGTTAGCATAATTTGCATCTGTTAATGAAATGGTTCTTTGGGCTCCAGGTGTATTCTCTACTTCTACTGTTGCTGTACTTGATGTAAGTGTTGTACTTTGAACTGTGTTGTCAAACTCGTGATCACCATCTGATGCTGTTTGCTTATAATACACTAGTGGAGCATTTTCTTGAGCATATGGAACATTATTAAATACTGCATCTCCTTGTGTGTCTGTAGTAATAGTAGTTCCATACTCAGTTCCTGTACTATCACATCTTACAAAAGTTGCTCCTACTATTGGAGTTCCTGTTGTTGTTCCATCTTCAGAAACATGTAGCGTTAAAGTTCCAGTTGCACCGATTGTAAATGCATAGGCGTTTGTTCCTGCTAAAACTTCAACAGAACTAGGATTAATACTTGAGTTATCGTAACCATTTACTTCAGCAGTTACTGTATAACTTCCATTTATTAACTCACTAGTTCCTTCTCCATTTGTAATATTTACTATTTTTGCCATAATATCAACTCCCCTTTCATGATTGGCAGATTAGGATAATAGTAATCTGTTAATGAAAAAGTAGTAGTCTTTATACTTATAGGCAATACAAATGTATATATATTATTTGAATCTACTACAAAACTAGTATTTATATAATTATTTAAAAAATATATTTTTATATTATAAGCTTTATTCTTTTCTAAACATATTTTAATTAATCCATCATAAGTAAACCCTTTATAAGCTACTTTATTTATATCATTTATTTCTACTAATGCTTGATAGTATTCATTTATACCAACCCCTATAACTTTTATAATAATTTCTTTATTTATTTTACTACCACCTTTCTATATATTTTATTAACACTAAATAAATATACTTATAATCTTTACCTAAAAAAAGAATTATTTTTGAAATAATTCTTTTATTAATATATTAAAATTTTCTTTATCATCTTCATGTATGAAATAACTATCAAAGTAATAATATTTCGTGCTCGGATATATTATTGTTTTTACTAGTAAATTATCATTCTCGTCATAATATTTTAGCATCATGTTAGTTCCCATAAATGTTATAGGTGTGTTCTCTGGTATAGGATTTGCACTATCTAAAATATTTATAAGTTCATTTATTATTTTTTCATCTGTAATAGTTTTTAATACTTTTTCATTATAATAGTATTTGCTATTTTCAATATCTCCTTCTGTATACCCCTCTTCGAATCTAATAACTTCTATTTTTTTTGTTTTCATTACATTATCATCAATAAATATTTCTTTAAAATTATTTTTTACAAAGTCTTTATCATTCATCTTTTTTTCCACAAATTTGTTAAAAAAATATTCATATCTTTCTCCTCTAAATAAATACTTATAATAGTAATAATTATTTTTTAGAGACTCTCTTGTTACGTGATAAGAAGTAATTGTATTATTTGTTTCTCCATTATAATTTAATACATTTTCGATATTAAAAGTCATATATTCTACATTATCAATTAAAGAAAATAATGCTAATGAATTATATAACATAGCAGTTTCTATATCATAACTTGGAGTTGAAATATTATCTATATTATATTTAAAATTTACATTTGTCTCAAACTTATAATTTACTATTAATCCTAAATTTTCACTATCTATTTGGAAGCCTTCTTTGAATTCTGAAAGTGGTAAATTATTTAATAAATTTTCATCATTAATTTTATCTTCAACATTTTTACTTCTGTATTTCTTTATAACATCTACACCATATTTTTCTCTATCAAAAGGTGATATAGGAACTGTTTCATAAGTATATTCTTTATCATAATCAATTAAATAATATTCATTTGGTGTATCAACATTTACTCTAAATACATTATAAAATGGTGCTTTATATATTATGATATTTTCATAATACTCTTTACTAATTACAAATCTAGGTGGTTGATGAAATTTAGTAACACTTGCAAAATCAATAAAAAAAAGAAGAACTACATATAATATAAAAAATGTAAAGTTGATAATTAATCTTTTAGGAGATTTTAATTTCCATGTTAACTTGCTACATCCGATTAGTGCTACAACACCTCCTAAAATGGACATAATACTTCCAAAACTATTATCACTTTCAGATAATATAAAAGCTATGATGGAAATAAGTATTCCTACTATTATTAAAATTATTCCTAATTTTTTATTATGTTTTTTTTCTTTTTCAGTTGTATAAGTTATTGTATTAATAATGTTTTCTTCTAATTTATTTTGGTATTCTTCTTTACTTATTTCTTCTCCACTTAATAATTCATTTATAGAAATATCTAACTCTTCGCATAATGGTTTAAATAAAGATAAATCTGGCATATTTCTTCCATTTTCCCAGTTACTTATTGATTTTTCAGTAACACCTAATTTTTCTGCTAATTCTGCTTGAGTAATCTTTTTATTTTTTCTACATTTTAATATAAATTTACCTATCTTTTCTTGATTCATAATATCACCTACTAAGAAAATTATACTACTATGTGTTTTTTTATACAGGAAATGTTACTAGAGTTACATAATAAAAAGTATAGAAATAAATCTATACTTTATTTTGAGATTACTTTTTTTTGCCAATTTATTTTTCCACAGTTAGGGCATTTCATGAATCTCGTTCTGTTAACATGCATTGCCCAAAGAACACTATTATATGATGGAACATATTTAGTATGACACTCACTACATTCATAGTAACCTGCTTTTTGTTCAATTCTTAGTGCAAAGCCTGTAATTATTAGAAATACAATCATTCCTGATGTGATTAATAAAACTCTAATCCAGTCTTCCATTTCTATTAATGATGCAATTGCTATATTAGAAAATAAAAATATTATACCAAAAATTGCAATTACTATTTCTAACTTTAATAATCTTTTATCTGATTCTTCTTTTTGTTTTGTCATCTCTAATAAGTTTTCTTCATATTTTTTTTCATTATCTTTCATGTCTACTTTTTCTCCACTAAATAGATCATTTAGAGTAATATCTAATATTTCACAAAGTTCTATCATCTTACCAGCATCAGGCAAAAATATTCCATTTTCCCATTTTGATATTGCTCTATCAGATATATTTAATTTTTCTGCTAATGAGCTTTGTGTTAAATCTTTTTCTTTTCTTTTTTCCTGAATAAAATTCCCAATTTTTATTTGATCTATATAGTTTCTCCTTTCATGAAATAAATATACTACAATATATATAATAATAATACGAACCTGTGGTTGAGTTTATAAAAAAAGAAAAAAGGCCTTTTGGGCCTTTATTTACTGTTATTTAATTTCAATTTGTTTTACATTATCTAATTTCTTTTGTTCTTCTTTTTTAGGGATTTCTACTTTTAAGATACCATTTTTAAATTCAGCATTTATATCTTCTTCTTTGATTTCATCTCCTACATAGTAGCTACGAGAACATTCTCCAAAGAATCTTTCACGATGAACATATTTTTCTTCTTCTTTTTTATCATCATTATTTTTTTCTACTTTAGCATGAATATTTAAATATCCATTGCGAAGTGAGACATTGATATTATTTTTTTCAAATCCAGGTAAGTCGACATCAATGATGTATTTATCTTTCTTTTCTCTAATATCAGTTCTCATTAAGTTTCTTTCCTTTTTTGGGAAAAATTCATCATCAAAAAAGTCATCAAACAAATCGAAATTATTTCTTCTAGGTACTAACATCATATAAATCATCTTCCTTTCATAACGTGTTACGATTAGGTAGCACTATATAATTTTAATACCTGTAATAATACTTTTTTTCTTATTACAAGATAATAGTATCACTATTTTTAGCACTTGTCAAGTGCAAGTGCTAATTATTTTAATAATTTTGTAAAGTTATCAATATCTTCTTCATTTTTAATTCTTCTACCATCAACAAAATTTAAATTTTGATAAGTGTTTTTTAAATCTTTCAAACATCTATCTACCCCTGATCCACCAGAAGTTACAAATACATATATTTCTTTATCTTCAAAATTATTATCTTCAATAAATGTATTAACTATAGCTGGAGCAGTATACCACCATACAGGAAAACCTATTACTACTTTATTATATTTTCCAATTTCTTCAATTTTATTCTTTACTTTTGGTCTATATGACCTATTATTCATTTCTTTTGTAGATCTACTTTCTTTGTTAGTCCAATCTAAATCTTCTTTTGTATAAACATTTATAGGTTCAATTTCAAATAAGTCTCCATTAGTTTTTTGTCTAATCTTTTCTGCTACTTTTTTTGTAACTCCACTAGCTGAAAAATAACATATAACTAAATTATTCATATTGACTCCTTATTAATATCTCATTTTTTCTTTTAATGCTATTTGATATATTTCTTTAGGCGTTTTATCTTTATTTTTATCATATAAATTTATAAATATTCTTAATATTTCATAATAACTCTCATAATCTTCTTTTTCATCTGGAGTCATTCCTATTACTTCTACTATTAAAAGTATTTTTCCAATTTTTTTATAATTAAAATTTTCATAATTTTTATTTATTTTTGAAATAAATTCTCCAAAAGGCTTTAACCATTCTTTATAGTTTAGTATTGGAAGATCATATTCATCTTTTTCTTCGTAGTGTTCTAATAATTTATCTAAGTTCATATTTATACCTCGATTATTATTATAACATTTTATTTTTTATTTTTTAAAGATTCTTCAAACTTTTCTACTCCATATTCTTTATTATAATAATTTGGATATTTATTTAAATGAGAAATAGCAATTTTAGCTGTTAATAACATATTGTCATTTGTTATATTTGTTTCACTATTAATTAATCCATGTTCCAGTTCTTTATTCATTCCATCAAGCAAATCTCTTGAAGAAAATCTATTAAATTTTATTTTAAGTTCTTCAGATGCTTTTATAGCATCATATAAGTTAAACATTACATCACCATTATAGTTTATTTATATATATAATTTTTATTACAATATTTTATAAAATAAAAAGGTACTATACTGTACCTAAATAAACATCTTTATTCTTATTTTTAGTATATTTTACGATTTTAACTATTATTAGAACAATAAATAATATTAATAAAATTATTCCAAGTATTAATAGAAAAGTTCCCCAAGATTTTAGTTTGTTATATTCGCTTCTTTCTCCATAATAAATATATCTTAATTCATCAAAGAAGTTTCCTCTATGAGAATCTGCTTCGTCAAATAATAGAAAAGCTCCATAAAAAGATGCGATACTTGCTACAAGTATTAATCCATCGAGAATCCATCCAATCATTCTATAATTTAGTACTAAAGCTGTTATAGACATCATAATAAAGTTTAGTGTAAATAAAATTGGAATGTAGAAATAATAATCACTTTTATGAGTTGTTAGTCCTACATGACAAAATATCAAGATACCTGCAAGTAAGAATATTATTGCAGCCTGTATTTTAGAAAACTTACAATGTTTTAAGTGATCTATTTCATTTTTAATTGAAAAGCCATCTTTAATAAATGCTACAAGAATAATAATAACTGCAATTGAAATTGTTAATATAGTAAGAAAAGTATTACTAAATATAAACCAATCTTTAACAAACCAAACTTGTCTTCTAAATTCATCTGATCCGAAAATTAAAACTCCGAATAGTGCTGAGAAGAAAAATGTTATTGATAAAAATGTATTATTAAAATTCCATCCTTTTTTCTTTTCTTTTAAACTTTGTCCACATTTTTTGCAGAAAAGTTCATCTTCCCCATTTTTATTTCCACAATTTTTGCAGATAACTTTTCTTGATAAGTTAGTATTTAATTCTTTTCCACATTTACTGCAGAAAATTGAATCTTTTTTATTACTAAATCCACAATTAGGACAAATATTATCGTTTTTTTCTATTATTCTTTCTTCTTTTTGTTCAGCTTTTTCTTTTAATACTTTTTGACTTTCTCTTGGATTACCACAATGAGGGCAAAAAGCAGCATTAGAACTTATTTTTTGTTTACATTCACTACATTCTATTAAAGCCATTAAACCACCTTCTTACAAAAAAATTATAGCATAAAAAAGAAACATTTCTGTTTCTTATTCTGATTTTTTTTCTAAAAATATTTTTCTAGTTATAAAATTAAATACCATTACTACTGCGGTTGCTATTATTTTAATAATTAAATAATTTTGATTTAATAAACTTGTACCTATCCACATTATTATTTCTGTAATTATTAATCCAATTACACTTAAAACGAAAAATATAACAAATTGTGAACTAGATGACTTATTTTTATCAACAGAAAAAACCCATAATATACTAAATATATAGTTAAATATTACTGATATAGAAAATGCAATAGCTGCTGATATTAAAACGTCTATATTAAATACTTCTTTACAAACAATTAATAGTAGATAATCAATTATAAATGCAATTCCACCTACAACTAAAAATTTTATAATTTGCATTAGTAATTTATTATTTTTTATCTTGTTTATCATTATTATTTCTAACTCCTATTAAAAATAATTCAAATAATTGTCTATGTTTTTTAACTACTACTTCTAGTATTATTCCACATATTAGAGATAATAAAGATACTATAAGCATAAATCCACTAAATATTAACGTTGGAAATCTCTCTACTAAGCCCGTCTTAAAATAGTCAATAAATACTGGTACTCCAAAGCATAATGTTATTATAAAAAAAAACATACTTATAAGTCCAAAGAAAAGCATTGGTTTATATTCTTTAAATAATCTTGCAATTGTTTTTAATACTCTAAATCCATCTCTATAAGTATTTAATTTAGATACTGATCCAGCTGGTCTATCTTTATATTCTATTGGAATTTCAACAAGTTTAAAATTTTTATCTAATGAATGGATAGTCATTTCTGTTTCTATTTCAAACCCTTTTGATAATACTGGAAATGTTTTAACAAATTCATATGAGAATGCTCTATACCCTGTCATTATATCTTTTACTTTACTTTTAAAAAGTGTATTAATTAATCTTCTCACTAATTTATTTCCAAAATTATGAAATAATCTTTTGTTTTCTGTAAAATATGTACTTGATAATCTATCTCCAATTACCATATCAGCTTTTCCTGTTAATACATAATCACACATTTCTCTTGCAAATTTTGGAGAATAAGTATCATCTCCATCAATCATTAAATAACAATCAGCATCTATATCTTTAAACATACTTCTTATTACATTACCTTTACCTTGCCTGTATTCATATTTAACAACTGCTCCTGCTTTTCTTGCTATTTCATCAGTATGATCAGTTGAATTATTGTCATATACATAAATTGTTGCTTCTGGTAATTCTTTTTTAAAATCTTTTACTACTTTTTCTATAGTAACAGATTCATTATAACAAGGTATTAAAACAGCAATTTTTTTATTTTTTTCTTTCATTTTTAGACCTCCTGTTTTTTTCTAATATATATATTATTCCAGATAATCCAGCAAAGATTGTAATTATTAATGTCCTATAAGTAAATGAATTATGTATATAAGAATGATTACTTAATGCTACATACCACGCAAATGGAATTAAGCATATCAATAAATATGGTAATAAATCAAGTAGCATTTTTTTATTAAATTTTATCTTATATTTAATAATCTTATATATTATATAAGCTAAAAACAGAGCAAATATAATTAAAGATATTTTTGTATTATATTTTAAAATATTACGTTTAAAAATTTCTTTAATAGTTATTGATTCATATTGTGTTTCAAATGAAGTTCTTATTTTTATTTGATTCATACTTGACTTTAATATTTCTGTTCCAAATAAACAAGTACCTAATATAAATTTGCATATCCACATACCTGCATATCCTACACCCCAAAAGAAACTATTTTTAATTATCATTTTAATTTTTTCTAACCATTTCAAATCACTATTTAAAATAATACATAAAATAAGTGGCATTCCAAGCGTTGCTGCTGGATATGTTAAGAAATCAAAATAACTTGTTAATATTCCAACAAACAAAAAATAATATATATATCTTTTTTTGAGTTTATCATCAAATAATAATAGTAATAATACTGATATATTAAATAAATAAAAAATTGTTGAATATTGAAGCGATCTAAAAATTGTTGATGGGTTAATAAGTAATATTGATATTAGATAAGGTAATATATAGGAGTCTAATTTTTTCTTTTGCATCATATATATTATAAATGCAACTAGAAGAGATCCTGCTATTATATTTATATATCTAAAGTCATTATAACTAAAAAATAGTAAAAATGGTTTCAATAAAACTAAATATCCGTGCCAATATCTGCTGTATGGTGAAAGGGTTTTATGCTCTTTGTTTTTCAATTGTAATATCAATGATTCACGAGGATCGCTGTGATTATTATATTTATAAACATTTATTGCTTTATCTACTATGGATTGATCTCCAATATATGATGCATTTTCAAGCATTATTGCATCTGTAAAATTATCTAGTTGAGTATTATCATAGTTATAAATATCTCTTTCATATGTCTCTTCTTTTTCAAAAATTGTAAGTGATTTTTCTAAGTTTTTTTCTATTCTTCCAGCAGGAAGAGCATATGCAATTAAAAGTAATAAAAATCCTACTATTGTTGATATAAATAGTATTAATAATATTTTTAAAAAGTTTTTCATATAGTCTCCAAAAAAAATATAATTCTCTATGAGAATTATATCATAAAATGAATTAAAATATCGAATATTTTATTATAATAACATTAATATTTTTAAAAATGGTAATAAAACTATTGTTATAATTAATGCTATTATTAATCCTTTTATATTACCTTTTTTATCTTCTTCTATAAGCTTTATAAGTTCTTTTTTATTCTTATCAAGATTATATCTTATTATTCTATTTAAGTTTTCTTTTCTTTTGTTTAAAAGTATTTTATCAAATCTAAAAATATAAAACAGATAACAAAATAAACATCCCATAAGTATGAAATAAACTGGATAGAATAAAAATCCATAACTTCCAAAAGTTAGATACTCAAATCTTGGAAGGAAATATATCCATATAATAATTGATAAAATAGTTAAGATGGCACATCTATACATTTTTCTATATATAGCATAAAAATATGTGAATAATGCATACAATAAGGATACTCCATACCATTTTAGTTTATAACTCTTATTTGGATAATAAACTTCTAGTAACTCTGTTTCAAATATCTTAGAATATTTTTTTACATCTTCCATCTCAAAAAGTTCACCACATTTTGGGCAATATTTAGAGTCATCATTTAATTTTACTTTGCACTTAGGACAAATCATAAAAAACTCCTTTATTTATTGTTTATAGCATCAATTGGTTTCATCTTACTGATACGACGTGAAACACTAACACTAGATAATAAAACTACTACTACAAAGAAGATAAACATAAAC
>CACXGX010000111.1 GCA_902767365.1 uncultured Erysipelotrichaceae bacterium
ATTAAAAATTTATTATATTTTGGGGATTTAATTGAAAATGATGTTTTTGAAATTGTTCTTGAAGGTGAAGAAATACCAAAAGTAAACAAACTCTTATCAAAAAGAGTTGTATTAGAAGAAAATGAAGTAAATATAGAAAATAAAAAAATAGAAAAAACAAGAAAAATACAAGCAGAAGAAAAAAAGTATAAGAAAAAATCTTCTGCAGGACTTGGGATTTTCATGATATTTTATATACTATTTTATCCAATATTTTGGATCATATCATTACCGTTTATGATTATTTCAAATTTTACAGGTAGTTCAGAAAAATATTCTCCAAATAAAACTTGGAATGATTGGTGGAATACAAAAAGTTAATAAATATAAAGCATACATTTAATTGTTTTAGATTAAAAAAGGGATAAGGAGAATTATGACACTTTTAGTTTCTTGGATTGGTATAGATACACATGGACCAACGTCAGCATATATAGTTTCAGATAGTAGAATAACATGGAAAAAATCTGTGTATTTTGATTATGGAAAAAAGGTATTTTCTTCTAAAAAGTATCCTGAAATATTTGGATACGCTGGCGATGTATTGTTTCCAACAATAGTATTATCTCAAATAATCGAAATGATAGATTCAGGTGTACTGTTTAATGAATCAATGTCATGTGAGAAAAAAAATAAAATAGTATTTCAAAAATTACAGCATATGTTTACAAAATATCCAGGTGAGTATGGCGGTAATCCAATTCAAATTATTCATATATCCCGAGAAACGTTATTTGATGGATATCCTAAATTTCATCATTTCATATTGACGTGGAACAAAAATAAAGGATGGAAGCATGAGGAAAAAAGTATTCCAAATGAATCTGGCTTGCTACAAGTATTAGGTTCTGGAAAAGAAGAATTTAATAATAATTATGAAAGATATCAAAAAGGAAAAAATCAGTCCACAAGTAGAAATGTCTTTCATTGTTTTATTGATACACTTTTTAATATACAAGATTATAATTGTGGTGGTGCTCCGCAACTAGTAGGAATATATAGAAAACCATTCTCAGTAGCAAATAATTATGGTATAATATATAATAAGAAGAAGTATTTTTTAGGTACGGAAATACCAAAGGGTTCTTCCTTCGAAAATGTTGAATGGCGAAATGAAAATTTTGAATTATGTGATGGAAATACGCTAAAGAGAAAAAATAACGCACAAATTCAAATAGATGACTTGCGTCGAAAATAAACTTGGCAACTCCCTACAATTTCGATATTGAAATGCGAGGTGCTGTAGTCAACTGGAAGTGAAATATCTTTCAGTAGACCAGTAGGGTTAATATAAAGTAATAACAATACTAAAGAGATGATAATTTGTCATCTTTTTTATTGGATAAATTAGTAAAACTATAATAATATGTTATAATAACCATATTGGAAGTAATTTGATGAAAAAATATATTTACTTTTTATTTGTGATTATATGTGCAGTTGTAGTAACCGGATGTAATAATACTGATGACGAGAAAGAAGAAAAAGTGTTGGATAAATATGAAAAAGTAAGTAATTATTTAGTTGAAAATGGATGGAAAAAAAATGAAAATGATTAATACGGTTTTTCTTTAAAAGCTAGAGATATTTTAGATGAAGATGGAAAACCATTTAATGTTGATTGGTATAATTTAGACATAAAAACAATGAATATCCAAAGAACACCAAGAATTTCACAACTTTCAACAACGACTACAAATTATTCTCTAAAGAGTAATATTGCAACGGGAACATATACTCTTTTAAATGAAAAAGATGAATGGGATAGGCATGCTTCATTTAGCTATGATTTCAATAGTGGGTCTTTAACAATAAATGATGATTTCTTTTCAAGTTCATGCACCAATGAAGCACTATATTTAAAAGAATATTTAGAAAACATAATAGTTAATTCGGATTTAAGTGTAGAAGATTTTAAATAGGTTATAATAGTTATGAATTTTGAATTGAGTGGGAGTACAAGTTTCCACTTTTTATTTTTAGTGACTATTCTTTTGTCAATTTGATAATCAAATGAATTATGATAGAATAATACTTACTTTAAGGAGGAAATATGAAAATAGATGAATTACAAGAATTCCTTATTATTCTTGAAGACATTGCAACATATTGTCATATGACAGTTGATGAAAAAGACTTTTCAAATAAGATAAAAATAATAAAAGATTTGTTTAAAGAATCGGGGATGGAAGTTCCTATTGAAATCAAAATGACAAAAAAATCATACGATTATAGGAGTGAACTTCAGAAATTTGGTGGATATAAGGAAAGACGAGAAAGAATCAAAGAAACATTTTACCCATTGTTAGATTATCTTGAAAATAAATCTGATTATTTAAATAGTAAAGATCAATTTACTCAAGGAAAATTAAATGACTATTTAAGGTTAAATAATTATACAATTAAAACATTATATGGTAGCATTTTAAATATATCAATCTCGGAAACTGCAGCTGGTGGAAATGGTATTGTATATTTTGGTAAGCTTAATAACCACGACGTAGCTATAAAGTTTTTATTAAAAAATGATAAGAACAAAAAGAATAGATTTTTGTGTGAGTTTTTTAATGTGTTAATTGGATTCGAAAATAATGAAGGAATTGTCAAACAATATTTTTATGAAGAAGTATTAATAGATAATGTAAAAGTTCCAATAATTGTAATGAAAAAATACTCAAATCACATAGAATATGTTGACAATATTGAACAAGATTCCTTAATTGATATATTTAATCAATTAGCTCAAGCATTAAAAAAGGTTCATGATAATGGAATTATTCATAGAGATTTGAAACCTAAAAATATTTTAATTGATGAAAAAGGGAGACTAAATATAGCTGATTTTGGAATTTCTTATTATAATTCAGAATTGTATGATATGACAGGTCACACACAAAAGGGAGAAAGATTAGCTAATTTTGAATTTTCTGCACCAGAACAAAGTAATAGTAGTAAAGAAGTAACCTCAGCTGCAGATATTTATTCATTAGGTCAAATTATTTATTGGTTAGTATTTAATGAAACTTGTAAGGGTACAAGAAGAAAAAAAATAACCGATAAATACAATGGACCTAGAATGGAACTCCTTGACAGTATAATTGATAAGTGTATTGCAACAGATCCAAAAGATAGATATCAGTCTATTGATGAAATTTATGATTTTATAAAAACCAAAAAACTTCCTACTGGCGAAATTGATAGTAAATTGGTAATAAAAAAGGATAATCAAGAAATTAAAGAACAACTTAAAGATATAATAGAACATATTACATTTATTACAACTGAAGATAAAACTGGAGAAAAAATTAGAACAACCACTTTTAAAATGATAGAAAAATTAACAGATGAAAAGATTATCATGTTTTTAGAGAGAATAGAGTTTAAACAACAAGAATTGTTGTTTAGTGATAAAGTTACTATATCAGACTATTTTGAAGAATATGATAATAGATTTTATGAAGAGTATTATTTAAAAAAAGAGTATTTTACTGATTTAAGTCAATTATATAATGAGATAAAAGATGATGAGAGTTTATATTTACCATTCATAAAATATATAAAAAAGGTATTTAATGATAATTGTTTAGAAGAATTACCTTTTTAGATAAGAAATATATATTAAATATTTCTTTCCTTTTGTCAAAATGTATGGTATATTTTACTTAGCAATTGAGAATCTCAATTACCTTATATAACTTGATATTTTGCGTATATATGACAAAATGTCGCTCCTTTCAAAGATGGCATTTATTGTATCATATTTTCCAATTTTGTCAAATATCCATTAATTATTTGGCAAACTTTTCACGCTTTTATTTTCAATTTTCTTCATAAGAATAGATTTAATAATATAAGTGTGCTATAATTATAATAAATTTCGTATCATTCAGTAGAATGATACTTTTTTTGTTGAAAGGAGTATTATATGTTTTCAGAATATTTTGAAGTAAATATTGAAGATTTGCAAAAATATGGTGCTATAGATATATCATTAGTTGCTGATATACCTATGTTTATAGATCCTATACTTATTTTTAACAGTAATAAAAAGGAATATAAGCAATTACATCAAGATATTATAAAATATATGCATTTTTTAGCTGAAAAGGCAAAAAATAAACTTGACGATAAAGAAATAAAAACGTGGTTTACTTTTAAA
This sequence comes from uncultured Erysipelotrichaceae bacterium, assembly GCA_902767365.1. GTDB lineage: Bacteria > Bacillota_I > Bacilli_A > RF39 > UBA660 > RUG13868. The sequence continues at coordinate 4,199 of CACXGX010000111.1, forward strand.
GAAGTTTGTAATAACTGGCTTGGTTTCTCAATGTTTGGAAATAAAGGTCAAACTTTAGACGTTGGATTCGGAAAAACATTATATGAATATTGTGATTATAGATTTTTTGACTTATAATTATTCTTAAAGTATAATATTGATTAATTTGAGGGGGAAATTGATTATGTCAAATGTTTTTCATGATCGATTTATTGATTTTCAACAATTTGATATTAATTTAAATGATAACGTTTTTGAACAAATATTAGCAACTAGAAAAAATGAATTTGATTCAGAAAGATTTTTTCTAAAATACATTCCAGATGTAGAATTATCTAAATATAATTTTGATGACCAAAAATCTCTTAATGAATTTAGAGATATTAGCTTTACATTTATGACTCCTATAAAAGGTATGGCAGGATGTAATTTAAGATCAGATATGTTGAAAAAAGGCATTCGATATGCAGGAATAACAATCAGTGATCCAAACAAAAAAATTTTAGGACAATTTCATGTAAGTGATGATAGTTTAATTTATAGTCCCATATTTCCGTTCTTTTATGAGGAAAGGGACCTTATTAAATTTGCGAATGATGATTATTATACTACTATATCATTTGAGGAATTGGTAATGAATCAAATTAATTGTGCAAATAGATTTTATGTTCATATAAGAGACTCAAAGACAATTGATGATATTAAAAAATATGGTGACTTTATCATAGATGAAATTAGTAAAAATCAAATGATAGATTATTTAACAAATCCTGAACAAGGTAAAAAAGTATTAAAAAGATATCAATCTAGATAAAGAGAAAATATTTTGTCTTATGTTTATAATATTAAGATATTATGAATTTTAGAGAAAATATAATGAGCAAGTAGTTACAAACATTATTATAGTATGTCTTAACTTTTAAAAATAATTGTTATTATATAAGTTGTAATCAAGTCAAAAAAAAAATTAATATAAGGCAATTTAAAACTACAAAAATGTAGTTTTTTTTGTGATATAATATAATTAAGAAATTTTTGCATTTGAAAGGAATGTTTCTATGCCACATTATAATGCGTATGATAGTTTTAAAACAAAAAAAAGTATTGAAAAAAAACAAAGAGCAAAAAATAAGGCGTTAGGCAAAAAAAATGATGATGTAGATGATTTCATAATTAATAAATGCGATAATTATGGAATTGTCATAGAAGTAAGATATGATGATGCCTATATTTTGTTAGGTGATGAAATTATATTAGCAAGTTTAAGAAGAGATATTAATTTAGTTTGTAATCAAGTTATATTTCCAGGGGATAAGGTTATTATTTCAAAAGATGGATCTAATTATACAATTATTAATTTAATTAGGAGAACATCTTTATTATCAAGAACTAAAAAAGATAGTACAAGAAAAGATGATGTTGGTTTAACAAAGAATATAGCAGCAAATATTGATCTAGCTGTGATTGTAGTTGCAGCAAAAGAACCACCTTTACATCCTAAATTTATTGATAGATATCTTATGATATTGCAAAACAGTGCTATTCCAACTATCATTTGTTTAAACAAGTGTGATTTAAAAACAGAAGAGGAAGAAAAAATTCTATCAGTTTATAGAAAACTAGGAATACCAGTAATTGAGACTTCTACATATAAAAAACAAGGAATAGTTGAATTAAAATCATACTTATTAAATAAACAAGCAATTTTTGTTGGAAATAGTGGAGTAGGGAAATCATCGTTAACAAATGCAATAATGGATGATGATGAGATTAAAACAAGTCATGTTAGCAATAAAAGTAAAAGAGGAAGACATACGACAACAACATCAAAGTATTATATTTGGAACGATAATTCATCAATAATAGACACTCCTGGAATTCGAGGTTTAGATGTATCATCGTTTAGTCCAATTGAAATACAAGATTATTTTCCTGAGTTAGATAATTGGAAAAATAAATGTAAATATAGTGATTGCTTGCATTACCATGAACCATATGATTCTTGTATTGTAAAACAAGGAGTTGCAAGTGGTTTAATAAATCGTAATAGATTTGCTAGTTATTTGAGAATTATGAGTGATGTTTTGAAAGAAAAAAATAATGATGAAATAATGAAGGAAATTTTTCTAGAAAAAAACAATTCTTTACATAAATGATATAGTAAAAAATGTAGAAGATTGTTAATCATAAAAAAAGAAATAGAGAAATTCTATAATGATAAAAAAAGACGTATAAGTTATCGTCTTTTAATTATTTAATAATTTTACTATTATTATCTTTTTGGTAATGGTTTTCTTTTATCATTATATAATTTATCCCATTCTCTAGCAAATTCGTCGTGTTCATCTTGTGATAGTGAATTATCCATTGCTTTCCATGTTATAAGTATTAAAACTAGTATACCATATCTGCATTTGAAAAAATATTACAAGACATAAGAAATAAAAAATGTAATAATTTGACTTTATTTAAGATGAGTATGAATTCTTATTATCTTTATTTGTATCAGTAATAAGTTTTTTAATTATTTGATGTTGTTCACTAGATGATGGCAATAATAATTGTGTTGAACCTTCAATTTGAAAAATATTAGTTAAATCTTTGATTTTATTAAATTCTATTTTACCATTTTCATTAGTAGGTGCATTTAAACTTAATTGTCCAATTTCACCTGTTAATGTGTTTAAAAATTCACTTTTTTCGTCTTTAATAATTTGAATCAAATTACCAATTGGATAACATTTATGTTGTATCGAATCTAAAACTATTTCTCCATTAGCATTTTGTATTATATATCTAAATATTGGTTTAGAGTTTTCATAAATATGTTTAATAATGCAAACATATTTATTAACTACAAAATAATTAAAATTACTAAAATCTTTTGATTTAGTTAATTCAAATTTTTTATAGTCTATATTTGAAATTATAACTTTTAAATCCCTATCAACAATATCTAACATATCGGTTATAGTATTAAATGCATACCCAAATAAATTATCTGGAGAGAAATTAATTACGTCATAATTACATTCTTTAACAACTTTAGTTTTTGTATTAATAAACTTTTTTTTGCATTTTTTTCCATCCCAAGTAACAACTTCAAAAATATTATCAGCAATTTCCGAATATAAATTACCTTTAACATCGGCTATTTTTCCAAAATTAGAATCATAAAAGTGATATTCAGTTTGTTCGTAAGTTTTATTATATTCAAAGTTATATAATTGTTCGTTATTTAAATCATCTTTTCCAATATATACATTTGGTGTCCAGTATGGATATCCGTCTATACGAATATGCGATAATAAATTACCTGTTTTTAAATTAATAAACAAATACTTATCAATTTTGTTTCCATTAATAGTATATGGTATACATAATTTTAATATATTTGATGTAATTTGAAAATCAAGTACAGATTTTAATTCTTTTATTTCATATTGATTTATTGGGCTTAAATCAAGAGCAAGAACTTTTATTAATCCTTTTTCCATCATAATTATATGACCTTCGTAATATTCAGGCTTTGCTATCAACTCTTCACTTTGAGTTAAAGTAATCTTATCTAGTGAATTATCTTTATTAATCTTAACAATGCAAAGTTCATTTTGCTTTTTAATTATTAAATAATTTTCAAATAATTCAATATAACCATTTATATCTTTTAAAATTATTTTACCATCAGCCTTTATTACACATCTCTTTAAATCATAAAAGTCAGCTTCAAGATTATTTTCTCTAAAAACATATAAATAATTACCCAAAACTTTTTCAAACTCATAATTTTCTGGTATTGGTAAATAATTTCTTGTTTCAATATCATATATAGAATTGTTACTAAAGCCAATTTTCGTAATTATATGTAATGTTCTATCATCTTGTTTACTTATATAGTATGCTTTATTATCTTCGTACAATACTTCCATGCTCTTTAAGTCTACTACATATGTTGAATTACTTTTTTGCATTACAGCACATAATTTATCTCCCATATTAAATAAATTAGATAAATGATCGTATTTTGAAACATCATACAATTCAATTCCATTAGTTAAAATCTTTTGACCATTATCTAGTGTTATTAATAAATAATCATTAACATTTTCTACATCTAAAATTTTAATGCTTTTTAGTAATATGTTAGACATTTCATTATTATCTTTAAGCATTTTAATACCTCGTTTCTTGGATAAGTTTTAGTATACTATAAAATTAATATTATTTATACTTGTAAATGATTTTTCGATTTATCAACTTCTTTTAAATCATATTTTATTTTGCTGACTTATATAATTTTGTAAAATATCCATTTTTATTTAATAATTCACTATATTTTCCTTCTTCTTGAATAATTCCATCAGATAAAACATATATTTTATCTACGTCTTTAATTGTTTCTAATCTATGAGCAATTATAATTAAAGTTTTGTTATTTAATTGTTTAACAATATTTTTCATTACAAGTTTTTCAGTTATATTATCTATTGCACTAGTTGCTTCATCTAAAATAATTATTTTAGAGTCATCGAAGAATAATCTTGCTAGTGCAACTCTTTGTCTTTCACCTCCAGACATTCTAATTCCTTTTTCACCAAGTTCAGTATCCAATCCATTTTCTAATTTTTCATAAAATTTGTCTAAGCAAACTAAACTTAATACTTTTATTATTTTATTATCATCAATTTTTTTATCAAATATTAAGTTTTCTCTTAATGTTCCGTCAAATATAGGTGCTTCTTGAGAAACATAGGTTACGTTATCGTAAAATGAATTTAAATTAAGTTTAGATAATTCTTTATTATCAATTAATATGTTTCCTTTGTCATATTTTATTAATCCCATAATTAGCTTTATTATTGTTGATTTACCAGACCCTGACTCACCAACTAAGGCAATAGAAGAATTATTATTAATTTTAAGTGATAAATTGGTTATAACGTTTTTATTATCATTGTAAGAATAAGTTACATTTTTTAATTCAATATTACCATCTAGTTTTTTTACTATTAATCCTTTATTTAATGCATCATCATCTTTTATATCTAATAACTCAATATATTTATTTACAGTTATTTTATTTAATTTATAATCAACGTATTCAACATTAAAAATTGCAATTGGTTCATATGCTTTTCCAAGTAATGAAATAACTGTTACGATAGCTCCAACGGATAAGTCTGATTTTAAAACTGCATATCCTAAAACTATTATTTTTAAGATATTAACTATTAAAGCAAAAACAGTAAAGAAAATTTCATGTACTAATTTAATTTTTGTTTTTCCATCAACTATGTTTTTAATTCCATCTTGTGATACTTTAATTTCAGTATCAAATTTTTTGTTTGTTCTAAATACCACTAATTCCATAAATCCTCTAACTAAGTGTTTGTTTAAAAATTCTTGATTTAGTAATATACTTTCTTTTAATTTATAAAGTTTTTTTAGAATTAGATTTGAAATAATAATTACAATAATGTAACCTAAAAATACAAACAAAACATATTCTTTTTTTACTCTAAAAATAAATATTAAACTAAATATAGCAATAGGTAATAAGTATCTTATTAATTTTAGCCAAAAATCAATTATTATATCTCTTGAAGCAGTTGCTCCATCTTCAACTTTTTGTGTTAATTTTCCTGTTCCAATTTTTTGATATTCTAAATAGTCAATTGATTTCATTTTCTTTAATGCTTGAAGTTTAAAATCTAAATATAATTTATTTTTTACTTGTTGTTCAGGATAGTTTTCAATATATCCTAATAATGTTGATATTAGTAGCAATAATCCATATATTATTAGAGGAGTTATTGTTAGTTTGTGAAATTGAAATGCATCTAATATTTTTTGATAATAAGTGACGCTATATAAATCTAAAAAGTTAATAATAATACCTATTAATACGTAAAAAATTATTGTTTTTAAATTGCTTTTAATTACTTCTTTAAATAATTTCATAATTTTACCTCCATTTTATACACATATATTGTGATTTAAAATAAAAAAGAACCTCCTTTCATAGACAGCAAAAATATCACAATTTTAGTGTGAAATTTGCCATTCATGAAGAGATTCTTAAGACTCATCATTATTCCTTTAAACTATAAAGTTTATTTGGTAGTAAAACGCGAATGGACTAATTGAATTACTACATCGTAGATTATATCATATTTTTTATGATTATTCAAGAATAGGGGATTAGTTATAATCTGTAGCATATATTAATACGAGTTATATTAGTATGATTTCCATTAATATAATATTTACTACCATCTTCAAAATCTTCTAAATTTATTTTATTTTTAAATTTAATTAAAAAGAACATTCCACCTTTTGGTTTTGTAATTTTTATTATTTGATTTTTATAATTATTATTTAATTCTTTTATAGTATTTTTTAATGCTTTTTTGTAGAAATATATTTTATATTTAATTATCTTTTCTAATCTATTATTTTTTAAATAATCTAAAACTATATATTGTGAAAAAGTATTAGTGCAGAGATCAAAAGATTTTTTATATGAGAATAATAAATTAATTTTGTCTGATAAAATATAACCAACATTTATTGATGGACTAATTAATTTTGAAAAAGTTCCTAAATAAATTATTCTTTTACCATTATTAAGAGTATATAAACTTTTATATTTAGTTTTTGTAAAATTAATTAAACTATATGGGTCATCTTCTAATACTAAAATATTATATTTATTAATAATTTTTAAAAATTCTTTTCTTTTTTTATTTGACCATGAATACCCTGTAGGATTATTAAATGTTGGAACAACATAAATAAGTTTAGGAGAATATTTGATAATCTTCTTTTCAAGTTCTTTTAAATTTAAACCATTTTTTTTAAGATTAATACCAACTAATTTAATGTTTCTTTTTTTAAATACTTCTAATGCACCAAAATATGTTGGTTGCTCGATTATAATTACATCTTTGTCATTTATTAATGAACTTGAAATTAAATTTATTGATTGTTGAGATCCTGTTGTTATTAACATGTTATTATAATTTGTTTTGTAGTTCCATATCCTATATAAAAATTTACATATTTCGATTCTTAATTCTTTCAATCCTTTTGGAGTAGTGTAAGTATTAATATTTATATTACTTTTTAAAACATTTTCTATACTTTTGTTAATTTCTTTATTATAAACAATATTATATATACCAAGTGATTTATTCATAATTTTTCCTCTTACATTTATACAAAGAACTTTTGCCATTATCAAACAATTCTATATCAAAATATGGTGATAACAATTTTTTATATAGTTTTTTTGATATCCAATCAAATTCTGTAAAGTGTGGTGGATAGCCTTCTCTAATTTGAATATGTTCAACTTTATTATTAACTAAATATGATATTTCAAGATAATTAATTTCATCTATAATATATCGTTTTAACATTGGGGTTTTTGATGGTATGTTTGAAAAAGTATTAAAGATAAATAATCCATTTGGTAAAAATATATTACTAAATTTTTCAATATTGATATTTAAAAGCCAATAGTTTATTGCTTGTTCACAAAAAACTTTGTTATATTTTTCTTTTGAATGTTTAACAAAGTTTTCTATATCTTCATTGTAGATTTTTATACCAAGAGTTTTTAAATCTGTTGGAATCATATCAATTTCTTTATCTAAATAACTTACATCGTTACATCTTTTTACTAACTCTTTTGTTAATCTTCCATTACCACCACATATATCTAAAACTTTATCATCTTTTTGTAAATCAGCTTTTTCAATTAAATATTCAACTCCTTTATTAAAATATCTTTTATATATTTTTTCATAATCTATATATTTAGGGTATTTCATTTTTTCCCTTCCTATAAAATATTTCCATTTTTATCAAATAAATATATAACTCCATGATATTTAATATTAAATGAAGTTCTATTATCTCTTATTGAATCCTTTTGTGTCCCTGGAAATGCATAATCATAAAATGGCAAATTATTATCAAATTCATGTAGATGTACTATTGTTTTAACTTTATTATTATTAAATAAAATATCTAATAATGGTGCATTTAAAGTTGCTTTTTTACTAATAACATCAATAGTATGTTTTTCATGATTAACATTTTCTATTAATGTATAATCGTTTAAATCTTGTTTACCTCTAATAGTAGTAATAAAACCATTGTTTGTTTTTACAGCAACACATCCAAAATAATATTTATTATCATATCTTTTTTTAGTTAATTCTTTTTTGAATTTATTAATATAATATTTATAAAGATATAAATCTTGTTTATTTATCTTAATCATATCTTTCTTTATAATTGATTTATAAAATATATCATCTTTAAAAATATTTAAAAATTTCTTTTCATCTTCTATTGGTATAAGGCTTTTTTCTTTGGTTAAAACATATTTATGATTTTCATAACTTATAAATATAAATTGTTCTTTATTATCAAGTAGTTTTTTATATAATATATCGATATCATCATTAATGTTGTTAACATTTATTATTTTATATTCTTTCATCATTAAACATCTTTCTAACTAGTTTTTCGGCTATATCTTCCTTACCATGTGCTTCTTCTATATCATTATTTTTATCAACAATAAAGCCAATATGTTCACCATTTCTAATGCTTGATAAATCATTAGCTATTACTAAATCACAATTATTTTTATTTCTTAATTTCTTTGCAACACTAATTAATTCTTCTTTTTCTACACCATCTAATAGTTTAAAACCTACAAGATATGTAGAAGGACTTAGTTTTTTAATAATGGATATTATTTTCGGAGTTGGTTTTAATACTATTACTAGATTATCTTCATATGAAGATATTTTACTTCCAGCAATAACCTCAACATTTTTGAATGCTTCATCGATATTATTGTATTTTTTAATACTTTTCTTCAATTTTTCAATTGTCGTTACATAATCAGTTGTATAATCAGATACTGCCATAGAATGAATAAAGTAATCTATATGTTCATTTGTAAGTAACCATTTAATAGTATTTTTTAAATCTATAGTTCCATCTATTTCAAAAATTTGAACTCTTTTATCAGTAGGCCTTAATGAATTTTTTGAACATACATAGTAAATCATTAGGTTATTATTTTCCTCTAATAAATGATTAGCAATAGTCATCGCTAATTTGCCACTAGAAGAATTTGTTATTTTTCTAACATTATCTATTTTTTCACTTGTTCCACCAGATGTTATAATGATTTTTTTCATATTATTTTTTCTCCTTTATTAATGCTTTAACATAGTCAATTATTTCTTCATTTTTTGGAAGTTTTCCTTTGGCAATATATCCACATGCTAGATGACCAATAGTTGGTTCAATAATCTTATAACCATATGATTTTAATTTTTCTAAATTATTTTGAACAATAGGATTTTCATACATTCCATCGTTCATAGCAGGTGCAAATACAACTGTAGATTTTGTAGCCATAATAGTAGTAGATAGCATGTCATCTGCGATTCCGTTTGCAACTTTCCCAATTATATTTGCTGTTGCAGGGACTATTAAAAATAAATCAGCTTTTTTTGCCAAACTAATATGTTTTACCTCGACATAATCCTCTTTTTCAAACATATCAGTAATTACTTTATTTCCAGATAGAGTTTTTAGCGTTAATGGTGTAATAAATTCGCAAGCATTTTTGGTCATAATTATCTCAACATTTGCACCTTCATTTTTTAAGTAACTAACTATGCTACAAGCTTTATAGGCTGCAATTCCCCCAGTTATTCCAATTACAATATTTAAATTTTCAAACATATTTTTCTTCCTTTCATCTTCATTTTATTCTGTTAATGTTGATAAGTAAAATATATTTGTGTTATTATATCCATAAGGAGAACTTATAATGAATGTAGATTTAGAATTATATAGAATTTTTTATACTGTTGCTAAATATAAACATATGACTAGGGCAAGCCTTGAATTACATATATCCCAGCCGGCTATTTCACAATCAATAAAAAAACTTGAACAACAGTTAGGTGGAACATTATTTTTAAGAAGTAATAAAGGAATGGAATTAACTTCTGAAGGAAAAATGTTTTATGAATATGTTAAAGGAGCGTTAGAACTTATAAACAATGCTGAAAATGAATTCACTTCATTTAAGGATTTATCTAAAGGTGAAATTAAAATTGGCTGTTCAACCACTTTAACAAAATTAGTCTTAATTGATGCTTTAAAAAAATTTCATCTAGATTATCCTAATATAAATATTAGTATAATTAATGATCTAACTTGCAACTTAATAAATGATTTAAAAATTGGTAAACTTGATTTTGTTATATTTAATGAAAGTAATATTAAAGAAACTAATCTTAATTTAGAAAAGATTAAAGAGTTAAAGCAAGGATTCATTTATAATCCAGAGTTTTATAGTGACAGGGTAGAAACATTTGAAGATTTAAATAGCATTCCTCTTATATTACAAAAAGAAGAATCAAATAG
>CACXGX010000112.1 GCA_902767365.1 uncultured Erysipelotrichaceae bacterium
AAAATTCTTAATAATGAATATGGAACTGAATATGTCATAAATAAGGATAAATCATTATCACAAACATAGTATAGATATAAAAAATATAATTTAAAATTAATCTGGAGATCTGATAATAATCTGGTCTTTTTTGTGTTAGAATAGAGATATGCAACCAACTTTCAACAAAAAACAACCAAAAAGTGGTGGTTTGCTACCAGTAGAAAATTATAAAATGTTTGTGAAAAGGAGGAAATATATGAATAATCAATTTTCAGAAAATTTAAAGAAGATACGAAAAGAACATAATCTTTCACAAGAACAATTAGCTGATGATTTAGGTGTTTCAAGACAAGCTATATCAAAATGGGAATCTTCTACAGCATATCCAGAAATGGATAAAATAATAACATTATGTGATAAATTTAATTTAAATATTGATGATTTATTACATGGTGATATTAAAGAAATTAAAGGAGAGGAGGAAAGTAAAAGAAAAATAAACAAAGTAATAGATGATTTTTTAAATTTTATAACAGATACAGTTAATATGTTTAGTAATATGAGTTTTAAGAGCAAAATAAAATGTTTGTTTGAACAATTTATTATAATAGGTATGTTGTGTCTTACTTCGTTTATTGTACTATCTTTGTGTGATTCTTTTTTATCAAGAATTTTAAGAATTTTTCCAGATAAGGTAAATCATTTTCTTTATCAAATGTTAGGTGCTATTCTTATAGTATTTTGCTTTGGAGCATCTATTATTATAGTAGTTCATGTATTTAAAATACGATATTTGAATTATTACAATAAATTAAGAAATGTTGGATTAGATAATAGTGAAAATGATAAATTCGATATTGAGAATACAAATGATAACTCAAATGTGAATGAAAATAAGAAGATATTCTTTAAAACAAGTGAAAAACAAATTATTATAAGAGATTCAGAACATAGTGAGTATCGTTTTATAAATGCTATATTTAAGTTTCTTATTGGGATAATTAAAATATTTACTATTTTTATTGCTATATTTTTAATTTTTACTTTAATTTCGATTTTATTATTATTTGTGTTATCATTTCAGGTATCAAGAACTGGAATGTTCTTTGTAGGTTTATTAGGTATCTCATTATCTTCTGCTACAATTACTATTGTCTTTTTACTATTAATTATAAATTTTGTTTTCAATCGCAAAAATGATAAGAAGAAAATGATTTGGACATTTATAATATCAATTATTTTCCTTGGAATAAGTTGTGGATTAACATTTGCAGGAACTCTTAATTTTAAAATTGAAAAATCCCTAATAACTCAAAGTAAGGAATTTGAAATGAACAATAAATTATTTTTTGAAATATATGGATATAAACATGGATATGATAAAGAAATAAAATATATTGAAAGTAATATAGATAATATTAAAGTAGAGTATAAAGTAAATAAATATTGTCAATTAGCTAGTGAGAGATATTATCAAAACGATGGTATTTACTTAAGAGGATATTGTCCAGATGTATTAAGATATAATGATAATCCAATTGAATTAGCAAGAAATTTCTTGGATAATTTAAATGACAAAAAAATTGAAGTTCAAAATTCTAAACTTGAAGATATTATTATTTATGCCTCAAAAGAAAATATAGAAAAATTGAAAGCAAATAGGAATAATCATAAAGGAACATTAGAAGACTATTAATAAATATAAGATAAAGTATATTAAAGGTTAGTTTTATAAATGAACTAACTTTTTTCATAGTATAATATTAATGATTTTTATAAAAGTAAACCTTAAGTGTGTGTAAAAATTGTTCTATATTTTATAAAATTTTTTGTGAAAGGAAAGGTTTTATGATAAAAAAAATTATTAACTATCTTATAATTATTTCTTCTTGTACATTATATATTTATTTAATGTTTTGTATCGATATATATAATAATGCACATAAGGAACTTGGCTATGTTTATATAATAATACTTACTTGTATAGTATTATTAATGTACTCATTTTCAATGTCAAAGGAAGATGAAAGAAAGAGAATTTTAAAAATATATTTAGTTTTATTTTTTCTTGTAGTTTCAGGATTTGTTTTTGCTAATTTTAGAACAAATCAATATATTCAAAAAAGAATAATAACGTATAATTTTAATCTTATACCATTTAAATCAACATTTGAATTAATAAATAATGAATTAGGAATTAAGTTTGGAATTTATAACATTATAGGTAATTTTCTAATGTTAACACCATTATCAATATTGTTACCATTAATATCGAAGAAGTTTACAAAAAAATCATATTTCTTCGTGTTTGTTTTTCTTATTAGTATTAGTATAGAATTATTGCAATTTATTTTTAATATTGGTTCATTTGATATAGATGATGTAATTTTAAATGGTCTTGGCTCTATTTTATTGTATTTGATTATTTTTAAAACTTCATCGTTTAAATATATAGAAAAATTTTTTATTTCTTTTAATTCCAATAGTATTATTTTTAAAATATTGTATTGGATATTTGTTGTAATATATTTTGTCATTTTCTTTATGAATATTCAAATAATTTTTAATTATTATCAGAATGAAAAAATAAGTTATGAAAATAAAATATGTTTAAATAACAATCGGACATACATTACATCACATAACAATTATGATTATTATTCTGAATGCACATATGATAACCTAATAATTAAGCAATATCATGGAACAAACACATTAAAAGAATTTATTGAAAAAGGTAATATTAATGATGACATAATGAAAGAATTAAATATTACAAAAGAAATTATTGTTTCTGAATTTATTGTTCAAAATGGAAATGGCATAAAAAAAGTTTTTACTACTAAAAGTAAATATAGTGATTATTATTTTTATAACATAGATCAAATATATTATATCAAGAAAAATGAAAAAATAGATTTGATTGATGGTTTAACTGATGAAGATATAAATGTTTTTGATTTTGTTGATATCTTTAAAGATAACTCTAGTCAAGGTTATACTATATTTAAAGGCGATAGCTTTGATATTGTATCTTGCTCAAAAAAATATAGTAATTTTTCCAAAGAATATATATGCACAGACTATAAAACTTTCGATTATAATTTATGTAATAATGTAGACTAGTTCAAAATATACTAGTCTTTTCATTTCATGATATAATATTATTGATTTTTACAAAAGTAAACTTTAGGTGTGTGTAAATAATAATCCATATTTTATAAAATTTTTGTGAAAGAAGGGATTTTATGAATCAAGAAAAAATAGGAAATTTTATTTCTGAAAATAGAAAGAAACTAAATATGACACAAGAAGAACTTGCTGAAAAAATGAATGTTAGTAAGAATGCAGTAAGTAAATGGGAACGAGGTTTGAATCTTCCTGATGCCTCAATTATGGAAGATTTGTGCAAAATTTTAAACATAACTTTAAATGAATTATTTAAAGGCGAATACAAAAATTTAGAAATTAAAAATTTATACAAAGTATATCAAACAAAAACTGAAAAGATAATTGCTGTTGATAATGCAACTTATAAATTTGAAAGTGGATGTTTTTATGCTATTATGGGACATTCTGGAAGTGGAAAATCTACGTTACTAAATATACTTGGAACACTTGATAAACAGACAAGTGGAGAGTATTTAATTAATGGAGAAAATATCTCTAATTATGATGATGTTGTTTTAAGTGCAATCAGGATGAGAGGAATCGGTTTTATATTCCAAAATTATTCGCTTGATCCTAATTTGAAATCATTTGAAAATGTTATGCTACCAATGTATATTAATAATGCAATAAAAAAAGAAAATAGAAAAACAAGAGCAATTAAACTACTTGAGTATGTTAATATGGGTGATAGAATAAATCATTATCCAAAAGAGCTTTCAGGTGGAGAACAACAAAGAGTGGCTATTGCAAGAGCATTAGCAAATGATCCAAGGGTAATTATTGCAGATGAACCAACAGGTAATTTGGATGAAAAAAATGAAGAAATAATATTTAGCATATTAAAAAAACTATCTCAAATGGATAAGTGTGTGATAGTTGTAAGTCATAATGAAAATATTTTAAAATATGCTGATAAAGTATTATATATGAAAAATGGAAAGTTAGGTGTTTATAGTGAAGAATAGTTCTATTTTGGAAATATCACTAAAACATCTAAAAAGAAAAGAAAACATTGTTTATGGATTAGTATTTATTATATTGGTGGTTATATTATTTCTTGCATTATCTTTTATTAATTTAATAATTGGTTATCGCCAAGATAGTAATAAATATGATATTTTAGCAAGAACAATTTTAGTTCAAAATGAACATACAAATCAAGATTTCGACAAAATTAATATTATTAAGCATGTCAAGATTAATGCATCCGAAAAATATTACTATCCTTATTATGTATCTGCTAAAGAATTTGATGTAAAAAACTCAAAAGGTCATATAGCTATTAAAGCAATTGTTGAAGAAGATAGTTTAAAAATAGTTGATGGAAGAAATATTAAAAATGATAAAGAAATACTTGTGCCTTCAATTTTTTATCCTCATGGACCTTTTACTGATGATGGTAAAGAAGTTATAATAAAAGAAAATTTTATCGATGGTAAAGATTGGATTGGCAAAGAAATTATAATTGCATCTTCCAAAGATTATCCATATAGATTTTTGTATCCTGAATATAATTCTTCAAATCTGAAAGAAGAAGAAATATTACGGGAAAAATGGGAAGAAGAAATATTAAAACCATATTTAGAAAAACAAAAAAAATATTCTTACAAAATAGTCGGAACATTTGATTCTAGTTATAATATGTTAGAAAGAAACATTGTTTTTGTATCAATGAAAGATTTAGATGATATTAAAAACGAAATTAAAGGTGGAACAGGTCATACAGAAGCAGATGGAACATATACATTTAATCCAGAAAAATATGATGATAGAATGATAATAGTTGATAATTATGAAAATGTTCCTTATGTAATGGAAGAATTAACTAAAATGGGATTTATTAATTCTACTGTTCGCTCTTATGATGAAATTCAATATAAATTATTAACATATGTTCCATTATCCATTGCAATAATAGTTTTATTCGTTGCAATAAAATTAATGAAAAAATTTATATCAAAAAAATATGATAATATTCATTATGAATTAGGCATTTTCAAAGCATTAGGATATAACAATAATCAAATAATTAAAATTGAATTATATGAAAATATTGCAATAACTATAATAGGAATTATTATTTCATTTATATTATTTTTAATAGCATTTAATGTAATTATTAATGTGGTTCCTACTTTCATTGAAACAGAATATTATAGTGTAACAATTAGAATGCCATATTTGTATATATCTATATTTATAGTATTAATTTTCTTATATATAATTTATATTAATAAGAGAATAAGTGAAAAACATTTAAAACAAAATACTTGTGAGTTATTAAAGGAATATTAATTATGCTAATATTAAAAAGTTTTATAAGAAAAAAAACGACTAAAACCTATTTTATGATTTATACCTTAATTCTTTCAGCATTATTTTTACTTTTCTATGTTCATTATTCATTAGATGAAAA
>CACXGX010000113.1 GCA_902767365.1 uncultured Erysipelotrichaceae bacterium
ATTGAACTGATTGAAGATAATTGTATACTGCTATATGAAGGTAAGGAAAGAGATGTAAGTGTTATATTAACGAATATGAGACTTATTATTTTAGATTATCCTGATGGTACAGATTATCAAGAAACTTTAAGAGTATCCAGAGGAGTTAATTATATGAGAAACAAAGAGGAATTTTTTTCTTTAAATATTTCTGATATTATTAATATAGAGAAGGATAAATATTTGTTAAATAATGGTAATTATTTTTATTTAAAAACAAAAGAAATAGGTAAAAAAATACAGGAGAATTAATATGAAGAATGAAATAAACCATGAAAAAATGGATCTTTCTTGTAGTAATCATAAAAAAGTAAGAGGAGTGATTGTTTTTTTGGTATGTATTTTTATCTTTGGATTATGTTTATATTATTTTTTTCCACATAAAATAGTGTCTCAATTAGACGAAGATTATAAAGAGAATACCGTTGGAAATGATACAAATAATATTTTTAAAGGCGGAAGAATGGCAAAACAAGATGGATGGATATATTATTCAATATATGATGAGGGGTTATATATAAGTAAAGTAGATGGTAGCAATAAAACAAAAATTGTTCCTGGAACTATTATTGATATAAATGTAATTGGAGAATGGATTTACTATGTAAAAGTATATGAATCAAAAGGCATTTATTATGATGATGTATATAAAATAAAATTAGATGGAACAAAAAAAGAAAGAATTAAAGAAAATTGTGTAAACTTAAATATTATTAATGATAAATTATATTGTACTGTTAATGCTGGTTGGTTAGGTGAACTTGAAGATCGAAAAATTAAGTTTCCAATAGAAGATATCGGAATTATTTATCAGTGTGATTTAGAAGGAAAAAATTGTGAAAAAATAGTAGAAAGAAATAATTCTGGATTATTCCTTATAAAAGATAATGATTTGTTTTATTCAAATGATAAAAAATTATATAATTATAATTTGCTAGACAAAACTACAAATTGTATTACTGATTTTCCAAGACATATGTATTTGAGTAATAATACATTATATTATTTGGATGAAAAAACATTATATGGAAAAGAAAAACATTTTTATAAATATGATTTAAATACAAAACAAATAAGTGAAGTTGCAATTGTAAAGGATGGTATCCTTAATGATATGGTTATATATGATAATAAAATTATTTACGCTAACGGTCAAGGTAGTACAAATAAGGTAGTTGATGTGAATGATTTATCAATCTCTGAATTTGTTGAATCAGGACATATGTATGTATTAGATAATGAATTATATTTTCTAAAATATGAAAATTTCAAAAAAATAAATAACAATGTGTTTAAATAATTTAAAATACTTTAATAATTATAAAAAAATGGTATATTAATCTATACCATTAATTATTAAAATAACTATCAATTGCCTTTTTAATTGTTTCTTTATCATTTTTATCTAAAGAATTGTACCATTCAGTCTTTGTAATATCGTTATTTGCAAAATAACTAGAGAATAATTTTTTATAAGTGTTCTGCCTTGCCATATATTCTTCCATTTCTGGATCTATGGTAGTTTCTATATCTTCTTCAGAAAAACCTGCAATGGTCATGAGTTTCCTTAAATCTAAGTTAAGTACATTTGCCATCTTTTTAAGAGTTAAGGCATTTGTACTTTTTCTTTCTCCATTTTCTAATCTAGCTATGGTATTATTACCAACTCCTATTTGCCTAGCTAATTCTCTTTGTGATATTCCTTTCTTTTCTCTAGCTTCTTTAATAATATCAGCTAATTCTCTTTTATTATTTGTCAAATTATCACCTTCTAATTTGTTTTCCTTTTATATTTATTTTTTAGTTGCTTTTCTATTTTCTTAGATAAACCTTTAACTAATGGTTCATAGTTTTTAGATAAATATAATTCGTTATCTTTTATACTTAATCCAATTATTGCTTTGTGTGTATATGCTCTTTCAAATACTATCCTTTTTTCACTTATTAATTCTTTTAATACTTGCCCACCATCATCCGTACAAATGACAAATGTTATTTCAAGTCCTCCAACTTTTGTTTCTTTCATAATGCTATTGTAAAAATCTACCATTTTATCGATAGCTACTTCCTTATTTTTTGAATTAAATGATTTTGTATGATGAGTAACTATAATACTATAACAATCATTGTGATACGTTTTAATGTATAAAGATAAGTCTTTATCTGATTTTTTTAATTCAAAGTTATGTTGTTTCATTGATTTACTAAAATCTTTAAAAAAATGCTCGTATGTCTTATAGGGACTTACATAAACATCTGGTTGAACAATCTTTTTCTTTTCTTTTTTAACTATAATATTCTTTTTTTCAGCGATACACATTAAAATTATCAAAAATAAACTTGCAATCCAAGCTACAATTCCAAAAATAGTAGGGATTAAATCTGAATAATGAAATATTAGACAACCCAAGCCAATTATAAAAAACAGAGACCAACTAATAATAACAATGTAAAAAAATAGATAATATAATATTTTCAATAATAGCGTTTTTAAATCCATCTTATTATCACCACAATTATAGTATTACACATATTGTGTCCTTTTGCAACAAAAATGTTGACTTTTATTTTCTACCCATGTTATATTGTAGTAAAGATATTGTGTCTTTAGGAAACAATATAATAAATAAGGAGGGGAAATATGCATGATAAGAAAGAACTAGATATGAGTAATCATAGGATATGGAAAGATAAGAATATTAAACCTGAATGTAAAAGAATATTTGCTTATCTATATTCAAAAGGATTCAATGTATCAGATTTCTACTTAAATGTTGGAGACATACAACAAGTAGTAAGAATTAAAAATGTTGGATTAAGAAAGAATCTAAGTACATTAGAAGATAACAAATATCTAATATTTAGAGAATATGATACAGGAATGTATGAAATAAGTATTTGTTAGATCGGTAAAACACTAATAAATAATGGTACAGTAAATGTTTGGAGATTTATGTTAGTACCTTTTCTATTAGATATAGAAAAAACGTCGGTAAGAAAAGTCCTAATTTAATAATAAGGAGAATTATTATATTAAATGGTCAATTTATCATTACTCCTAGAATATTATTTAATGATGAGAA
>CACXGX010000114.1 GCA_902767365.1 uncultured Erysipelotrichaceae bacterium
CTTTGCTAAAAATAACTCAAATGAATTAAGTGAATTAAAAGGTAAAAGAGAAAATCTCTGGAAAAGATACCATAGAGCAAAAACAGAAGAAAAGCAAACTCAAATACTAACTGAAATAAATAATATACAACCTAAAATTAAAGAACTTTATAAATATGATAAGTATTGTAAAGAAATAACTAAAAGAGCTGAGGACATACAAAATAATCTTAATAATTTTGATAAAGATATCCAAAAAGAAAAAGACAATTCTAGGTCTATGTGACTTGGATTGTCTTTTATTATTTCATTGCTGGGCCATTATCTTTTTTTGATTCCTCGTACATTAAAGATATACCACCATCTTTATCCCAAAATTTTTCATGTTGCTCAATAGATTTTGCCATTCTTTGTTCAAATATTTTTTGACTTTGTATTAAAGCATCTTCAAAACTTATATTATGTTCATACATTATCTCTGCAGTTTTAACATTTTTAATAGCCTGCATTAATTCTTCTGGAGCAAAAGGTTGTGCAATACTATTATAATATTCATACATTGCTCTATAAGCAACAATTAATTGGTCGTTATCAAGATTATTAAAATCAATATTCAATCTGAAAAATTTATTTAACTCAACTAAATTATTTTTTAATATACCAAAATGACTATTAATTATTTCTTCTTCAGTTTTCCCAGAAATCATTTGTTCAATTGGGTTAATTTGAGTTAATAACATAATTGATTGTTCAAAACTCTGTTCAGATAAGAAATTATTATAAAAAGTAGAAATGCTATTTCCAGATGGAATTTGCTTATGATAATATCTATTAATATCACTATCCTGTATTAAAAATGCATTAAATCCTAATATATCTTCTTCGCTTTTAGGAGAATCAATAGTTGGATCACAATGTAAGCAATGATTAAATCCATTTTCATCTTGAACAATAACTTCAAAATTTCCATGTGAGCCTAGTGGATTTCTATTTTCATCAAAGGTCTCGGTATGCTTGTATAAAAAAGGAATATTAAACGATTCACACAAAAAACTCATTAATTGACAATAGCCTTGACAAACTCCTTTATTTGTTATTAAAGTACCGATTATATCATGACTAGTATCTTGCTCAACATAAACTCTATTAGCCACAAACTCATATATTGCAACAAATAATTCCAAATTATTTAATTTTCTAGGAATACTATTCTCATATATTCTCATATTATTTAATTTATCTAAGAATCCTTTAATTTGTATAGATGCTTTTGATAATTCTTCATCTGTATATGGAATACTTGTGCCAATATATGTAGCATATGTAGCTAGCAATTCCTTTTTAATGTTTTCTAATTGAATTTGTTCCATTTAATCACCTATATTTATACCAATAATTTCATCCATTGGTATTTCTTTCTTACTTCTTTGATTTATATTATATTTAGTAAATAATGGAGGATAAAATGATATTCCATTATCTAAACTAATATTACTTATATCATCTTTCCAATTATTCCATCTGTGTAATTCATAAAATCTATTTACATCATCATTAGAGTTAATTAACCAATTCATATAATTTGCATAATAAATGTTTAAATTTTCCCATTTTAAAGTATCAGGAGCAAAATAATATACAAATCCATCTTTTAATGCAAATAAACCACCTATAATATCTGCTCCTAATATAATATCAACTATGTTGTCTTTATTATATTTTTTATTTTTTTCAATTACATTTAATTGTCCACAACCATATAGTCTTATCCAATTATCAATGATAATTCCTCCACAGTTTTCCATAACTGAGAAAAATAATCTATCTGAATATTGGTTATACATATTTTGGAAGTCATCAACAATCTTTTCATTTTTAGTTAATATTTTTATATTATCTTTTTTTAATAAATCCTCAAATAATAATTTCGATTTCATTTTTTATTTCCTCCATTTTAATTATTTTTTACAATCCATTTTCCATTTTTATTAGCACCAGTTCGTTCAATATAATCATTATCAATTAAATATTTTATATGATTTCTAATAGTTCTTGGTGTAACACCTAATAAATTAGACATTTCATCTTGTGTAATTTTTGGACTATCGAGCATTAATCCTATAATTCCTCTTTGTATATTGTTTAATTCAGAGTTTGAATAATCTAATTTATTATCATTTATTTTTTGCTTATTATTATATTTAAATTCATTTTGGTTATATTTAATACTTACTCTTATAAAATGTGGATAAAAATGATATATACTTATGTCATATTTCTTAAGTATTCTTCTTATACCAGTTCCTAAATGTTCTACAAGTTCTAAATCTCTAAATACTCGCATTAGTTCAGGATTTTTAGGAGC
>CACXGX010000115.1 GCA_902767365.1 uncultured Erysipelotrichaceae bacterium
ATCAAGTATTCCTAAAAATATGGTAAATGAAAAATGTTTTAATGAAGAAACAAGGAATTTAATCAATTCTTTAGCATTTACTTATAATATTGATGATTTAAATATGCAAGGACTAGTTAGAAATAGTCTAAATGAAAAAGGATTAGTAGATAAAAATGAACTTATTCAAAGTGCTAGAGATTTCTATCAATTTGATAATGCTGGAAAACTACCTACATTAATATATTCAAAACAACCAGATTATTTAAAGAGTCCACAAGGAGATACTTCTAAAAGAGCCAAGATGATTTATACATTTGAAAATGTAACACCACTTGATTATCTAAGAAGTAAATATAAAACTGGTGAACCTACAATGAGTGAACTTAAAATAATTGAAGATTTAATGGTTAAACAAAAAATGAAACCGGGTGTAGTAAATGTATTAATATCTTATGTATTAAAGGTTAATAATAATAAATTTACAAGAAGTTATGTTGAAACAGTTGCCGCTCAGTGGTGTAGACTAAATATAGAAACAGTCGAAGATGCTATGGCTGTAGCAGAAAAAGAACATAAAAAAATAAAAAAATTAATGGAAAAAACAGATACTAAATCTTTTAATAAAAAAGATAAAAAAGAAGAACTTCCATTATGGTTTGAAAAAAATATTGATAAACAAGAGATTTCTCCTGAAGAACAAGAAGAATTTGATAATTTATTGAAAACATTTTAAAGCCAATAATATTTGACATTAAATATATAAAATGCTACTATAAATATAGAAAACGTTGATGAAGAATAGTAAAATAATTAGTTAATTAAAGAGAGTTAACGCTTGGTGTAAGTTAATATTAACATTATTTGAATCTACTTCTGAGTGAAACATAAAAGTGTTTCCGGCTTATGCCGTTATTTATAAATTGAGACCAAAGTAGGATGGTACCGTGTTTTTCACTCCTATACTTGGTCTCTTTTTATTTTTTGGAGGAATTATGTTAAATAGTTATTTAAGTGATGAAAAAATAGAAGATATTAAAAAAAGTGATAATTTAATTTATAAAGCATTAGAACTTGTTACAACATTATTTGAAAATGATGTTGATAAAGGAGGATTCCCTTATATACTACATTTAATGTATGTTTATAAACATGTCTCGACTATTGAAGAAAAAACAATTGCTTTATTACATGATGTAATAGAAGATAAAAAAATAACAGAAGAAAATTTAATAGAATTAGGTTTTCCTAAAGATATAGTTAGTGACGTTTCAGTGCTTACTAGAGTAAAACCTATGGATTATAGTGATTACATTGATAGAATAATAAAAAAAGGTAGTATAAGAGCTTTACATGTTAAACTTGCTGATTTAGAAAATAATATGGATTTAAATAGAATTAAAAATCCTACAGTAAAAGATGTTGATAGAGTTCAAAAAAGATACATACCTACACATGAAAAAATAATGAATAGACTTAAGGAGATAGAAAAATGATAGATATAAAATTAATAAGAGAAAATAAAGATTTAGTAAAAGAAAATATTAAAAAGAAATTTCAAGATAAAAAACTACCTATAGTAGATGAAGTTTATGAAATGGACAAAAGAGCACGTGTTGTACAAACTAAATGTGATAATTTAAAAGCTGAAAAAAATAAAAAAAGTGGTGAAATTGGTAAGTTAATGAAAGATAAAAAAATTGATGAAGCCAATATTGTAAAAGAAGAAATCGCTAAGATGGGTGAAGAGATTAAAAATCTCGAAGAAGAACAAGTAACTCTTCAAAAAGATATTAAAGAACGTATGATGGTTATACCAAATATTATTGATGCATCAGTACCAATTGGAAAAGATGATACTGAAAATGTTGAAGTAGAAAGATTTGGAGAACCAGTTGTACCAAAATATGAAATACCATATCATGCAGATATAATTAATAGATTGAATGGAATGGATAAAGAAGCAGCAGGAAGAACAAGTGGAGAGGGATTCTATTACTTACTTGGAGATATTGCAAGACTTCATGAAGCAATGATTGCCTATGCAAGAGACTATATTATTGATAAAGGATTTACTTATGCTATTCCACCATTTATGATTCATAG
>CACXGX010000116.1 GCA_902767365.1 uncultured Erysipelotrichaceae bacterium
TAGAAAAAGTACCTCCTTAGTTGACCTAATAATATCACACACTTATTTTTTTATGTGTGTCAACTAAGTTGGGTACTTTATCTTTTTGAATCCTATTTTTTTATGTAATTATTGTTTTCTAATTTACTTATTATTCTTTCTTTTTCAACATAACCATCAATTCTTTGAAGTATAGAAATTTCTTTTCCTTCTGCAATAAAGATTGTACATGGAGTTCCATCGACATCAAATTGTTTATCGAACTTTTCTGAATCACTTTCACTCATATCACTTATATTAATTACATATCCAGTAATATTATATTCTTCAAGTACTTCTTCCATTTCTGGAATATATTTTTCACAATATGGACATCCGTCTTTTTCTACTACAAAGAAAAATGTTTCTTTATTATCTAATTTTTCTATTAATTTTGAATAACTTAAATCTTTCATTTTACTTGAAGAGTTACATCCACTAAATAATAGTATAATTAAAATTGGAATTATTAATAATTTTATTTTTTTCATAAAACACCTCTTTGAAATAATATCATAATAATATTATTTTTTCAAATATGTCTTTGAAAAAATATTTTTTTATAGTAGAATTGTAGTAGATGATAGGTGGTGTAGATATGAAGAAAAGTATATTATTTATTTTGTTTTTATTAATAATCTTAACTTCAAGTGAAAATATCTATGCAGCAAATGGATTATGTACTAAAAGTGCAATGACAAAGATAAAAAGTAAAACAAGTGATATTACTGCAAGCTGGGACTTGAATTTTGATGAAAATCATCAAGCTTATTTTACTGCTAAATTAGAAAATGTTGATAAAGATTTAATACTTATTTTTAATGATTCTAATTATTTACCAAAAGATGGAGTTATTAATATAAGGGAATATTTAATTGGTGGAGAAATATACGAGTTTAAGATATATGGTGGGTATGATACTGATTGTGTAGAGGAATATGTAACTACTAAAAAATTAAAAATCCCAAAATATAATATTTATTCTGAAAGAAAAGAATGTATTGAATACCCTTCATGGGAGTTGTGTGATAAATTTTATGAAGGAGATTTAAATGACGAAATCTTTTATAATAAATTAAATGAATATATTAAAAAAAATAAAGAGGTTGAGAAAAAAGAAGAAATTTCTAAAACAAGAAATAATTATATCATAATTATTGCTATAGCATTAGTTGTAACTGGTTCTTTAGTTTCATATGTTTGTGTTAATAATAAAAGAATAAAGAAGGTAAAATATGAAAAAAAGTAGATTAATAATATTAATATTTGTAATGCTTTTAGTTCTTCCTTTAAATGTTGATGCGGCCGGACTTTGTACTTCTAAAAAACTTAGTGATTTAAAAATGAAGGCTTATAATTCGGAACTCGTTTATGAATTAAAATTTGATAATTATCATAATAGTTATTTTTTAGTTACAATATACAATGTAGATAAAGATGTATTACTTATTTTTAATAGTAGCATATACTTACCTGATTCAAATGGTAAAATTGCAATAGGAACTGCTTTACAAGGTGGTAACAATTATGAATTTAAAATGTATGGTGGGTATGATACGGATTGTGTAGAAGAATTTTTATATAAAAAAACAATTAAGATTCCTAAATATAATGTTTATAGTGAAAGAGAAGAATGTATTGAATATGAAGAGTTTCCATTATGTAATAAATGGTATTCTGGAGAAATATCAGGAGATGAATTTTTTTTAAAACAATTAAATGCTTATATAGATTCACTTAAAAAAACAGAACCTGAAAAGAAAGAAGAAATAGTTGAGAAAAATATTTTTGAAAAAATAATTGATTTTTATGTTAAATATATAGTTATTTGTTTACCAATTACTATTATAATTGTAGGAGTAGTTGTATTCTTTATTGTTAGAAGATTAATAAGAAGGAAAAATAGAGTTAAAATTAAATTTGAAGAATAATTATAACCAATTATTTGTGTTTGTTATATAATTTAGTTAGAGTAAACGTTATTAAAATATTGAAAGAAATGGTGATGTAGATGAAAGAATCGTTCTTAGTGTATTTTTTTATACTAATGGGAGTATTAGGCTTAATTCTTATTAATACTTTTGGAAATGTTGTTTTAAGTAATGAACAAGATTATTATTTGCTAAAAGAAATTACTGAAGCAGCAATGATTGATTCTGTTGACTTAAGATCTTACAGAGAAGGTGTTGGATGGGATGGAGTTACTATTGAAACTGATCCTGAATCTATGCATTGTTTAGCAAGCCAACCTGGAACAGTTAGAATAGTTAAAGAAAAATTTGTTGAGAATTTTATTAGAAGATTTTCTGAAAGCGTTACTTTAAATAGAAAATATAGAATTATTATGCATGATATAGATGAGTGCCCTCCAAAAGCATCAATCTCTTTAATTGCTTCTGAAAGGTTTTCTTTCTTTGAATTTTTTAACGTAAATTATAATTCTGAAGCACAAATTATAAATACTTTGACAGGTATATTAGAAACAAAAACTGATAGTTAAAAAAATAGGTGAGAAGTGAATGAAAATGTTCACTTTTTTTATTTCTATTATTGCCTTTTTATTATGCATAATGTATACTAAACTTATAGTAAAATAGTATGCTAATGTATAATGTATGTTATTTAGAATATGGAAGGGTGATTATTTATGAACAATAATTTAAATGCATCTAAATTAAAAAATTTGACAAAGAGTAAGGGCTTTGTAACTGGTTTATGTGCTTTCTTAGCTGTTGCAGTTCTTTTGATTGCATATAATCTTCGTATTAATAGTGCAACAAAGCCTGTTAGAGTCCCTGTTGCAAAAGAAAGATTAACAGCAAGACATTTAATTACTGAAGATGATATTGAGTATATCAATGTTCCAAGAGCAGCTACTGTTAATACTGACTTCTATCGTGGAGATGGAGATGTTATAGGACAATATGTAAACATTGATACAACAATACCAAAGGGGAGTATGTTTTATCGTGATGCTGTTGTTTCAAAAGATGAATTACCAGATGAAGCTTTATTAAGCGTTGGTGAAGGTGAAACGCTATATTACTTAACTGTTAATATGTTAACAAGTTATACTAATTCAATTATTCCAAATAGATATATAGATATTTATGTATCTACAGAAGAAAATGATAAAGCTGTAGTTGGTAAACTTTTAACTAATGTTAAAGTACTACAGGTTAAAACTTCTGATGGAAAAAATGTATTTGATAATTCAAAAGAATCAAGAGTACCATATGTAATTATGTTCTCTTTACCTGAAGATCAACATTTATTATTAAGAAAAATTAATGCAATTAATAATTATTCTATTACTGCTGGTGGATCTAATTCTTTCTCTAGAATTGAGATTATTCCAGTACCTACAACTGCATTTTTTAAAGATGGAGATGAAGAGGTTAAATCATCAATTGCAAGTAAATATTTACAAGATTTAGTATTACAATTGTCAGAGGAGATTCCTGAAGGTGTGCCAGATCTTCCTATGCCAACTGTTCCAACGGAAAAAACAGAATAATAAGAGGTAAAATATGGAGGGGTCAATGAACTTTGGTAGTATTGGCTTTGGAAATGTTTCTAGTGGTAATACAAGCGGTAATGCATATGCAAATAATAATTTAAATAATGAAGCATCTAGTAGTGCTGATAATATTGAAAAACTTGATGAAACTACAAATAATGTTAGTAATAGTAGTGTAAAACCAGATTTAATGGCTGGTGTAAAAGAAGCTCAAGAAGAGAAAGAAGCACAAGAAGCTGCTAGTGATTTTCAAAGCGCTGAAATGAAGAAAACAAATTATGAGAAAGATGCAGATAATTTTTCTCAGATAGATTTTGGTCCATTAAAAAGATATCTTGATGATGATGATATTACAGATATTTCATATAGTAATTGTGGACAATTATGGTTAAAATCACTAGAAAAAGGTGTATATAGAGCTGATCAACAAGATGTTGATGATGCTTTAATTGAAAAAATTGCATTCCAATGCTCCAATATAATGGGAAAAACATTTAATATGGCACATCCATTTCTTGACTCGGAGAGTGCTGAACTACGTATGAACTTTGTTCATGAGTCTATTGCTAGAAATGGAATAGCAGTTGTTTTTCGTAAAACACCTGCAAAAATAAGGCTTGAAAAACAAAAACTATTAAATGAAAAATACGTAAGATTAAGTATTCATGATTTTTTAATAAATTGTGTTAAAGGACATTGTAATATAATCGTTTGTGGAGAAACTGGTTCAGGAAAAACTGAACTTGTAAAATATTTGGCAAGTCATACTGCTGAAAATGAAAAATTGATAACAATAGAGGATACTTTAGAGTTACACTTAGATAGAATATTTCCACATAGAGATATTGTTGCAATGAAAACAAATAATATTGCATCATATTCTGATGTTCTTGTAACATGTATGAGACAAAATCCTGTATGGATTTTATTATCAGAGGTTCGTAGTGCTGAAGCTGTTACAGCAGTTCGTAACTCTATTTCATCAGGACACTATATTTTATCAACAATACATGCTGATAAGGCTGAAAGTATTCCACATCGTATGTATAGTTTGCTTGAATCAAATATAGATGTTGAACAATTTTTAAAAACTATATATCGTTATGTTCAGATAGGAGTTTTTGTTCGTGGACGTTATAGTGCTACTGAAAAGAGATTTGTTCGTGAAATTGCAGGAGTTTGTGAATTCTTTGTTACAGATGATACAAATGAACCTAAATTTAACAACATTTATTTAAAGACAGTAGGTGGAGAGGAAACTTATACAGAACCTACTAAATATATAAAAAATTATCTTGAGGGACAAGGAATTGATATAAGTAATTTGTTTGGTGAAAAGTTAGCATCTCTTGCTGATGCGAATAAAGCAAATGGTATTGAAAGTGATGTTAAAGAATCAAATGGTGAGATAGTACATATCTCAGGTGGCGTTAAAAAGCCTGAAGATGTATCACCTGTTACTAATTCTTCACCAATAAATGAAAATAATAATATTCCTAATGCTCCAACATTAAAACCATTAGAACAAGCAACTTTGATTCCACAAGTTCATAATAATGGACAACCAAATGTCCAACAAATGTCTAATCAAAGTATTGGAGTTGGTTTAGATAATAGACAAACTTCTATTCCAAGTAATGTTGGTATGTTTCCACAAAATAATAATATTAATAATAACGTTAATCCTGTTGTGATACCGGAAAGTAATTATAAACAGGCTCAACCAATAAATTTTCAGCCACCTAGTACCCAACAAAATATTAGTCAATCTAAATTTTTCGGTGTAATGGCTCAAGAAAATGATCAAAATAAAACCTTTAATTAATTAATTATAGAAAGAAGGTGCTTTTATGATAGAGTCGCTTATTGCAATTTTGATTCTAGGCTTTGGTGTATTATTTTTCTTTAAACAAGGTGATTCATCAATCCATGAATATGTTTTAGATCAAGCGTCTAATATCTATGACAAATATGCTCCTTATTCTTTTAAACAAATAAGAGATAAGGTTAAATCAATGGGACAAGAGTATACACCAAGAGAGTATCTTGTACAAGTGTGCGTTTTTGCTGGTGTTGCTTTTGGTATTTCTTATTTATACTTTTATAACATAGTAGTATCTGTTATTTATGTTATAGTTGTTATATGTATAATTCCTTATTTGACATATCTAAGATGTAAAAGAATTTATTCAGAGTTTATTTTTGAGCAAATTCAGGTATACACAACCAATACTATAATGGAATTTCAAACCACACAAAACTTTGTTAAAGCAGTAGAAGGTGTTTATAATTCTGGAGTACTAGAATCTCCAGTATTGGATGACGTAAAGCACATGATAGAGTTAGCTTATAAAAATGGTGAAATTACAGAGTCATTAGATTTCATGAATTCTAAATATGACTTTCATATGACAAGGAATATGCATCAATTATTCTTACAAATTACTAGAGAAGGTGCGAGAGATTCAAATGAAGTATTAGAAAATATGTTACTTGATATAGATGTCTTAGTAGAAGGAGTTTATCGTGATAGAATTGATAGAAAAAACTTCCATAGACAGTTTATTCAATATGGTTTATTGTTATATGCAATGATAGCTTTAGTTCAGTATTTGTTAGGAATAGAGAATTATTTAGCATTATTAGAAAAGCCAATTGTTAGAATTGCTTTACATGGTATTGTTTTATTTAATAGTTATTTTCTTCTAAATGGAGAAAAATATTATAACGAGAATGTAGGTGCTGAATAATATGTTAGAAACTGTAATTATTATATTTTTACTTGGTTTTGCTTTATTTTATACTGATACTATTAGTACTAAAAAGTTTTTTGATAATGATACAGGTTACTTATTAGCATTAAAAGAAAAAGATTATGATTTCTTAATAGCAGCTAAATATGGTGAAAAAGTTAATCCTAATGCTGTATTTATGGCTAGAATGAAAAATGGTTTTTATACATTCTTAATATTCTTTGCTATTATGATTGTTGCAGGATCAATATCTTTCTTAAATGTTGTTATGTTATTAGTTATTTCATATGTTGTTTATAAATCTGGTTATTCTAGTTTAAAAAGTTATTATAAAAAATATATGGCACAAATAGATTTATTATTACCATATTATTTGAAAAATTTGGAAATATTGTGTCAGAATTATACAGTGCCTGTTGCACTTGCTAGATCTATAGATCAGGCTCCAGATGTATTTAAACCTGGGCTAAAAGAAATGATTGCTAAAATAGATGCAGGTGATTCAACAATACAACCATATATGGATTTTGCAATAACATATCCTGTACGTGATTCTATGAGAATGATGAGGCTTTTATATAGATTAGGTCTTGGAGCTCAAGAAAATAAATATAAACAATTATTAATTTTTTCAAAGTCAGTATCATCTTTGCAAAATAAAGCTCGTGAAGTTAAATATAAACAAAGACTTGATGCAATGGAAAAGAAAACAATGATAATGTTAGTTGTTACCGGTGGTGGTACTATGGCTATCTTATTATTGTCGATGTTAATGATGTTTGGAATATAAACTATTGAAAATGTGATATAATAATATTATAATTAAATGTATAGTAGAAAGGAGAATGAATATGAAAGAGGCAACTGGAGAATTAAATATGACACTTGTTACAATTATTGCAATTGCAGCTGTTTTAACTTTTGTTACTGTTTTTTTACCAAAAATTCTTGATTCTGTAAATGATTCTTGGAATGAAACTAATTCTACAGAATGTACAACAGATCCTAATACTGGAAAAACTACTTGTGAAAAAAAGCCTAATGATCAATAGTATAAGGATAGAAAGTTTTATAGTATAAAGAGGAGTTGATAGTAGATGCGTGAGTCTTTCGGTGGAACAATGATGTTCTGGATTGTATTGTTTTTTATGAGCATATTTATAGCTTTTTTAGCATCTGTTATTAAATATGCTAGAGTTTATAAGATGAAGAATACTTTAATTAACTATATTGAAAGACAAGAAGGTATAGTTGATCCAGAGGAAGTTGCAAATCAATTACTATCATATGGTTATCCTTATAATAGTTATTTTGATATTTGTGTTAATAGTCCTAAAGAAGATTCTGCATATTATACTATGAAATTAAATGCAACTTTTACTTTACCTATTATTAGTTATACTTTTAATGTTCCAATTAGAGGTGAAACTAGATTAATAGAAACTGGTGTAATTGCCACTTCTACTAATTTTATAGGTCAACATTGTTGGTATAATTGCAAACCTTCTGATGGTAATTGTGAATCACAAGCTAAATCAATTACAAAACATTAGAAGGTATTAAAGAATAAAATGAGGGTGAGCTTATGAATGTTTTAGTGATAAATCAACAAGAAGATATTGTTACTCCACTAAATATAGAAATTATTAAAACACTTAGGGGAACTTTTTCAGCAGATGAAATTATTAGCACTTTTACTAATTTTTTCTTTGCTAGAATGATTATTGATGTAACTGCATTAAAAGATGGGGATAATATAGTAACTTACCAAAAATTATCGATAGGAATACCTATTGATAAAGTTATTTTACTTATTCCACCTTCATCTCCTGTAGCAAATAATATGTTCCTATCAAAGTTGATTTCTATGGGGTATTATAATTTCACGACTAATGGCGATGGAATTATGTATTTGCTAAATACGCCAAATACGTATAAAGAAGTTGCACATTTACATAGACCTGATGTGTCAATGTCTACTTCTTCTTTAGAAAATAGTAGTTCTGTTAATAATAGTATGCCTATTTTGTCTTCTTCCAATGGACAAATTAGAATTTTAGGTATAAAAAATGTTACTGATGGAGCTGGTGCTAGTTCTCTTATTTATATGATGAAGAAAGAACTAGAAATGACTTTTAATATGTCTGTGTTGGCAGTAGAGGTAAGTAAAAGAGAATTTGCTTTTTTTAGAGAACCTAATATGGTTTCTGTAGAGAAACATTCATTAGCTACAGAACTAATGAAGGCACAAAATTATAATTTTATACTTGTAGATTTAAATGATTATGATGAACCTGTATGCGATGATGTTTTGTACTTGTTAGAGCCATCTGTTATTAAATTAAACAAGTTAATGTTGAGAGATAGAACAATTTTTACTAAGTTGAGAGATAAAAAGATAATTATTAATAAATCTACTCTAAGTGAAGCTGATGTAACTGAATTTTCTAATGAAGCTGGAATTAGAGTATATTATGTTTTACCTTCTATAAATGATAGAGAAAGGTCAATTGAAATTTGTAATTTACTTAGAACCTTAGGAATGGTAAAATAATATTGTGTTGTTGACAAAAATAAAGCGTTGTAGTAATATAACGAGTGAATACGGAGGAGTTTATTATGGATTTTTTTCTAATTGCAGATGCATGTGAAGGATTAGGGCCAGTAGTGTCTGTTGTTAAGGCTTTATTTAATATAATTAAGATACTTGTACCTATTGCTTTATTAATTATGGGTGTAATTGATTTAGCAAAAGCTGTATTAGCTAGTGATGATAAGGAAATTAAAGGAGCTGAAAGTAAACTAGTTAAACGTGCTATTGCTGCTGTTGCAGTATTCTTTGCTGTTACTTTAGTCGATGTAATCATGGGACTAGTTGGTAAAGGTGAAGAGGGTAGTGATGGTGCTAGTTCTGCAAGTTGGTCTGCTTGTTGGAATAGTAGATAAAATACTTAAGAGGTAAAGGAAGAATTGTTCCTTTTTTTCTTGTATTTTTTTTTTACAATGATAAAATATATTTAGAGGTGGACTAGATGGATAAAAAAATGTTAAAATATGTTGCAATTCTTATTGGATTAATTGTTGTAACTATTTTATTTTTATTAATAACAAATTCGATAAAGGGTGGCGTTAAATATTCTTATAGTGACATAGAAGTTAAAATGGTTTCTGCTGCAAAAAAATATGTTGAAAATAAAAAGAAAAATAATATTGATGTTTTACCTAGTGCAGTTGGTGATTCGTTTAATTTGCCAACATCTACTCTTATTAATGAAGGTTATCTAAATGATTTGTCAAGTTATGCTAAAGATGATGTAACTTGTAACGGAAATGTAGAAATTTTTAACGCTGGTAATGGAAATTTTGATTATGTTCCAAGTTTAATTTGTGGAAATGCATATAAAACGGGAATTAAACTAGCAGAACAAGTAGTTGCAGATAATGATAGTGGTGTTACAGAAGGATCTGGTTTATATCAAAGAGTTAATGGAAAGTTTGTTACAGATTATAGTGATTTAACTGGTGGTGGAAGTGATTCCTTTGAGTATGTATTTAGAGGAGACGATGTTAATAACTATGTTAAAATAGATAATAATTTGTGGAGAATTGTTGCTATAGATGATAGTGATAACTTATTATTAATATTAAATGCACATTCACAAAGAGCTTATCCTTGGGATGAAAAGTTTAATGAAGATGTAAAAAAATATCAAGGTGTAAATACATATGAATTAAATGGATTAGAAAGTAATGCTTATAAAGTAGCACAAGAATTTTATGGTGAAACTATGGTTTTACAAGATCGTGAAGAATATAGTGCTAAAACAAAGTACTTAATGACTCCAATGGATTTATGTGCTGGAAAGAGAAGTACTACTGATAGTGATTTTAGTGGTAAAAGTGAGTGTTCTTATATATTAGAAAATGAAATGATTGGGTTACTTCCTGCATATTATTATATGAGTGCTTCATTAGATCCTAATTGTGTAAATATTGTTTCTAAAAGTTGTGGAAATTATAATTATTTGTCACAATTTGACGACTATTGGTGGTTGTTGACAGCTAATAGTGAAAATACTAACGAAGCTTATACAGTTTCTAAAAAATATGTTGAGTCAAGTTTGTGTAACTATAGAGCAGATATTAGACCAATAATAAAAATTGGAGCAAGAGCAATTTATTCAGAAGGCAATGGAACATTTGATAATCCATATCAAGTAAAATATTTTGAATAATGTAAATTAAATAATAATAAATGTTTATTATTATTTTTTTTTATGCTATAATTATTGTGAGTTATTGTGCAGTGAAAAGGGTGATTTTATGGGACTTCAAGAGGAAACTTGGTTTTTTCAAATTATTAGACCCATTTTTGGTTTTTTTGATAGATTAATATACCGCCTTATAAAATGGGTTTTATATGGTGTTTTTGATTTGTCTGCATTATCTACTAATTCAGAAGTTTTTAATGGAATTTATAGTAGAATTTATGTTATTTTAGGTGTCTTTATGGCATTTAAATTATCATGGTCGTTTTTTCAATATATAATTAATCCTGATTCGATGTCTGGAAAAAGTGAACAAGGAGTTGGAAAAATATTTACAAGAGTCTTTTTAATGCTTTTTGCATTAATGTTTTTACCAGCTATTTTGTTTGGACAAAATGGATCAAAAGGTTTACTTGCAAGAGCGCAAGATGCTTTTTTACCAGTTGTTCCAAGATTAATCTTTGGTTCAGATAGTATTGCAGGAAATAATACAACGAATGGCGCCACGAATTCAATTGATCAAATATCAGATGAAATATCACTGACTATTTTACAAGGGTTCTTTTTCCCTTCAAAAGAAGTTGATACTGTGTGTGCTCCTGATACATCGTCTAAATATGAAAATATTAAATCAATAGATGAATTTGCTGAGAAATTAACAGAAACATGCGCAAAAAAAGATGATGCTAGAAACATTGTAAATTTAGGTACAAAATTTTATGTATATAGTTATATGCCTTTTGTGTCAACATTAGTTGGAATTTTAGTTGTAGCACTTTTATTAGGAATAACGTTAGATGTTGCTAAACGTATATTTAAATTAATTATTTTAGAGATTATTGCACCTATACCAATAATGTCATTGATGGATCCAAAAAGTTCAAAAGGTGGTGCATTCCAAAGTTGGACAAAAAGTTTAATTTCAACTTTTATAGATATTTTCTTAAAATTTGGATTATTGTATTTAGTAATAGTACTTATTCATATGATAGTTAAGTCACATGAATCTGGCGGATTATTTTCTAATTTCCCAGAGTTCTCAGATAATCCATTAAGATCATCTTATTTAATTTTAATATTAATTCTTGGATTAATTTTGTTTGCTAAAGAAGCACCAAAATTTATTAAAGATGCGATTGGTATTAAAGGCGAAGGCGGAAGCTTATTTGATGATGTTAAAATGGTCGGAAAAGCTGCTGGACTGGTTGCAGGTGGAGCTGGAATTATTGGTTCAGCAATTGCTTCTGGAAGAGCAAGTTATGACTCTGATACAGTTAATGGAAGAAATCATAATTTTGGAAGAAGATTAAAAAATGTTGGAGCAGGCTTAATTGGTGGTATTGCTGGTGCAGGGACGGCTGTTAAGGCTGCTACTGGAAAAGATGGAGGGCTTGGAAGTGTTTTGAAGGCTCAATCACAAAGAAATGCAAATGCATTAGCAAGAGGTGCTTCTGGTTCTTCTTGGTTAGGTAGAAGAAGTAGTGAACTTTCTAGCATTTTTGCTGGGCAAACTCCTGCTAATCAATTAGAAAGACAATTAGATGATTTTAAAGCAAGAAAAGAATATTTTGAAACAATTGCAAATAGAGTTAAAAGTAAAATGCCTGAAAAAACATATACTTACGGAGAATTTGGTAATGGAGTTTTGTCTGGTTACAAATTTAATTACAATAATGTTATGGCAGCTGTTGAATCTGCTAAAGCATCTGGAAGTAATGTAGTTGATATTACAGATTCAACAGGAACTGTTCATACAGGTGTTTCACTTAATGACATAAATATAGGGCTTACTGGACTTGTTGATAGTAATGAAGCTGATTTTTATAGTCAAGTATTGGCTACTCCTAGTAAAGATACTACTTTATCAAGTTTTATTCTTAGAAATAAAGATGTTGGATTAGATAATCCTTATGCGAATTTTGTTGGAATGAAAACTGCAATGGGAGAAAATAATAATCTAATCTATCAAACTGGAAGAAGAGTTAATAAAGCAAAAGCTAATGATAGATATAGTGCAACGAAAAAATAAAAAGGGTGTGATAAAATATGGATGGAAATTATTTAATACCTGCAAATGCTAATAGGGGGAAACTGATATTTGGTTATTTTAGAGGGATCGACTTGATTATATTTGCTATTGGTGTAGCATTGACACTTATTTTGTTATTTATATTTCAAGATCAAATGTCTAATACTTTAATAGCAATTTCAACTTTGATACCTGCTGGTATATGTACGTTACTGGTACTTCCAATTCCGTATCAGCATAATGTTTTAGTATTATTAACAGCAATAATAACTTATTATTGGAATATAGAATATCAAAGTTATAAATGGAGAGGTTGGTGTGAACAAGATGGCGAAAGTAAAAAGTAAATTTACTGAAGATTGGGTCCCTGTTAAAGGAATAAATGGTGGAGCAATTATTCTTGATAATCAATTTAAAGTTACTGGTGTAAAGATAGCTCCTAGAAATATATTTATCTTAGATTATGAATCTCAACAATCAGTACTTACAAATTTAAAAAATATGTATAATCAATTAGATTTTGAATTTTGGCTTGTAGTAGCTGATAGACCCGTTGATATATCTGTTTATATGTCACAACTTCATTTATTGTATAATCAAGAACAATCTCCTGCTATTAGAAAATTAATTGCGGAAGATATTAATAAAGGAAATTCTTTTATAAATAATAATGTTGTTGATACAGAATATTATATTTTATTTAAAGAAAAAGATCCCGAAAAAATTCAAAAGAAGATTCGTACTTTAATTAATTCTCTTGCTACTGCAGGACTTTCTGCTCAGCAAACTTCAAATGATGATTTAAGAATAGTACTTGATAATTTCTTAAATGGTGGGGTTAGAACAGAATTTAGAACGGTGGTGACAAAGAATGAGTAGTTTTAAATCAGAAATTGCTCCTAAAGGATTGCAATTTTATCCAAGTGATTTCTTTATAAGTGATAAGTATGCTACTATTTTAACTGTTGTTTCTTTTCCAAAATTTATTTCACCTGGATTCTTATCTAACTTAACTAGTATGCCAGGAATTAAAATTGTTATTAAACATATTCCTGTACCATTTTCAACTATATCAAAAATGTTGAATAAACAAATAGCAGATTTGAAACAAAAATATCAAGATGAACGTGATAGAACAATGCAAGAAAGAATTCGTATGGATTATGAATCTCTTGAATCATTTGTTACTATGATAGCAGCATCACAAGCAAGAATATTTGATTTTCAAATGCATATTATGATTACTGCTGATTCACGTGAAGAACTTGAATTAAAGAAAACTAATGTTAAAAGTTATTTAGAGGCAATGGAACTTCGTGGTGTTTCATTAAGATTTGAACAAGAAAAAGCATTAAAGTCAATTGTACCAATATTTCCAAAACAAGATATAGAAGATCGTATAGGTACTCCAATTCCTTCTGTTACAATAGCTGCTATGTATCCATTTATCTTTGATAGTGTAAAAGATCCTGGATTATCAACACTTTTAGGAGTTGATTTTTCTGGAGGAGTTATATTATTTAACCAATTTTTATATAAAATTAAAAAAGAAAATAATAGAAATAATGCTAATTTAATTCTTTTAGGTACTTCTGGTAGTGGTAAATCAACAACTGCTAAATTACTATTAAGAAATCATATTAGAAATGGTTGTCAAATAGTTGCAATAGATCCTGAAAATGAGCTTGAAGAAATGACTAGAAACTTTGGAGGAGATACAATTGATTTAGGTAAGGGTGGAGAATTTGGAATGATTAATCCTTTACAAATCGTTGTAGATGCCGATGAAGATGAAATTAAACAAGGACTTGGTTATACTATTTTAACTAGAACTTTACAGTTTTTAAAAGCGTTTATGAAATATTATGATCCTTCTATAGAAGAAGATGTTCTTACTTTATTTAGTGAAGTAGTACAAGATACTTATAGACGTTTTGGAATAGATTTTGATAAAGATTTTTATAGTTTTGGACCAGAAGATTATCCTACTTTCTCAGATGTGTATGAAACAATTAAAGCAATATTGTTATCAATGACTGATCATACTCAAGAGCGTGATGTAATGGAAAAGTTGGAACTTAAGATTAGACCTTTAACAAGAGATTTAAAATATTATTTTGATGGTCATACTACTATTACTCATGATAGTGATTTTATAGTGTTTAATATAAAAGAGTTAATGAATGCCGAAGAAAATATTAAAAATGCATTATTCTTTAATATTTTAAAGTACGCTTGGGGATTATGTCTTGAT
Source organism: uncultured Erysipelotrichaceae bacterium (assembly GCA_902767365.1). Lineage (GTDB taxonomy): Bacteria > Bacillota_I > Bacilli_A > RF39 > UBA660 > RUG13868. Next base: position 14,843 of record CACXGX010000116.1, read on the forward strand.
AAAGAAGTAGATACAATATTAATGGTAGATGAAGCCCATGTATTACTTGGAGATAATAATACTTTAGGAGCTGATTTCTTAGCACAAGTTCAAAGACGTGCAAGAAAATATAATACTGGTACAATTATTATTACTCAACAACCAAGTGACTTTGCTGCTCCTGGTGTTATTATGCAAGGTAAAGCAATATTCGATAATGCTTCTTATTACATTGTTATGGGGCTTAAGAAACAAGCTACTGAAGATTTAGGTTTATTAATTGACTTAAATGATAATGAGAAAGAAAGTATTAAACAATATAGTCAAGGTGAGGCTTTGTTTGTTTGTGGTAATAGAAGAATGAGAATAAATGTAGTTGTAACACCTGAAGAATTATCTTCATTTGGTAGTGGTGGAGGACTATAAAATATTGTAGTAAAACAGATAAATTTTATCTGTTTTTTTTATGAAAAAAATAATACTTAGTGATATAATAAAATTGGTATAATTTACATGAAAAGGTGGTGAGTTTATGGATGAAGAAAATAATAAGCAAATAAGTGATAGTGGGTCTAATTTAGATTCTTCTTTAAACTCTTTTAGTAGAGAAAACTTTTATGCAAGAAGAAAAAATAGTGATTTAAATAGTAAAGGTTATCGACCAATTAATAATTATAATCCTAGTAGCAATAATGATGAAAAAATGAAAGCTACTTTAGAAAGAATAAAATATAAACAGAAAAGAGAAACTGCTAAAAAAGCAATATCTGAAGGAATTTCTGCAACATCACCTCTTGCTGGAGCAGCTGTAGATAAAGTGCTTGATACTCCGCAAGGAGAAAAAATACTTGATGAATATGCCAAGGGTGATACTCCAGCTGAAGGAGTTAGAAATGTTAAAAGATATATTGATAGAAAAAAAAGAACAATTAGATTAATTCTTTTAGCCTTGTCAATTTTATTACCAATATTTATTATTGCTTTTTTGGTTTCTATTATATTTAAAAATGCTGATACTCAAATATTTAGTAATGAAAATGGTGGAACTTACGAGTCTGAGTATTATCAGTATGATGATCCTAATTTAAATATATTTAAAAAATATCCGGGACTTTATGAGCATGCTGTGGATAAGATAAAAAAAGTAAGTGATCAATATCAAATGGATGTTGATAAAATTTTAGTTATTTCTACTTTAATAGCTCCAATAGAAAATGGACTTATAACACCAGTACAAGATGGATCATGTGGAGAAGAAAATTGCTATTATTTGAAAAATAAATCTTATACATGGACAGAGTTTTTAAAAGTATGGGGAGATCAAGCTGAATTACTATCTAAAATGCAAATGTTAACTTATGTTAATTATGATGCTAATTTAATAACATGTAAAGGTCCAGAGACAATGGAACAATATGCTCAAAATGATTTTGAGATTAGAGAACATTATTTATTTTGGTGGATTAATCCATTAAACTGGTTTAGTACTTTTAGAGATGCAGTAGATGCTGAAATTAATGCAAGATGTACTTCACCTAGAAATGGTTCTTCTGTTGTTCCAATAGTACGTGTTATTTCTACAGAACAAGCCGAATATTATCCTGTAACAACAAATGATAGTCAAGATGGATTTGTAAAAGATCCAAATAGTGGAGGAGTATATTATTGGAATTTAGTAAATAAAAATGGATTTATTCATGAATATTTAAAAGATTATTTAAGTGATGAATATAAAGATGATATTGATAAAAATTATGAAGTTAATAAAAGAAAAATAGTTGAAGTTGCTAATTATATATATTCTTATTATGAATCTATTAGAAAAGATTGTAATGGTTTTCAAGTAATGCATGGACAACTAGATAAAATTGACTTTCAAGAGGATGCGCAATCTACAATTTATACATTAGATTTTGAAGATGCTTTTGTTGGAGGATCCGTTTTAGCTACATATGGAGGTGCGACAGGTGAAGTAGCAAGAGCTCAAGCAATTATCACTAGAAGCGAAGCTTATAATTATATTGTTGTACAAAAAAAGGATGTAATTATTGGTACTGCAAAAATGGGATGTTGGTGGTGGAAATATAATCCAACGTATGACCCTAGTTATGAAAACCAAGAAGATAATCCAAATTATGATCCTGATTATCCTAAGATTCATTATCCGGAAATTTATAAAGCTGTAACAGAGACAAGAGGAATTGTTGTTACTTCTTATGGTGATGATGTTGTTTTGGAAACACAATATGATGCTTTTTGTCCAACTACTAGAGAACCAATTGGAGGATTTTATTATTTACCAGATGGGCAAAATAATTTACCTATAGATACTTCTCGTTTTAATGTTCCAAAGTCTAGAGTTGAATGTCCTTGTTTCCAAAATAAAGGTAGTAGACCAGATGATCAATATGCAGAAAGACCTGAAGATATTTATCCTAAATTACTTGGTAATCCTCCTCAAACAACAACTGAAAAATGTTGGGAACCAAATGGAAAAGCAAAAACAACTAGTGATGGTACTGTTTTAAGTGGATACAAGTATAAAGCTACTGGAGGACATGGTGAAGGAGTAAGCCAGCATGGAATGGCATATTTTTCTCAATTTGGATATGATAGATATGCTTTAATAAAATTATTTTTGGAAAGAAATGGATATGGTATAAGTTTTAAAAGATACGATACAACTATTGAAGAAAATGAATGTAAAAACCATGGTTATTTTAGTATTTAATTATAATTTATTATAAAATGGTGGTGAGTTTATGAATGATGATAATGATAAAATATGCAATATTAATACAAATCAAGATTATTCTTTCGTAAACTTAAATAATACTTTTAGTGATAGCAATAAGGTTGTGTAAATTGTAATTATTATAAACAAGATTATAAGGCTGTTTCTACTGGTGGTAAAAGAGATGGAAATAATTATTCATGGAATAATACTAAAGATAATTATAAATATGCTAGTAAAATATATATTATTGTGGATTCTTGTAGTGAAATAAGTAAAGATGATAGTAATATAGTTATGAACTTTATAATTATTTTGATTATATGTATAATTTAGTTTTTAATTTAAGAAAAAACAAAATAAGATTTATAACTAGTTATTTTATTGAAAAATAAAGCCTATTATGATATTATTATATATGATTTTAAGGATGTGAACTTATCATGAAATTCAAATTTGTAGCGTCAACTAGGGATGTTGTAATATTTATTATATTTGCAATATTTTTGTTATATATTGTGTCTATTGGGGTATTAAATATTCCTCAATTAGCAAGTGATGGATCTTTTTATGGGTTAAATCCATTAGAAGCTTTTTCACCTGAATATATTTATTATACTTTGGTATTTTATTTTATTGCTTTAGGTGGGCTTATTTTAAGTGTTAATTCATATTTCTTTGAATGGAAAGATGGAGTAGGATTTAAAATTGGCTCTTCTTCTAGTGATGGGTATAGTAGTTGGGCAAAACCTAAAGATATTAAAAATGATTCAAGTATTAAAAGAGTATTAGCATCTGATGTTAAGTCTGAATATGCTGGAGTTCCACTAATAAGTAATGGTAAAGAGTTATGGGTTGATAATGGTGAATATCATACTTTAGTTATTGGTGCTACTGGTAGTGGTAAAACTCAAGACACAATTTTGCCTACTATTAAAGTATTAGCAAAAAAAGGTGAATCTGTTGTTGTAACTGACCCTAAGGGTGAGATATATGAAAAAGCTGGAGGACTATTAAAAGAAAGAGGATATAAAATAATTTTATTAAATTTCCGTAATCCTCAAAATGGTAATACATGGAATCCACTTGAACTTCCTTATAGGTTATATAAGTCTGGAAACCAAGATAAGGCAATAGAATTACTTGATGACCTTGCTTTAAATATCTTGTATGATGAAACTGCGGCTAATAGTGATCCTTTCTGGGAAAAAACTGCAGCGGATTATTTCTCTGGAATTGCACTTGCAATGTTTGAGGATGCTCCTGAAGAAAAAATAAATATAAATAGTATTAATATGACTGCTACAGTAGGTGAAGATAAATTTGGTGGCTCAACATTTATAAAAGAGTATTTTAATTATAAAGATCCTACTAGTGCAGCTTATGTAAACGCTAGTGGAACTGTTATGGCACCTAGTGAAACAAAAGGTGGTATAATTTCTGTATTTAAACAAAAAGTTAAGTTATTTGCTTCACGAGAAAACTTATCTGAAATGTTAAGTTATAGTGATTTTAAACTTGATTCTATTGGAACAGAACCTACGGCAGTATTTATAATTATACAAGATGAAAAGAAAACTTTACATTCATTAGCTACAATTTTTATTAAACAAGTATATGAAACATTGATAGATGTAGCCCAAGCTCATGGTGGAAAACTTCCATGTAGAACAAATTTCTTACTTGACGAGTTTGCTAATATGCCACCTTTGAAAGATGTAACAACAATGATTACTGCTGCTCGTTCAAGACAAATTAGATTTACAATGATTATTCAGAACTTTGCTCAATTGAATAAAGTTTATGGTAAAGATGACGCTGAAACAATAAAGGGAAATTGTGGAAATATTATTTATCTTATTTCAACTGAACTTGCTGCTCTTGAAGAAATAAGCAAGTTGTGTGGAGAAAAGAAATCTAAAAAAGATGATAAAACTGCATCAACTCCTCTTGTTACAGTTAGTGACTTACAAAGAATGAAACAATTTGATCATATTTTATTAAGATTAAGAAAAAGTCCGTTTAAGACATCATTTACACCTGATTTTAAAATAGATTGGGGTAGTTGTACTTCTCCAAAAGTTGATTATCCAGTTAGAGAGAAGAAACCAGTTCAAGTATTTGATATTAGAGAATTTGTTAAAGAAAAGAAAAATCAAAAAATTAATGAAATGATGGCTAGTTTAGGAAATGATTCACCTTCTATGCCACCTGGATTTCCACCTGGAGGACGTCGCCCTAGTATTTTAGATTCTGATTTTCCTAGAAGAGAACCTGATTTTTTTAGAGGAAATCCTGATTTTCCTAGAAGACCAAGACCACAACCTGATATTTCAGTTAATGACTTAGTAAAAAAGATAGATGAAAAACTTGCAGAAATTGAAAAGGAAGAACAAGAAGCTAATAAGAAGAAAGAACAAGAAAATAAAGAAAAAGAGAATAAAGAAAAAGAGAATAAAGAAGATAAGAATTCTAATGAAGAAAAAGATTCTTCTAGTGATAAGAATGTTATTAATAATATTACAATTAATAATTATGAAGATAAAGAGCATAGTAATGATGAAGATCATAGTGAATCAAAAGATGAAGTTAAAGATGCAATAATAGAGGAGAAGGTTAAAGATTCAAAGAATAAGAAATCAGATAATATGAGTAGTTTCTTTATCTCAAATGATGAAATTGAAAGAAAAGTTAATGAGAAATTGTCTAGTGAGTTAGTTAAAGAGGAAAATAAGAAAAGACAAGATAAACTTGATGAAATTCAATCTCAAATTGATAAGGAACTTGATAGGAAAATAGATAAGAAAATTTCTGAAGCAGTTGATTCTGTTAATAAAAAGGTTGATGAGATTGATGAGAAAGTTGATACTAAAATTAATGATGTAGAAGAAAAACTTGATAAGAAAATAGAAAATGTAGAAGATAGTATCGAGTCTAAGAAAGAGATGGAAACTGATTTAAATATTGACAAAGAAGATTATGATCCTTTTAAGATAAGTGAAGAAGATAAAGAGATGGTTAAATTAATTGAAAAGGAATTAAATGAGGAAAAGGAAGATAAAACTACAAATACTAAATATAAACCTACATCAACAATTAAACTTGATGATTTAGCTGATGATGATAAATTCTTTGATGATTTCTTTGACGATTAGTATTTGAGGTGATGTAATGAAAAATAAGTTCTTATTGTTTATGATTATGTTAGTATTTCCATTAAATGTTTTTGCTGCAAGTTCCTCAAGTGATATTGTTACGTTGAGTAATTGTGTTGATGGAAATTCATCAAGATTTATGCTTGGAATTGAGGAAATAAAAGTAAGATTTTTGGGAATAGAAGTTGAAGAAACAATAGAAGAAGATGGGGTTATAAATGATAGTTTAGTTAGTGATTATGTCTGTTCTAATTTGAAAAAAGCTAAAAAGATTAGAATAGAATATGAACCTAATACTGAAAAAGAGGATAAGTTTGGAAGAATTCAAGCTTGGGTGTTTATAGACGATGTTTTACTACAAGAAGATTTAGTAAAACTTGGTTATGCTAAAGTTATGTATATTAATGATAATTATTTATATAGTACTAAGCTTAAAGATGCGCAAAATTCTGCTAGAGAGATGAAGTTAGGAATTTGGAAAAACTATGTTGATGATATAATACCAGAAGAGGAACCACCTAAAAAAGAAGAAAAAAAATCTAAGGGATTTTTTGAAACAATTATAGATTTTATATGTGGTTTATTTGAAAAATTATTAAAATTTATAGATGATCTTATTAGTAATGTCTTATAAGAAAAGATGGGAGTGATAATATGGTTGTATTAGATCTAGCAAGAAAATTTAAAAAAAAATATCCATTTACTATTGGGTGGAGACTTAAAAGTAATAGTGCAATAATTGAAAATCATCTTAATCCTAATGAAACTATTAAATATGTTTTTGTTGGACAAAAAAATAATAGGTTTTATGATGTGTTTTCAACAGGTGTAATTGCAATTACTAATAAAAGAATTTTGATAGGTAGAAAAAGAGTTTTATTTGGATATGCTTTAGATTCTATTATGCCATATATGTATAATGATCTTAATATAAGAGCAGGATTAATATGGGGAAAATTAACTATTGATACAATTAAAGAAGAAATTGTTTTTTCAAATTTAGATAAAAATGCTCTTGATGAAATAGAAACAAATATTAGTGAAGCAATGATGACTTTAAAGAAAAAATATCCAAAAGAAGATAAAAATGAAAAATAATTATATTATTGTTTCTAGTGATAAAATAACTATAGATTCAAGAGTAAAAAAAATTATCAATGATTTAAAATTAAATGATATTGAAATTATTAAGTATGATTATCCAGATATAACTATTAAAAGTATGCTTGAAAGTATTAATACATATAATTTTTTATCTAGTGGTAAGTTAATAATATATAATAATTGTTCTTTCTTATCTAAAGACGTAGATAAAGATTTGAAAGAATTAAAAAAATATTTAGATAATAGTAGTGATAATTATCTGATAATGGTTAATGATACATTAAGTGATAAAAAAGAAATTAAAGAATTAATATCCAAAAATGTTGAAGTATTTAACAATGATATATCTTCAGATTTATTAATAAAAAACAATTTAGATTTTTGTTCTATGGATAATAAAACTATTAAATATTTTGGAGAATATTGTTTATTTAATAATGAAAAGATATTGAATGAACTAGAAAAATTAAAATGTTATAAATATAGTGAAAAAGATAAAAATATAAGTATAGATGATATTAATAATATTGTTTTAAGAGATTATGATGAAGATATATTTGATTTAGTTAATGCTATTGCATATAGAAAAAAAGACAAAGCATTAGAATTGTATTATAGAATATCTCAAAAAGAAAAAGATTCTGTTAATATTATTGCAAGTATATCTGGTAATATTAGAAATCTATATAGTGTTAAAGTATTAAAAAATAAGAGATATAGTCAAAATGAGATATCAGAAATATTAGGTATAAAGCCTTATGGAGTTTCTATAGCATTACAAAATTGTGATAATTATAGTTCTAAGAAGTTGTTGTCATTATTAAATACTTTAGCAGATATAGATTATAAGACTAAAAGTGGAAATGGACGTGGAAACACATTATTAGAAATGTTTTTATTAAGTTTATAAAGGAAGTGTGATTATGGGGAAAATATTGAGAAGAACAATTTCATTTACTATGATTTTGTCAGCAATATTTTTTATATACCAATTTGCTGTTAATTATTTAAAAAGTGGACATTTTATTTCATATACTATTGAAACTAGTTCAATTTTTAGTATTGATGAAAAATATACAAAAAATAAAAATGATGACTATTATTTAATAAATGTTAATGTTGATGATAAATCTTTTATATTTGATATAGATAATTATTTTAATAAACAAAGAAAAATAGTAAAAGATGTTAAAGTTTATAATAATGATAATTTATATTGTTTATCATTAATATTTATAGATAAATATTCATCTGAGCCTATTTGTTATAAAGATGATAAATTATTATCATATTATTATTCTAAAAATAATTATGACTTGAATGAATATGTTTCTTCTATACCTTCTTTTGAACTTAATAAGTATGATAAAGATAGTGAAAAGAAGAAAGTAGATAATATAATTGTTTATAGTGATAATTTATTTGAAGATGAAATATTATCTTTATATGAGCATAAAAAAGTTCATTTTATGAAGAAATATTATAATAGAAGTTTTATTTTTTCAAATAGAGATAATTATAAAAATACTCTTGGAACTATAGTAGATAATTATTATGTTATACCTAGATATACAGGTGAACCTACTATTAAATCATTTGTTAAATATGAAATAATTGGTGGAATAAAAAGAGAATTTAAAGCTAATTATGAAATTTCAAAGCAATCATATGTTAATGGGGTATATGATGGAAAATTATATATATTTGATAAAAGTAATATGAAACAATATCAAATAGACCCTAAAAATGAAACAGTTACTATTACTGGCGATGAGGAACATGAAGCTTTTGCTTTTATAAATGGAGAAGAAAAAAGAGTCTCTGTTTATGACTTAAATAGTAATGAAGTAAAATTTAGTAAAAAATATGATGAATATAAAGATATTGATTATGATGATATATTTATAAATAATTATTATGCAATATATAGAAAAGGTGATAACTTTTATAAAGTATACTTAGATTATATTGATAAACCAATATTGTTGTTTAATGAAAGTGGTGCAAAAGAAGTTAAACTAGTTGAAGATTCATTATATTATATAAAAGGTGATAAAATATTTAGATATAGTAAGTATGGAATACAAACACTTATAGTATGTGATGAATTAAAATATAACTATGAAAATGTATTTGACATTTTTATATCAGAAGAAGAATATTAATCTTCTTTTTTTTTATTTATTCTTTATAACTGAAATAAAATAATGTATACTATTATTATAGGGTGATTGTGATGATACTAAAGAAACCATATGCATTTTTAGTTAAACATTTTAGAATAATTCATACATTATTGTTATTATGTGCTTCTTATTTATTTTATCGTACATGGAATATTGCCTCTTTTTTTGATACATATATTAGTAATAACTTACGTGTTAATGCTATGAATCTTAAAGATATTTCATCAACTTATGTTACAATAATTATGTATTTTTTGTCATTTATTGTAATATTACTATGTGGAACGATTATATATTTACTTAAATATAAGAAAAAGCCAGTTAAATTTTATATATATATATTAATCACATATCTTTTGGTTTTAGTATCATATTTTTTTGCAGGATCTTATTTATCAGGATTAGAGTATAATATTCCTGATTTAAGATTAGTAAATATAATTAAAGATGTTTATAGAGTGATATCATTAATTCAAGTGCCCGTATTAATTATTACTTTTTTTAGAGCAATTGGATTTGATGTAAGTAAATTTGATTTTAAAAAAGATTTATTGGATTTAGGTATTAATGAAGAAGATAATGAAGAGTATGAGTTTGAATTAAAATTTGATAGTGACGAAGTTAGAGCAAAAACAAAAAAAGGATTTAGATATTTTAAATATTTTTATTTAGAAAATAAATTATTATTTTATGTTATAGGTGTTGCTATTGTAGTTATTGTATTTACACTAATTCTTAATTCATTTTTATCAAGAGAAAAAATATATTCCCAAGATACTAATCTTGATATAGGATCATTTAATGCTAAAATAATTGATGTATATAAAACTAATTTAGATGTTAAAGGTAATAAAATTAATACTAAGTTTTATTATGTAATTGCTAAAATACGTTTAGAGAATAAATCTAATTATAATTCAACATTTAATAGATATATGTTAAGGTTATCTTATGGAGATTCTGGAAATATAACATCTACAACTGATTTAAATTCTAAGTTTTCAGAGTTTGGTGTTAATTATTTTAGTCAAATAATTAAAGCAGGGGAGACTAGAGACTTTGTATTTATTTTTGAAGTTCCTATTGAATATTATGATAGTAGCTTAATGTTAAAATATTTGATGAATATTAAATATAAAGATGGTAAAATGGATTATAATTATAAAAAAGTAAATATTAAACCTAAAGAATTATCTACAAAAACTATTAAAATTGATGAGAAGAAGTTAGGGGAAGAATTAGTATTAAAAAATAGTCTTTTAGGAGATACAAAAATAGTAATTAATGATATAAAATTTTCTGATACTTTTATTTATGATGTTGTAAGATGCAATAGTAGTGGATGTACAACAAGGAGTAATTCTTTAACTGCTACTACAAATTCACCATTTGATTTAACTTTAATGAGGATAAATTATAATATTGAATATGATACTTTAACATTAGGTAAAAAATACTATAATAAGAACTTTTTTACAACATATGGAAGTATTAGATTTGAAGTAAATGGAAAAGAATATAATAATAGATTGGAATTAACTGATGTTACTCCTTATTATACAAATAATTATTCATTCTTACAGGTAAGAGAAATGCTATTAAAAGCAGATAAGATTTATTTAGATTTTACTATTAGAGATAAAGTATATACTTATGTAATTAAAGATACAAAAAAGGAGAATGGGTAGTATAAATATCCTTTCTTTATCATATATTTTATTGACATATTTTGAATAATATTATAAAATAATTTTATTGGTATGGGTCTATAGCCAAGTGGTAAGGCATGGGACTGCAACTCCCCGATCGTTGGTTCAAATCCGACTAGGCCCTCCAATATGATAGGAAACTCGAACTTTTTCGAGATAAAACAAAACGACTTGTAAAAAGTCGTTTTTATGTTGCTATGAATATGCCAAATATTGCAGTGTTGAGTGTTGCCAAAAAATTTGTTTCCACATAAATCATTTCTTTTTCTTTTTATTAAAATTATAAAATGTTCCTAACAGCATAGATAAAATTAATATAAAAAGATGAGCAACGCTCATCATAAGAAAATTCTATTTCCAATAGAGTAACACACTACGCTATAGGCTAGCAATAACGGTGTGCAAAGGGAATATCCCTAAAACATAATTAAGCAAAAACTGATTGTTCAAGCAAAATTATGTTTTTTCTTTATCTGTTAGGACTTTTATTTTTAACTCCATCATTCTGCATTTTAATATATTCTTCGTATGCTAAGTTTAAAGCATCTAAAAAAATTGAAAACTCTCTATCTAACACTTGAGTAAACTCTGAAGGTTTAGATTCTAAAACTCGTTTTTCTTGACGGTTACTTAAGAACATACCTGATATCCCAGAAGCATCTATTTTTCCATATTCTGTTGCGATTCTTCTTAAAATGTTAGGGTTTGGATCTAACATCGAAATTGCCATATCAAAAACTTTTTTTGTAGCTGCAACAGTGTTTGGCTTTCCATTATTTTGTTGTGAAGTTATGAAAGTACCTAGATTGTAATCTTTGAATTGTTGTAAATAAAGACTCCAATCTAACATTTCAGAAATAATAATATCCAATTTGTTTTCTGCATAGTCAATATCAGTCACATCAAAACTTGACTTCAACTTTGCATTAGGGTTAATGCTTTTTCCATCAGAAAATTTTTGATCATATTCTTCCATTTTTGAACGAATGGACAACTTGCCAGTTTGGTCTACCTCAAAATTAATTAAGTGAACAACTTTTTCACGCGTATTTCCAAAATAAAACTTTGCATTGCCATTTGTATAAATAGCATTTACCAACTCTACAATTAAAGAACTCATATTTAACACCTCAATAAGATTATATCATATATTTATTTTGATTGACCTATAATATCTTTTTTAGCACTGGAATAACTTTCTGCAAGTTCAGGACTAATAATTCTCATTGTATCTTTAAATAATTTAGATTGTTCAATTAATTGTACTGCCTCTTCTTTAGGTAAACTATAAAAATCTTCAGTTACAGGGTCTTTTATAAAAGCTAATTTAGCACTTCTTTTATTTGAACTAACTATTATTGAATCATCAGTTACTAAAGAAGTAAAAGAAGGATTAGATATAATATTATTATTCTCAAATGTTGTTTCATCAAGAGTGTAATATCTTTCATGTGCATTTAGTTCTATATTTTCCCATAAATTAGTTTTTAACATCTCTGATTTACATATATCATATACTTTAATTTTATTATCTCTAATAGAAATGGTCATTTTATAAAATTTGTTATTAGCTGAAAGATAAAAAGGCAAACCTTTTAATAGCATATCTTCATCATCAGTATAAGCTTTGGTTCTTTCAGAAAATCCTTCTCTATAAAAAAGAAATGATTGCATTGGTCTATCTGTTTCAATGTCAGTAAAAGTAACAATTTTATTTTCAATATTTAAAGATAATCCAAATGCATTTAAAAGTTCATTTAATTGATTGAAATCTATTTCCATAATTAATTCCTCCTATAACACTTTTTATTTATTAATATCTCAATTGAAATTGTTTATTATTATAATTTATTTTATTTTTTTTGTCAATTTTTATATAATTGATTTTTATTTTTATGATTATATTAATTTCTATTATGAATTTGTTACAGTTTTTTATGGTATTTGTAAGTTAAAAAAGTAATTGATGAAGATAAATATGAAATAAACATATAAAAAAAGAAGTTTTGAATATATTAATTAATTCAGTTATGAATAAAGAACTTTTTTCGCAATCTCATTTATAAAATAATTACAAAATAGATAGATTAATTGAAGATATTAATTTGAAAAAAAGGTTATTAGTTATTTGAAACAAATTAGTATTGTTTAATATATGTGAATGGAAAAGTATAGTTGATTTTAAAAAAGTCATCTTAATAAAACAAATAGAACTTTAGTGAAGTCTTCTTTTACTCCTTGAGATTATATTAGTAAAAATAATTTATGCAATGTTAGCCATTTTTTTATTGTATAATATAGATAATAGAGGTGGTTAAATGTCTATTGTAAGTAGTTATATTGTTCCTCATCCTCCAATGATTATAAATAAAATTGGAAATGGAAGAGAAAAACAAATAGAAAAAACTATTAACTCATATGAAGAAATTGCTAAAGAAATTGGGAATCTTAAACCTGATACAATTATAATTACAAGTCCACATGCAAAATATTATTCTAATCATTTTTATATTATGCCAGGCAATACTTTAAAAGGAAATTTTGAATGTTTTGGTGTTAAAGAAATATCTTTTGAAAAAGAAAATGATATTTCTCTTATTGAAGAAATTGAATCAATTTGTTCTGTAGAAAATATATCTTGTGGAAGATTAGAAGAAGATGTTTTAGATCATGGTACTATGATACCTTTATATTTTATTAGTAAATATTTGCCAAGATGTAAAATAGTTGTAATTGGATTATCTTATTTATCTCTTGATATCCATTATAAACTTGGTGAAATAATTAAAAGAGCTGTTGATAAAATTCAAAAAAAAGTAGTATTTGTAGCAAGTGGGGATTTATCTCATAAACTTCAAGCACATGGTCCTTATGGTTTTACAAAAGAAGGACCAATATATGATGATAAAGTTTGTTCTATTATGAAAAATTGTAATTTTGAAGAATTTTTAGAATTTGATGAATTATTTCTTGAGAAAGCTGCTGAATGTGGACATCGTTCTTTTACTATTATGTCTGGAATATATGATAAAATGAATGTTTCTTCTTCTTTTTTATCACATGAAGATATTACAGGAGTAGGGTATGCTATTTGTAAGTTTTATCCAAAAAATGAAAATACAAATAGGGATTTTAGAGTTAAATATCTTGAAAAAGTAAAAAATAATTTAAAATTAAGATATTCTAATTGTGATAACTATATAAAATTAGCAAAAGACTCAATTTATAATTATGTTAAATTTAATAGAATTATTGATATTCCTGTATATATAGATTCTTCTTTAATAAATAATAGAGCCGCAGTATTTGTATCTATTCATAAATTTGGTAGATTAAGAGGATGTATTGGGACAATTATTCCTACAAAAAATAATATAGCAAAAGAAATAATCGATAATGCCATAAGTGCTGCTAGTAATGATTATAGATTCGATAAGATAGATATTTCTGAACTTGATTATTTAGAAATTAATGTAGATGTTTTGACTTCACCAACAAAAATTGATTCTAAAGATAAATTAGATGTAAAAAAATATGGGGTAATAGTAACTAGTGGATTAAAAAGAGGATTATTACTTCCTGATTTAGATGGAGTTGATACAGTTGATGAGCAAATAGAAATTGCTATGAATAAAGGAAATATAAGTAGGAATGAGAAATATGAACTTGAAAGATTTGAAGTAATAAGACATAAAATATAAAAAACTAACTTTTGTTAGTTTTTTTGATTTAAAATATAATCTTTTATTCCTTCAACATCTTTTAATAAAAATCCAAATTTATAGAAGTACATAATTATTTCTGATGATGAACCAGTAATATAACTTCCAAATTCTATATCTTTTTCAGGAACAATTGTTCCTTTAAAAAATTCAATAAAATATTTATTATATTTATTTATCTTTTTTAAATATTTATTAGCTTCTTTATAATTTTTTAATTTGTAATATATTAAAAATAATGGAAATAGCATATCTATTCTATTTTCATTGTATTTTTTGTAAATTTGTAAAACATTATCTAAATCATTTAGATATGAATAAATAGCAATTAAATAAAATCTTGCTCCCATATTATCATTATTATTTAAATATATTATTTCTTGGGCAATACTTATTGCTTCTTTCATTTTATTATTTATAATAAGACAATCTAATTTTGCAAATAATCCCATAATATATTGTCTAGTTTCAAAAATAGTATAAAAATTTCCTATATTTTCTTTTTCAAAATATCCTTCTTTTGTGATTCTTTCTTTTTCTTTTGCTAATCCTTTATTTAAAATTTTCATTTTCTTTTTATTATCTAATTCTAATTCTGATAAAAATAAAACTGCCTCAAAACAACTTTGACATATTTTATATGCTTTTTTAGCGTACTTTATTGCTTCTTCTTTGCTTTTTGCATTTTCTGCTTTATCTAGTAATTTGTTCGCTTTTTCTTCTAAATCTAATTCTTTTTCATAGGCATCAAAGTCATATATTTTTTCAAGTTCTTCTATTTTTTTATTTAATTCATTTTCATCTTTGCTAGATAAAAATTCTTCTATCATTTTATCAAAGTTTTTATTCATATGTATCACCAAAAAATATTATATCATATGTATTAATGTAAATATTTAAAATAATATGTACATATTTGTTGACATTGTTATTATTAGTGTATTACATTTAGTATGTAATAGAGTATAAGGAGGAATATTTTATGAGTAAAGATGAGATTGATGACTATAATGAACTTAAAGATAGATTATCTACATTAGTTAATAATTCTTCAGTTATTGATAATAAAGATAATTATATGACAACAGTTGAAAATATTGTCCCTTTAGATAGTAATTCATCAGTTGCTAATTATGATGATAGTAATGTTGTGTCATATACTGGATCGTTAGTTGGTCATAATAGTAGTGATAATTATGTAACGTTTGTTGATTCATACGGTAATAATTCATCTATAACATCATATCATACTATGGGTGAAGTACCAATAACTGCGAGTGGGTTAGCTCTTACTATTTTAGGTACAATTAATGTACAAGACTTAAGATGTGATAGTAGAGGAGATCAATATGCTCAAGCAATA
>CACXGX010000117.1 GCA_902767365.1 uncultured Erysipelotrichaceae bacterium
ATGAATATTTTAAAGAATTTGTAAAAGAAATAAATGGTAATTATGAAGAATTAAAAGACAAAGTTATTTTATTAAATAGAGGTAAATATAATATTGAAGGAACTAACAAGTATGTAAATATTACTGACTATAAAAAAGGAGATAAATTAGAACTTGTTGAATATAATGATCAAAATACTAAAATGTATTATGAGTTAGGTGCAGTAAGTGACATAAGGCCTATTGGGCTTTCAGATAGTTCATATAATTCTCTTTATTTAGTTGGTGACTATGAATATTTTAAAAACAAAGAAGATTATGATATAGCTCATGAGGGAATTTATTTCCAAAGTGATAATCCATATGAATTGGAAAAAGATATAAAAAATATAAATGAAGATTTTTATGTAGAAAATTTAGATGAACAATATAAACAAGGAAATACAGTAATATTAATCATTTCTATTATAGTATATGGATTTATTATAGTTGTGACTTTAATAGGAGTAACAAGTGTATTTAACACAATTAACTCTAATATGGAATTAAGAAGTAAAGATTTTGCTACATTAAAAAGTATTGGTATGACTAAAAAAGAATTCAATAATATGATTAATCTTGAAGCAATATTCTATTCATTTAAAAGTTTGATTTATGGAGTTATATTAGGAATATTAGGTAGCATTATTTCTCATAAAGCATTTTTAGATAGATTTGAATTTGAATATGTTTTACCAATAAAACCAATACTAATTTCAATAGTATTTATAGTTCTTTTAGTACTTATTTTAATGAGATATTCAATTAAGAAAATAAATAAGCAAAATATTATTGAAACAATAAGAAATAATAATATTTAATATAATAATAAAGTTAAATATGTTAGTATGAATACGTGAAGAAGTACTTCATAAAATAAAAAAGGATATGTTTGATTGATACTAAGACATTTTTTGGGGTTGGTTTGCCTGATGCACCTAATAGGGTATATCAGGTTTTTTTATTAAAACCACAATATAAAAATTACTATAAATGAAAGGAAACAGCATGTTAACAAACGTATTAATAATATTATTGTATATTAGTACTTGAATTTCCTGATTTTTTTGTTTAAATATAGTTATAGGAGGCTCTTATGATATTACTAGTTGAAGACAATGAATCTATTTCTAAAGGATTAAAATATTCTTTAGAAGAAAATAACTATAACGTAGAGATTGCTAATAGTGTTAAAACAACAAAAAAAGAGTTTAATAGTGAAATTGAACTTGCTATATTAGATGTATCATTACCTGATGGAAATGGATTTGATTTATACGAAGAATTTATGAAAGATAAAAACATACCAACAATATTTTTAACCGCAAAAGATAGTGAAGAAGATATTGTAAAAGGACTAAATTTAGGAGCAGATGACTATTTAACCAAACCATTTTCAACAAGAGAATTATTAGCAAGAATTAATAGAATAATATCAAGAAATAAAAAAAATAATATTATAAAAGTTAAAAATGTAACTTTTGATATTGATAAGATGGAATTGTATAAAGATAATTTAAAAATTAATTTATCAAGCCTTGAATTAAATATTTTAAATATTCTTTTTTTAAATATTAATAAAGTGGTAACAAGAGAAATAATATTAGAAAAAATATGGGAATGGACAGGTAATGATGTTGATGATCACACTGTTACAGTATATATAAAAAGAATAAAAGATAAAATAGGAGAAGAAATAATTACTACTATAAAGAAGGTAGGTTATAGAATAGATGAAAAATAAAATATATTTAAAAAGAACTATTATTATTTCAATTATTTCTTTAATATTATTTATTTTATTAGAAATATTTATTAATAATTATTTTTATCAAAAATATACAAAAAAATATAATGAAAAAATTTCTCAAATAGTATATATTCTAAAAGAAAAATATACTGATATAACTGATGAAGAAATTGCAACTATTTTAAATAGTGAAAATAATTATTATGATTTATCAAAATATGGAATAGAAGTTGAAAAAGAAAGTATTATATATGAAAATGATAAATTAATTAATAAAATGGTAATTTACAACATTATAATTACTGGTTTATTATTTGCAACAATATCAATTATTTACATATTTTATTCTAAAAATAAAGATAAAAAAATTAATGATATTTATTTAATGATAGACAAAATTTCTAAAGGTAATTATGAATTGGATTTTAAATCTAAGAGTGAGGATGAATTATCAATACTTAGAGATAATCTATATAAAATAACATTAAGACTTAAAGAAGAGAGTAATAATTCATTAAAAGATAAAAAAGATTTAAAAGAAAATTTAGAAAATATTTCACATCAATTAAAAACACCATTAACAGCAATTTCTATATCTATTGATAATATTTTGAATAGTAATAATATTAAAGAAGAAAAAAGAAAAGAATTTTTAATTGATATAAAAAAAGAAACAAATAACATAAACTTTTTAGTAAAGAGTTTACTTGAACTATCAAGATTTGATGCTAATGTTATAAAATTTGATAGAAAAGAAAATGATATATTAAAAATAGTAAAAGAATCATTAAATAGAGTGGAGTTGTTAAGAGATTTAAAAAATATAAGTATTGAATTAAATAATAATAGTAACATAATATTATGCGATTATAATTGGGAAGTAGAAGCAATTTCAAATATTATAAAAAATGCCATTGAACATTCACAAAATGACAGTAAAATAATAATCGAAATAAATTGTAATAATATCTATACAAGTTTAAAAATTATTAACAACGGAAATACAATAGATAGTGTTGATTTAAAAAATATATTTAAAAGATTTTATAAAGGGAAAAATAGTACAAAAGATAGTATTGGAATTGGCCTATCCTTAGTTAAATCTATTGTTGAAAAAGATAATGGTAAAATATTTGTAGATAGTTCAAATGAGAAAACAATATTTGAAATAAAATACTACAAATAATGGAGGTAATATGAAAAATATAAAAAAATTAATTATATTATTATTACTAGTAATTACGTTTACAGGATGTAATAATAAAAAAGAAGAACCTAAAAAGGAAGATAAGAAAGACTATATCTCTATTATGGAATATGGGGAATATAAAAATATTCAATTAGACAATATTGAAAAAATAACAGTATATAGAATTACTATTGCAGGAGCGGAACCAACTGAATATACAGAACAAGATGATATAGAAGAAATATATAACAATTTAAAATTATATAAAGTTGGTGAAAAAACTGAATATACTTGTGAAGATAATGGAAAAGATTATGTATTTAAAATGAAAGATGGTAAAGAATATACTATTTTTACTGAATGTGATTGGTTTATAATAAATAAAGAAAGATTCTTAATAGAAAAATAAAATATATGTAAAGGGTAGTAAATTAAGGTAGATAAAATCTATCTTTTTTTGTATAATTAAAGTACGCTGTAGGAGTGATAAAATGTTTTTAGGATTATTCTTTGCATTATTAGTAGCTTTTTTTTGGTCTGTTGGAGAAATAAGCTATTCAAGACTTGCAAAAAGTTTAGATAGAGCAAATGTTTATTTATATCAATATCTTGCTAGATCAGTAATATATTTAACAGTAGTTTTAATATTTAATATAAGTCAGTTTACATCTTTTAACTTAGATCATTTTAAAGTTTTTTTACCTGTTATTATTTGTGATTGGTTAGGATCATATGTTGTTAATATTGCAATGTCTAATGGTAAATTATCAGTTGTTAGTCCAATAATGGCGGCATATCCAATTATAGATATTATGCTGGGTTTAATACTTTTAAAAGAAAAAATAGGAATAGTTGAAATATCATTATCAATAATAATAGCAATTTCTATTATTTATCTTGCTACAATTCAAAAAAAATCTAAAAAGGCCCCTCATCCATTAAAAGGAATAATCTTTGCAGTAATATATATGCTTTTTGTAGCATTTTCAGTTTTCTTTGAAAAAAGTGCTTATGTAGATAATTACCCTGTATATGAATTATATTACTATAAGGGATTAATATATTTAGCAACTAGTGTAATGTTTATGAGTATAATTGGAATTACTCCTGTTAAATTAAAAAAACCTAATAAAGAAATATTAATGGGTTCTGGAATAACTCCAATAGGAAATGTAATAAATTCCTTTGCTCTTCAATTTGGTAATATGATTGTAGTAACACCGATTAGTTCTATGTACTCAATTATTACTAACTTTTTAAGTAGATTTGTTTTAAAAGAAAAGATATCAATTAAAGAAAGAATATGCATTGCAATAATTCTATTATGTACAATAGCACTAATCGTATGTGGAATAATTTGAAAAAAATGTTGAGAGATCAATTACTAACGGGATAGTATTAAGTGAAGATTATTGTTAAGACATAATGGTATTGAAAATATAATAACAAGTTTCAACTGGACAACCAGAAAACACCATATCACAAATAATAATATAAATTAATAAAGACTTTATTAAGTCTTTATTTTTTGTTATAATAACCTCGGTGATTTTTTATGAAGAACGTATTAGTAACAGGTGGTGCTAGTGGACTTGGAAAAGAAATAGTTAAATCCTTTAAAGAGAATAACTATAATGTTTTCTTTACTTATTTCAACTCAACTCCTGATAAAGAATTAGAAGGATGTACTGGTTTTAAATGCGATTTATCAAGTGAAGAAAGTATTAGAAATTTAATAAAAAAAATATATGAATCTGTTGATAATATAGATATTTTAGTTAATAATGCAGCATTAGAAATAAATAAAGATTTTAATTTAAAATCAAAAAATGATTTTATGAAAACA
The DNA here is from genome assembly GCA_902767365.1 of uncultured Erysipelotrichaceae bacterium. Classification (GTDB taxonomy): domain Bacteria; phylum Bacillota_I; class Bacilli_A; order RF39; family UBA660; genus RUG13868. The sequence continues at coordinate 4,804 of CACXGX010000117.1, forward strand.
TTAGAAATAAATTTAATTGCACCATTTCTTTTATCAAAAGAGATTGCATCAAGAATGTATATGAATGAATATGGAAAGATAATTAATATATCTAGTAATAATTCGATAGATAAATATGATCCAGTTACTGTTGAATATGATTGTTCTAAAGCAGGACTTAATATATTAACAAAATGTCTTGCTAAAGAATTTGCTCCATTTGTTAGAGTGAATGCTATTTTACCAGGATGGATATTAACAAATAAAATAAAAAAATTAGATGATAGTCTAGATAATAAATTTATAGAAGAAGAAAGTAAGAATATTTTATTAAATAAATTTGCAACATGTGAAGAAATATGTAATTTAGTTTTATTTTTAGCAAGTGATAAATCAGATTATATTAATAGTGAATTAATTAGAATAGATGGTGGTACAAATGATTAAAAAAGAAACAATAGATTTGTTTGAAAAATGTGAAAAAGAAATAAGAGAAGAGTTTAAAAATATAGATAAATTGTGTGATATAAATAGTTTTAAAGTATTAGAAGCCTTTAGAAAAAATAATATATCAGAATTTCATTTTAATTCGAGTACTGGATATGGTTACAATGATGTAGGAAGAGATATTATAGAAAAAGTTTTCTCAGATGTATTAGGAGGAGAAGATTCTTTAGTACGTAGTCAGTTTATTTCAGGAAGTCATGCCTTAACAGTTACTTTATTTGCACTTTTAAGACCAAATGATACACTTTTAAGTATTACAGGAAAACCATATGATACTTTAGATGAAGTAATAGGTATAGTTGACAATCCTAGTTCATTAAAATCTTTTAATATAAAATATGAACAAATAGATTTAATAGATAATGATTTTGATTATGAAAAAATAGAAAAAATATTAAAAGAGAAAAAAATAAAAGTAATAGAAATTCAAAGATCAAAAGGTTATTCTACAAGGAAAAGTATTACTTTAGACAAATTAGATAAAGTAATACAATTTATAAGAAACATTAATAAAGAAGTAATAGTAATGATAGATAATTGTTATTGTGAATTTGTTGAAGAAAAAAGTCCACTTGAAATAGATAATCCAGCTGATATAATTGTAGGATCTCTAATCAAAAATTTAGGTGGAGGTCTTGCACCTAACGGAGCTTATGTTTCAGGTAAAAAGAATCTAATAGATTTAGTAGCAGATAGACTAACGGTGCCTGGAGAAGGAAGAGAAGTAGGACCAACACTAGGAATTAATAAATCAATACTTGAAGGAATATTTTTTGCCCCTAGTGTAGTTGCATCAAGTTTAAAAACAGCTGTTTTAACAAGTAAAGTATTAGAAGAACTTGGTTATGATGTTGAACCAAAATATAATGAAAAAAGAGCAGACATAGTACAAAATATTATTTTTCATGATAAAGAAAAACTTATTAAATATTGTCAAGGAATTCAAAAAGGTAGTCCAATTGATTCTAACGTAAAACCAATTCCATGGGATATGCCAGGATATACTGATCAAGTAATAATGGCCGCAGGGACATTTACTCAAGGATCATCAATCGAATTATCTTGTGATGGGCCAATAAGAGAGCCTTATATTGCATATCAACAAGGAGGGTTAACATATAATTATGGAAAACTTGCAGTGATGTATGCAACTGAAGAATTAAATAAAGAATAATCTTTATTTTTTTTTGTTCTATTCTTCTTTTTAAATAATATTATTAATTGAAAGAGGGATTATATGATAAATAAAGAACATTTATGGTTTTTAACACTTTTTTCGCTTATTTTAGTATTAAGCGTATATTATATAACAATGCCTAATGATTTGTTATTGAGTAATCAAGTGTTTAATCAAAAAGATAAAAAAGATGAAGTAGTTTTAGATGTTGCGGAAAGTGATGTTCTGGTATCACTTCGATTAAATTTAGAAGAAGAAAGAGAAGCAACTAAAAAAGAATTACAATCAATATTGACAAATACTGAAGCAACAACACAAGAAAAAAACGATGCATATGAAAAGTTATCATATTTAAATAATATTTATGGTATGGAAGAAAAACTAGAAAAGAAAATCAAAAGCTGTTGCAATGTTGATTCTTTTATTGAAATAGATAATAATGAAATAAATGTAGTAGGAAAATCAGATAAAGATTCTATAAGCCTTGCAAATGATATAATGAGAGCAATACAAGAAGAATATCAAGAAAAAGTTGCAATAACAGTAAGTTTTAAATAATGCCCTCAACAATAATATATAATCTCATAAAATAATATGAGATTTTTTTATTTGAAAGGAGGATTATTATTAAAAGTTTATTAACGAATAGAGAAAAAGAAATATTTAATCTTTTAATAAAAAATATGACAACTAAAGAAATATCAAAAGAGTTATCTATAAGTGAAAAAACAGTTAGAAATCATATATCAAATACAATGCAAAAGTTAGGAGTAAAATCAAGAAGTAGTGCAGTTGTAGAACTTGTAAAATTAAAAGAATTATCTATATAACTTATGCATATTATTAAATAGGTGAAGAACTTATGCTAAAGAAAAAAGCTATAAGAAAAATTATAATAACAACTTTTGTTTTTTTTGTTGTAATGACTATATATATGATTCCATCAAAAAATAAAAAAAATGAAATTACATATAATAATATAAAAACTAGAGATGTTAGTGTCTATTTATTAAATAGTTATGATCAGTTAACTAAAGTGAATTTTAAAGTAAATGATGATAATATAAATAGTATTATTGAATCTATTATTAATAAATTAACAATTTCTAATGATGCAACTATACCAGAAGGCTATATTCAACTTCTACCAAATGATATAACTATAAATGATATTTTTTTAGATGAAGGAATTATAAATATTAAGTTTAATGATGAATTTTTTAATATACCAAAAGATAATATTGAAAAAATAGTTGAATCAATAGCATATTCTTTACTTGAATTAAAAGAAATAAAAGGTGTATCAATATATGTTGAAAATGATAATATTTCTAAGTTATATGATAATTTAGTACCAGAAATAATTACAAAAGAATATGGAATAAATAAAAGAGTAGAAATAAATAGTCTTAATAATATATCAAAAGTTACAATTTACTATTTAGATAATGTAAATAATGATTATTTTGTTCCAGTAACAAAATATATAAATGATGATAGAGAAAAAATTAAAATAATAGTTGATGAATTATCAAGTAATTATGTTTATGAATCTAATTTAATAAGTTTATTAGATAAAAATATAAAATTATTAGATTATCAAATAAAAGATGGAAATATAACTTTGGACTTTTCTAACAGTATTTTTTTAGAACAAGATAAAGTATTAGAAGAAGTCTTATATTCTGTATTTGCAAATTATGATGTTGATAGTGTTACTTTAACAGTAAATAAAAAAGAAATATATAGTAAAAAAAATAATTAAGATTTGTTCCCATTTACTGGGACTTTTTTCTTTGTTAATATGAAGGTAGAAATATGAAAAAAAGAATAAAAACATCTAAAATAAATAAAAATCATGTTTTTAAATTAATTAACGTTTATCAAACAACGAATATAAAGTAACTGAAAAAAATAAAAGAAACATGTGGAATAAAGAACTTGTTTTTTATAATAATTTAAAAAGAATGATAAAATAAAAGAACAAAAATAACAAAAAACAAAAAAAATATTGAATAATTGTTTTTTTTGTTGTATAATCCTATTTGTACTTGAGTTATGTTCCGGTAGCTCAGCTGGATAGAGCAACGCCCTTCTAAGGCGTCGGTCAAGAG
>CACXGX010000118.1 GCA_902767365.1 uncultured Erysipelotrichaceae bacterium
AAAAGTATATTCCATATGATGAACAAGAAGAAAAAAAACAAAGCGCAAATGTTAAAGTTCATAAATGATTATGATATGTTTTGACTAGAAACAATATATTTGGTCACTTTACTGCATCTGCATTTGTCGTGAATAAATAAAGAACTAAAATGGTAGTTGTTTATCATATTATAAATGACGGTTGGATATATCCTGCCTGGTGAACATGCTGATGGCGCAGAATCATTAAGGATAATAAAAGATAAAACAATAATAGTACCTATACATGGTGATCCATTTTTATGTAGTGGGCCTGTAGCATTTGTAAAAAAATTAAAAAGAAGAAGACAAATGAAAAAAAATACTATTGATTTTTATAAATAAAAAGTGAAATATAAATTTTGTTATGAAATGAGGGAGAATATGGGATATTGTAATGGAATTGTTAAGAGACCAAGTGATATTGAAAATGAAAAGAAAATGAAGTTAAAAAATGATTTACATGATTTAAAAGAACAATTAGTTTTTAAATTATTAGAAAATAGTAATATTGATTTACAAGCATTTATGAATTCTCACTTATATAATAATCCAAATAATTATTCTCTAATAGAACATATATATGGAAAACTATATGGTTATGATTTTTATTATGATTATATTTGGACTGACAAAAAAAGAAGAGAATTAATGAGAGTTGAAAAGAAAGATCAAAATGGGCATATAATGGATTTAGAAAACGTAAAATTTATATTTGCAAATAATACTTTGACATTAAGTGACGGAAGTATTTCTTTAAAATATAAAGTAGATAAACATTGTATAATATATATGAATGGTAAAAACTTAAATATTTCAAGTTGGGTTTTAACAGAGGATGAGAAAAAAAGAGCAAGGGAAGAGTTCCATGAAAATCTTGAAAGTTGTAGAAATAGAACAGAAACTGCTTTAATTAAAAGTAATGAATTAGCCAAAAACTATCATGTAAAAAGTGGACAAAAACCTGAAAAAAAATAATTATTTATATAAAAAAACTTAATTCTAAAAAATATGAACATATTAAAAAGGAGAACATAGATGATAAATGATTATGATAAGTTTGCTAAGGAAAGACAACTTGAATTAAAAAAAGGAATTAAAAAACCTCATCGTTTTATAGAAAAACCAATGATGAATGAATTGTTGCCAGACTTAACTGGTAAAAAAGTTTTAATGTTGGGATGTGGTACTGGAGAAGAATCTCTAATGTTAAAAGAGCATGGGGCACAAGAAATTGTTGGTATAGATTTATCTAAAGAGTCCATTAGATTAGCTAAAGAAAGTTATCCATACTATGAGTTTATTGTAGGTGATATGCATAATTTACCTTTTGACAATGATACATTTGATTTTGTATATAGTAGCTTAGCAATACATTATTCTGAAACTCCAGAAATAGTATATAAAGAAATATATAGAATATTAAAAACTAATGGTGAAGTATTATTCTCAGTAGGCCATCCTTTAAGATGGGCATGTGAAGAAATAGAAGTTGATGGAGTAAAGTGTAGAGGCATAGGTCATGGAATATCTTCTTCGTCAGATAAAGTATTTGGTAATTATAATTCTTTTAAAAAACATGATCATTATTTTAAAAATGGTGAAATATTATCATTTTATGTAGGTAGCCCATCATTTTATTATAAATTATTAAAAAAAGTGGGATTCACAATAGAAGATTTTTCTGAAGGTATTTGCACTGAAGAAGCAAAAAATATAGACTATAATTATTGGAAAAAATATCATGAAATTCCAGAATTTATGGCATATCTAGCTAGAAAATAATTAAGATTAATAATTATTTTATAAATTAAATGGAAAAAAATTAAAAGATTATAAAAAGTAATAAAACTAAAGAATTATTTAAAAATAGGTGTAAACAAGTTTGTGATATAAATAAAATAACAAATTATTAGGATAAATGGATTAGATTAATATTATTTTTGGTAAATATATAGATTACTTAGTAATTAAGATCTTTGATAAGGGAGGCTATTAATAGAAATGATTAACGATTTTAATGATTTAATTAATATAATGGAGGTTCCAGAAGATCATAAAGATGATTTTATAGAATTATTACTAACAACGGAAAATGCCTTTTCTCAAAATTTTGATTATGATTTGATGAAGGGGAATAATGGTGGTAATAAAGATACATTCCTTTTAGAGTACATTAAATTTAAAATTAATTTGTTTTTAGATAATGTTGCTAGAAATAATGGGGTTTATAACAAAAGAGGGGACGTCATTGATCCACGCCTTGTTGATTTTTTTAAACATTTAGCGACATTAGATGTTGAAGGATTATACAGATATCTTCGAATAAATATCGGTAATGAAAATGAAAATATAAAAAGTACTAAAGAATGGCTAGAATGTTACAAAAGAATTCTAGACCCAAAAAACGACGATTTTACTTATTGTAGTAGTCATCAATGGTATTATTTTAGAAGTTATTTGCTTGATCCTAATATTGAAGAAGAGTTGCATTCTAGAAATGTAAAACATAGATTGTATGTAACAATTGATTTTAAAGAATTAATGAATTTTACAGAAGACTTTGTTAAAGAATTAACTAAAAGAAAAATACCATATGAGTTGAAAATTAAAGCGCCATATACACGTAAAGATTTATCATTTGGATATAGTGAAAACGATGTTTTAGTTATATATGCAGACACGGAAGATAGAGTTGTAGAATATGTTAATATTTTGAACGAACTTATTAAACATAATCCCGAGTATAAAGATGCTATTCATAGACCTAGCCCTCATTTGGGAATAATAAATGGTTTAATTGGATATGGAAGGGAATTTGGAAATAAAATTTCTTATTCGGAGTGTATAGCTGATAATGGTAACAAAGCAGTTATAAAAACTTTAAAAGATTTAAATAATGAAGTAACCTCTAGAGGTCAGTTATATAAAATAAGTGCTTGTGAAATTTTAGATATTATTAGGAGACGTAAAAATAGACAATTTGTTTCTACGCCAGAAGAAGATATGTATAATTTATTTAAAAAAGATTTATTTGAGAATTTATATAAAGAATTATCAAATAGTGGATATCCAACTGATTTTACGATGTTTATGGATAAATATTCCATTGCTTTTGGTAACCCTGAAGAATCATATTTTATTAAAAAATAATAAAAAAATATTATGAATTTATGTAAACTCCAAACTTACATAAAAATATATAAAAGAAAAAGTAAAATTCACTTTTTCACAGAAAAAAATTATTATGAATATACAAATATGGAAAAAAACTGGTTTTTGTATAGATGGTAATGAAAGATTAGACAAAACCAATATCAACTGGTTAGAATCGATTTTTCAATACTTTCTAAAAAGACTTATAAAACAAAGATTTGCAAGGTTTAAAATCTTGCTTTTTTATTAATTAATTTAAAAATTAATAAAATTATATCAAAAATACAATATTAAATAGATGATAGTATTTCAGGTAAACACTTTTATTTTTAAATTATAAAATAGTATTATTATTAGCAATCAATTAATTGCAATTATGTAAGTTTATATATATAATAAATACTTAAAGAAGGGTTATATTATGGCATATAAAGAATTTTATAATAACAAAGAGATAGGTAAAATAATTCAATTTGCATATGATTTACATAAAAGAAACTTTGAAGAATCTCCTATTTTACCAAGATTCGAGTTTTATGAAGGTGCAAGATTATATTACGGTAAAAAGTATAAAGACGGTGGAATGTATGGACAAATAAATTTTAATAATCATTCTGATGTTAATGCCCTTGTCACATTACTTGTCATGAGTGGATTAGATAAAAATAATGAAAATCCTCAAAAAGCATTATTATTACAAACAAAAACTGGAGTGTATAATCCTCATTTTTTTGGTTTATCTCAAGATAAAAATAGAGGATATTTAAAACATAGTAATTCTTTTAATGATTTAACTGACAAAGAAAAAATAAATATGTTTATAGATTGTTTGGTATATTTGGGCTTTATTAGAGAAGATATAATGAAAGTTATAAATCATGAAATGACAGCTAGAGAAGCATACCAACATGTTGCTCCAGAAAAATATAAAGATAGACAATGGATATGTTATTATAGAAAATTTTATGAGTTTGATAAGAATATTGCAATTAAAGGGGAATATGGAAATATTTTCCTTGATGAATTTCCTTTTCCTTTTGAGGAACAGCCAATATTGGACTGTTCAAAAGTAGAAACTGCATACGCACGTTTTGGAATTAATGAAAAAAAAGTAAAATTGATTAATATTAATTCTAATCCAAATTCTATTTTGTTTACTGATATAAGAGAAGCTATAATTGATGAAGTAATAGATGCTTCTAAAGTAAAAATATATGGAACAATATTTGGAGAGCAAAAAGTAATCAATTTAGATAAATCTATTGATCCCTATGAAATAGAAGATATTGCTTTAGCAGATACTGGAATTGATAATGATTCCCCCAAAAATAGAATTAAAATATTTAGTGATGCTTCAGACAAAGATACATTAATTGAAGGATTAAATGAAGGTGCAGAAGGTATAGGATTATTTAGAAATGAAACTATTGTTGAAAAAGATTCAAAATTAATCAAAGACCTTTTATGGGTATTTGATTGGGGAGTTTGTGATGATGACAATCCGGTATGTCAAAAAATATATAGTGACATATTTCAAAATTGTGATATTATGTATTCTGCTGCAGATGATAAAAATATCATTTTTAGATTAACTAATTTCGATATTAATGAATTGTTAAAAAAACAAGGGGATTATTCAAAAGACGTTTATAATAGTCACTATAAAGGTGCTGAATTATTACTAGAATTTAACGAAATATTATGTAGTGAAGCAAAAGCAATTATACAAACCGCTAAAAAGCATCATAAAACTGCGAAAATATTAGTTCCATATATTTGTGATTCATCAGAATTTGAAACTATTAAAATATTAATACTAGAAACTGCAAAGAACGAAGAATACACTGATGTAGAAGTTGGTGCTATGATAGAGACAAAACAAGCTACTATTGAATCTGACGAAATTGCAAAGAATGCGGATTTTATTGCAATAGGTACTAATGATTTAACAGAAAGTGTTTTAAATAAGAGAAGAAGTTTAGATGATATTGACTTTTCTATATTGAATGAAGAAGTTAAGAAAGCTATTAATAAAATAGTTTACAGGGTAAAAAGAACAAAAAATATTCCAATTCATATATGTGGAGAACACACTAACTATGTTGATAATTTAGAATACTTATTATCACTTAATATAGATGGAATAACTGTTCACCCAAACTTAGTCAAAGGATATAATGAAACATTAAATAGATATTATGAAAATAAAAAAGAAAGTTCAAAAGCATTAAAAAAAACATAAAATAGTAAATAGTCTATTTTTCATCTGTTCGGCATTTTTTTAAATTAACAATTGTAATCATAGGATTTTAAGAAGGAACCATTTGTTCCTTTTATATTGATATAGATAGTACTATATAGTACTATTATATTGGTGATTTAAATAATTATAAAAAATCTAATTGGTGGAAAAGAACTGCAACTGAATAGATTAAAAATCAAATAACAATTAGAACAGCTAATACAATGAAAAAAGTATTAGAACTATGTAATAAATAGAATGATTGAAATATTAAGATATACAAAACGGATTAGAATCCGTTTTTTGTATGTTATAATAATTATGTGTTGGTGATGTCAATGGAATTTATAAAAGCAAAAACTATACTATCAAAAGTCAAATATGGTTCTGAATGGTATGGTATAGATTATAATATGAACCTATATAGAGGTTGTTCTCATGGTTGTATTTATTGTGATAGTAGAAGTAATTGCTATCATATAGATAATTT
>CACXGX010000119.1 GCA_902767365.1 uncultured Erysipelotrichaceae bacterium
GATCTTTTCTGGTTTGATCATGAATGTTACAGTCTTAGGAGCATATTCGCTAACTTCATCTCTTGGTTTAGCAATTTGTTTTTCCATAACATCTAGGATTTCCATTCTAGCGTCTTTAGCTTGCGCTAATGCTTCTCCTAGGATTTGTTTAGTAATTCCTTTTATTTTGATATCCATTTGTAATGAACAAATTCCTTCACGAGTACCTGCTACTTTAAAGTCCATATCACCTAAATGGTCTTCCATTCCTTGGATATCTGTTAAAATTATATAGTCGTCACCATGTGTTATTAATCCCATAGCAATACCTGCTACTGGAGCTTTAATTGGAACTCCTGCAGCCATTAAAGACATACATCCAGCACATATTGTTGCTTGTGAGCTTGATCCATTTGATTCAAGTATTTCAGATACAACACGAACTGTATATGGGAATTCTTCTTCACTTGGCATAACTTGTAAAAGTGCTCTTTCACCTAAGGCACCATGACCTATTTCACGACGACCTGGAGCTCCATATCTTCCTGTTTCACCAACTGAGAAAGCTGGGAAGTTGTAATGTAGCATAAATCTTTTTTCAGCTTCAAGACTTAATCCATCAAGTATTTGATGTTCTCCAAGTGCTCCTAGTGTTGTTACTGCTAAACTTTGAGTCTCTCCACGTGTAAATAATGCAGAACCATGTGTTCTAGGTAATAAATCTATATCTGTTGATAAAGGACGGATTTCTGTCATTTTACGTCCATCAGCACGAGTTTTTTCTTTAACTACAATTGTTCTAAATATTTCATATTCAATTTCTTCAAGAACGAGTTTTACTTTTGTAATTAATTCTTGGAATTCTTCTTCTTTTAATTTCTCTTCATATTCTTCTGTATATTTGTTAACTATTTCTTCCTTAACTGCATCAATTGTTGCATATTTTTCTAATTTATCTTTAATTCTTAATGCAGAATCTAATTTTTCTTCAGCAAGATCTCTTATTTCTTTTTTAAATTCTTCAGTTATTTCAAGAGTTTCATATTCCATATCAGGTTTACCTATTTCAGCAATTATTTCTTCTTGGAATTTACATAACTCTTTAATAGCTTCATGACCAAACATTAAAGCATCTAACATTAAATCTTCTGATACTTCTTTACTTCCTGCTTCAACCATGTTAATAGCATCTTTAGTACCTGCTACAGTAAGATCTAAAACAGATTTTTCAAGTTCAGCAGGAGTTGGATTAATAATAAACTCTCCATCAATACATCCAACTTTAACTCCAGCTATTGGTCCGTCAAATGGAATTTCACTTATACTTGTACATAAGCTTGAGCCAAACATTGCAGTAAGCTCTGGTGAATTGTCAGTATCAACAGATAATACAGTATTTACTATTTGGACTTCATTTTTAAATCCTTCTTTAAACATAGGTCTCATTGGTCTATCAATCATTCTTGCTGCAAGAGTTGCTGCATCTGTTGGTTTACCTTCTCTTTTTATAAATCCTCCAGGAATTTTACCAACAGAATATAATTTTTCTTGGTAAATAACCATTAGTGGAAAAAAATCACTTAATAAATTAGCTTCTTTTTTTACTACTACAGTAGATAAAATTACAGTATCTCCGTATCTTACTAATACAGCACTTGATGCTTGTTTAGCAAGTTCACCATGTTCTACAACTAGTTTTCTTCCCCTAAAATCAAATTCAAATACTTTTTTTGACATTTACATACCTCCTTTTACGAGGGCTTATATTATTGTAGCAAATATAACAATATCTTATTAGATTTACTACAATAACATAAATATTCACCCTCTAACATCAAAAAAAGAAGACACTAAAAAGAAGTGTCTACTTTTATTTAATTATTTTCTTAATCCTAAATCAGCGATTACTTTTCTATAACTATTAATATCAGTTCTAGCAAGATATGCTAACATAGTCTTACGTTGACCAACCTTCTTTAAAAGTCCTCTTCTTGAATGATGGTCATGTGTGTGTTCTTCTAAGTGTTTTGTTAAAGCGTTGATTTCTGCAGTTAATATTGCAATTTGTACCTCTGCAGAACCAGTATCTTTTTCATTCTTAGCAAACTTTTTAACTATTTCTTTTTTTGTTTCTTTAGTTAATGCCATTTTTTCCTCCTATTACAATTCATTTTATCCAGGTATTGGTCGGAAAAGTCCAATACTTAGGTAAAACAAGCAATAATAATATAACCTATTTTTAGAAATAAATCAAGTGCTATTTATATATAGGAGTTTTTTTCTTTGCTAAACTTATTGTCCCTTTTGATTCATTTTTTATTTCTTTATTAGCTCTCATAATGTATTCTATATAAGCCATTGGTCCCACAAGTTGTATTTCTAGCATATGTCTAGTTGCTTCTTCTTGATCAATTTCTTTTGGTTTTTTCGAATAAGTTAATCCTTTATTATTTTGACTTTTACTTATTGGTCTTATTACTTTTCCGGTATATATTTCTACATAAGAAGGGTTACCTTCTTTATTCAATAATTTAAATGGATTTTTTCTTTGTAAACATATCAAATCAAATAATTCTATACCATCATTTAATTTTAATAAATAATATTTTTTTCCTTTCATCTCTTATTCCCCCCTAAATCGTTTTATATGTTAGCACAACAGCTTTAAAAAGTCAAAAGAATGATTACTGTAAAGAATCATTCTTTTTATGTAAAAGAGATAAAATTGTGCCAATAATAATTGATATAATTGATATTTTTATTAATAAAGACATTATATTATCTACAATTAATTTTATTGATGGAGTTATTACTTCGTTATAAACAAATAAGTGATTTAAGTCAATTACGTTATTAATATAAAAATATATAGAGATATATATAAAACTTGTAAAATAGAATATAACTCCAATATTTGTTTTATCAAATATTTTTTTATTTATTATTATCAATGTTATAAAAGATATTACTAGTATAATTGATATTATATTTAACTTAGTTTTAATATTTGTAATAAAAAATGTAATATGATCTGAAAAATTACTGATTTTTATCTTATTAACGTAGATTTCTGCTAATTTATCTACAAATAATTTTATTTCTTCTTCATTTATAATCTTGAAATTATTTCTTTCTATATAATCATCTATTTTTTTATTTAGTCTTTCTTTAAATTTAGTTGAATCTATTTCTATTTTTTTATTATCAAATATACTATCTAAAAATTTATTTGATTCATTTGTTATTTCTTCTATAGTAAATGTATCATCTAAAATGTCATCTTCGAAACCAGATTGTTCTGTATAATATGACATTTCTGTTTTAATATTATTAAATAATATGTTATATGTATCTACTTCAACTACTTTCTTTTTAACATATGATTTTTTTAATACTGTGTTATTTAATAATACAATAAGTATAAGACAACATAACATTATAGATTCAATGAATAAAATTATATAACTGAATATTAATTTGGTTTTTTTATTCATATTCTTCACCTATTAAGTGTCCATAGACTACAAATCTTTTCGTTTTGAAACCAGGCACTCCTACTGGATAACATGTATATAACATTATTGTTTCTTTTTCATCATTAATTTTTAAATTTTGACCAAGTACTTTAGCATTCGCAATTTCTGTTTTATCAACTTCATATGTATATTTACCATATACTGTTTTAATAATTACTTTAGCACCAATTTTTACTTTAGGTAAATTATAGAATTGGGCACGCGAATTATGTCCTGCTATAATTATTGTTCCTCCTTCTCCAGGAAAAAATGTACCTCCGTGATGACCTGTTCCATATTTAAGTATTTTTAAAGACTCACC
>CACXGX010000120.1 GCA_902767365.1 uncultured Erysipelotrichaceae bacterium
TAGAAAAAGTACCTCCTTAGTTGACCTAATAATATCACACACTTATTTTTTTATGTGTGTCAACTAAGTTGGGTACTTTATCTTTTTACTCATTTTTTTTATTCTATAAAATATTATTCTATTTAATAATATCATATTGCTATCTATCTTTAATTTTTTATTTTGACAATATTTTTCTTTATTAATAAACTCTTTTAAATTTCAATAATGTCTATGTAAATAATTTTATGGAGTAAAGTTATTTTTTCTTTTAGATTCATATTCTGATATAAATTTAGAAATATTTTCATTAGGCTCAATAGAGCTAATTCTCTTATAAATAGATTCCATCATATTATTAGTGTAAGATTCTTTAACTTTTATTTCATAATCCCATTCGTCGTCAAATTCTTCTTGCTTAATATCTTTACATATGAACTTTTTATAAAATGTCTCTAAATCAAATAATTCTGACTTGTATCTTATTTCATTATCTTCAACATGCCAATATTCTGCTTTTCCATTTGATATTTCTTTGCATATTTCATTTACTACTAGTGAGTATAATTCATCATAAATTTCAAAATCTTGACTAGTTGCACTAAATAAATCTCTATCTACTAATCCCTCGCTCATTAAATATTTTTTATATTCATTTTCTTCATTTAATAAATAGAAAAATTCATATTTTTTAAATTCTGGAATCATATTTTCACATGCAAGAAGATATTTTGCTTTTAATGCATTTCTTAATTCATTATATTTTTCATTTTCTTCTTTTGTTATTTCTGCGTCAAAACTTATTAATCCTGCTAAATTAATAGGTTTTGGACATATATATTTTACTGTTTCAAATATCGTTTCTGGTTTGTTTACATCAAATTTTTCTTCTTTGTTTTCAAGAAAATCAATGAACCAAAATCCTGTTTCTTCATCATAAAATAAATTATGATTTTTTGGTTCATATCCCATATTATAAATCATACATGAATCAGATACCAACTTTTCTATATGCTTAAAAGGTATTGCATTAACATATTTTAGTTCTTCTAATACTACATCAATTGGTTCTCCATATTTTCCCATATTAGCACAATTTTTACCTTTGACTTTTTCTTGTAATACATAACAAACGTCTTTTCCGTCTTCAATTGTTCTTTTCATATCTAAGTGTCTTGGAGTATTAACTCCCTTACTAATTATTTCATTAACACCTTTCATTACTATTTCTTCATTTTCTCTTGCCCTATTACCATTTCTACAATATTCTAATGAAATTGCATATTTTATCAAAACAACGTCACCAAAATCATAACATGTTGTCCCACCATCACTTTTGTTTGCAATTTCTTTAGATTTTTCTATTGCATCTTCTATACTAATCATATTATTACCTTTCTTTTATTATTTAAAATAATTTATATATTTTTAAGTAATCATCCATATAAATCTTCCATGAATATTATTTTATAGTTATATATAATGTAAAACTATAATTTTTCATTTAAGTAATCAAAAGCACATTTTTTTAGTTCTTCCATTGTTTTTTTATCAGCCTTATATTCAAATCTATTAAATAATTTATTTAAGTAATCATTTTTATTTATTAATTCAAAACTTCCTTTATATTCTAATCCAAATATAAATGCTATATAAGAAACCCAAATATCTAATCCAGTTTGTCTATCTTTACTATAAATTGTTTTATGTTCTTTAAATGTATTGTAAACTTTCTCAGTAACTTTTGAATTTTCTAGTTCATCTTTTGTAATATTTGCAATGGTATATATATCATCAACAAGTTTAGATCTAAATGAATCAATTTTATCAGCTTCTCTAATTATTTTGCAATGAAGTATTTCAATATTAGACATACCTGTTTCATCTAAAATATATTTACTATGATTTCCTATAGCTTTTTCAATTATTGGATAGTATTCTTTGTTGTCTATATATTTTACAATTTCACCTTTTTCAAATAATATTTTTACTCCTAAAGTTGCATGATCAAAGTTTGTTATATCTTCTCTAAATGTTTTCATTATTTTAGCTTGATCAAATCTTCCAATATCATGAAGAAGTGCAATTATCATAGCCAACTCTGTATTAGTCTCATCTAATTTTAAAAATTCACACAAATACTTAGCATTTTCAACAACATTAAATGTGTGTTCTATTTTACGGCTTACCTTTTTATCATTAATATCATAATTATCATTTAAATACTTTTTAAAATTGTTCTTGGCATTTTCATAATTCATCTTTATCACCATGATTTTATTATATCACACGAACTCATATTCTCTAACAGCAATTCTAACATATAAACAAAGTTCAATTTAAATACAAATACTTGTCTTAGATACATGGTATTATCTATGTTTAATTCTTTAATACATTAATAATATTTAATATAGTTTTTATTTAATACTTTGATTAGTTTTTGTTATAAATCATTATAAGGGACACAATTAAAAGTTTTTTTTCTACTTTAAAGTTGTTTACTAAATTAATTGTCTCTCCTAAACATAATCTCCATGTGGCGACATGCGTTTATGCATACGATTTAAAAAAAACTTGTTATAACATTTATGCCTTCTTATCATATTTTTTTATTATTCTTTTTACAATTCTTTTTAGGATTCTAGCATTAGTATTCTTAACATCTTTTATTGGTTTTCCATCAATCAAAAGATTATGCTTAACTATTTTATCATCCACTATACTATAAAAGCCTATTTCGTCTTCTGTGATAATAGCATCAACTTGAATTGGAGGTCCGATTTGATATACCTCTGTATAAATCTTATTTCTTAAATATGTTCTATATTGTAATGTTTCAAAATCAGATTCACTTAAGCCATTAACAGACAATAAACCTGGATGAGTATGATAATTAACCCATATTTCCTTTGAAGGATCAAATAGTAATGTTGTCATCATTTGATAATATACAAAATCTTTACTATTATATTGTATACAATTATTGGTTCTCTCAATTATCTCTTCGCCATTTGACTCATAATAATCTAAGAAATGAATTTCGTCATTCAATATTTCTAACCTTATTAATCCATTTTGTTCCAGTTTCGATTGAGAACACAAAGATATTAATTTTTGATATTCATCACTTCTAATATTAATTACCATAATAGACCTCCTAACAATGAATTATTTTATCATACTATTCTATACTTTTAGTTTCTAATTTCATATTTCCTTTTTCTATTTCTTTTAAACTCTTTTCAGGTATAGGTAAATCTTCAGGCATAGTTCCACCTAATCTTTTGATGCTATTTCTTACTTCTTTTCCAACTTCATAATGAACAGAATTTGCAGTATATTCATTATCCACATTATCCCTTTTTAATTTAGCATCTGTTTGAGCTATTCTAAATATATTATCCGCTAGTTCTTCACTGCCCATATTATCTAATATATCTTCTCTATATCTTAATTTTTTTCTGTTAAAAATATCGTCTGCTGTTTCACCATTATAAAGTCCCTTGTATCCTGCATTATGAAATCTTGCTAAATCTTTTACTCCACTATTAACTGCAGTTTTATTTAAATTATAATTCCCTTTTCTTGCTTGATTTCTCCTATATAATCTTTTTTCATCTTCGGTAAGTTCATTATATTCTTTTTCTGATAGTTCTTGCTTTCTTGTTTGGATAGCAAAATAAGTTTTAGCTAAAGCAATTACTTTCTTCCTAGGATCACAATTAAGTACAATTAGATAACATGCATATCTTGATAGTTTGTAATCTGATATATTCCTTGTTGTATTTGAGCCTATATTGACCATTTTATCGGCACTGATAAAATGGTCTAAAACATTGTTATTACTATTTTTACAATTTTCCATTGCCTTTCTAATTACATTAGAAAATCTTTGCCACAATGTATATCCCAATACTGACATTAATTCTCTTGCTAACCAATAATCAATTTCATTTTCATCTATATGCTTTATATCTTCAAATACCTTTTCTTTATATTCTTTTATCTCATTCATTTTATCTTCTTCCTTCCTATGGACTACAAGTCTCAATTTTTAATTTATTATTTTTAATTTTAAACATAATACTTCCATCTAGATCTGTTCTATATATTTTTGATTGTTCTAAGTTATTTAATACTTCTTTATTCGGATGACCATA
>CACXGX010000121.1 GCA_902767365.1 uncultured Erysipelotrichaceae bacterium
ATTTGTGCACATTTTGTGCACATTAGATGAATATTTTATATAAAAAATGACAAAAATAGTACTTAAAATATAAAATGTTACCTGTCCACAAACCTTTGAAAATAAAAGAAATACGCATAATATTATAAGTATGGATAATATACTAATTTGGCCCGCATGTGGAAGCGGTAAAAAATATAAGCAATATCATGATAAATAAACTCACAAACCTAAAATAAGGAATAATGTGAGTTTTTTCTTTAATAAAATTCATGAAAAATTCAGTTTAGATACCTTTAAGATATCTTTTTCCGTTGTTTTTAAGAAAGTAAAATATGGTATAATATAATAGGAAGTGATATAATGGACGAACAACAATTACAAAATATTTTAAAAGCAATATATGATGAATTAAATATTAACCAATCTGATGAGGAATATAACAGATATTTAGAAGAAAAAATATTAAAAGCATATGATTATGAAAAACGAAAAGATATTCCTATTGATGAATTTATTTCTAAAATTAAGGAATTAATTCCTGATTTTATAGAACAATATAAAAGAATGAAGGATAATATTGCTGAAGTAAAACAATCGCAAAGTACAAATTTTGGTGTTAGTATTTGCTTTGAACTAATTGATTTATTTGAAATAACTAAACAATGTAATAATAATGAAGAATTTATAAAATTGAGAGATGATTATTTTAAAAGGTTAGGATATGATGCTAGATTTCAAGATTTTGACTATATATTTCCCGGTTTAAAAGATATTTCTTATGAAGAAACAATAAAAATATATAATAATATACTTAACGATGTCGATTGTATCACACCAGAGTGGGTTGGTAAAATGAGGTGTATAATAGATACAAGGAAGCCATTGATTATAGATAATAATATAAATATGGATATTTTTAATTTTGAATATTTAGACAAGTTAGCAAATTTTGCAAGACGTCATAATATGAAATTAAGAATGCATAATATTATTTGGCACAAAGATTTTAGACCATTATTAGAAAATGCATCGAGAGAACAAATATATCTTTTTTTAGATACTTATATGAGTGAATTATCAAATAGATACTCTGATGTATTTTATTCAATAGATGTATTAAATGAAATCGCTTCTGATACCTCAGACAAAATACTTAGAGATAGCAAATGGAAAGATAAATTAGGTGAAGATTATTATATTAATATTCTAAAATTGGCTAAAAAAAATTTCCCTAATATAGATTTATATTATAATGAATATGGTGAAGAAAGACCTGAAAAAAGAAAAAATATTATTGAAATTATTAAGAATATTCAAAAAGTTGAAAATGAAGAAGGCATAGTTTTGCTTGATGGTATTGGAATACAATCCCATTATTCTACTATGACTACCGATGCATCAATAAAGGAAGCTTATGGTGATTATTCAAAAACAGGTAAAAAACTTCAAATTACAGAATTGGATGTATCAAATGATGGAGAACAACATGAATATAATTATCAGACTAATAGAGTTTTTAGAACTGTATTAGATTGTGCAACTACATACGGAGTTCAATTATTTAATGTGTGGGGGATATCATCAAAAATATCGTGGAAAAGTGGAAGAATTGATAATTATTTAGATGTAAATAACAATGTTTCAAATTATTCTCAAAAAATAGTTGATACATACAGTAAAAAGAAAAAATTTACTAAACAAAATGAATCAAATCATACGATAGATAATTCAGAAAAAACTAATACTCAATCAGGTATTCATATGTGAAAAATAAGTCGTAATAAAAATTACGAAAAACTATTGGAAACTACCAAGTCAATTCAATAGTTCAAAAGAGCCCATAATTACTGGGCTTTTTTCATGCTATAAAAACTTAGATATCTAGATACATTATTAAAGTGACATAGAGAATTATTAACAAAATATAGTATAATTAATATAGGAGTTGATATTATGGACCTTATTAAATTGAAGAATACTATAGAAACATTATGTAGAGTAGTAAATGTACAAGAAGATAAAAAACAAGAATTAATAAACAAATGCTCAAATTTAAGTGAAACTGAAGTAATAAAAGAATTATCGCAAATTGCATATAGAGTGTTGAGAAATAATGAAGAAATGTATAATTGTTGTCTAGAAGTAATTAGAAACATAAATCCGGGAATTTGTCCATCTGTAGAAGAAATGAAAACGCGTTTGTCGAAAATGTTTTCTAATGAAGTTGAGGGAAATATGTCATTAGAAGAAAATCATCGCTTGGTTAATGAATCTATAGTTAAATTTACAACATTATTTAATCAATATGCAATAGATTATTATATTGTTGGAGCATTACCTTGTTTTTTAAAAACAGGGCAACAACTTTTTAGATATCATGATGATATTGATATAATGATAAATGAAGACGATATTCCAAAAGTTGCTGAAATAATTCAATTAAGTGGTTATGAATTTCATGATGATAGATTTCCAAGTTTAGAAAGATATCAAGAAATGGAACAAAGCAAACCACCACATACAGTTCTAGCACAAAATCCAAATAACGAGTTCCATTTAGGTTTTTTCACATTTAAAAGGGAACAGGATAATTCTATAACAATAAGAGAATATTCACATCGTCTCGAAGAGGGAGAAGTTGTTGTAGACGTACTCGAAAGGCAATATGATCAGATTGGAACAGAATTAAGATATGATGGAAATCCTACTGAATATATGGGGGCTACATTTAGAACTGGCACTATAGAAAGTGTATATGAATTAAAAGGATATACAAGAAGACCAAAAGATATTACAGATATGCAAAAACTAGAGCCATTTATTGATAAACAAAAATTGTATGCACTAAAACAACATCCAAATAAAAATATAGAATTTCATAATATTGATTTTGAAAAAAAACAGCGATTAATGGATTAAAAAACTGCCTTGCTAAAAAAATATAAGCAATGTTATGGTAAATAACTCACATAGCAAGGAAACAAAAGAACTTTAACAAAATTATCAATTTTAAGAAAGTTGCAATTTATTGCAATTTTTTAATTTTACTTACCATTTAGATATAGTAAAAACTGTATGTAGAATATGCATAGTCACAGATATAAGGGAAAAAATTATGCTATAATAATAGCGGAGATGATATAATGTCTAAGTATGTTAGAGTAATGGATGGATTGAAATCTAATGCTGGTGGATTTAAATATAAAATTGACGAAGAAAATGTTGCAGATAATTGGAATACTAACAGCTTAGATGCAGAAGAAATGGGTGGATTTAATTTTAGTACTGAAGATAAGATTTTAAGATGGTTACACAGAGGAGACACTATCTATGATGTTATAATCCCAAACGATGCAGAAGTGATTAATGTTGATAAAGAAAAAGGGATTTATAGATCAAATAAAATTATTGTTACTAACCCGCGAAAAATAACAGATGAAATGGTACTAGAACTATACAAAAAAAAACACTTTATCAAATAAAATTATTGCAGAGTGTTTATTAACTTTGATATGGAAAAATAGAATAGAAATATCTAAGTACATAATTAAAGATCGAGTTAAATTAGACAATGTTGATGAAATATTAGAAGGGTTTGTAAATTATGCCGGAGATAAAAATTTAGCTTATGAAAGTACTCAAGAAATATATAATATTTTAAAAGAAATTCAAAGTCCAATTGATATTAGCCTGTATGTTGATAAAGAACCATATATTAAAGATTTGACAAATGATAAAATTATCAACTTAACAGGTCAAAGTGGATCAGGTAAATCTACTTATACTAATGAACATTTTAATAGTAGTGAATATTTAATAGTTGATACTGATGAAATTTTCTCTGAACATAGATTTGAAAATAGCAATGGTATAAATAAAGATTTAGGAGAATATTTTAGAAGTAAATACAAAAAATTACCTAATTGTGGAGATGATTTTGATTTAATATATTCTGAAATATTAGACTATTGTAAAAAATATGATAAAACAATTGTTATAGATTGTGCCCAGTTTCATTGCATTAAAGATATAAATCTTTTAAAGGGGAAAATAATTATAATTAGAACTTGCATAGATACTTGCTATAATAGAGCTATAAGTAGATTTAAAGAAAATAATCCAAATTATACGGATGAAGAATTAGAAAAATATATGGAGAGAAAAAAAGCAATATTTAAATGGTATAAATTTTCAAATGAATTTATTGAAAAAATAGATAAAATATAATTACATAAAAGTTGGAAAAATTACATTAATTTTAGATACAGTTTACCATAAAAGCATAGTGATAATCATGAAGCCAAATTAAAAAAGTAAAAAAAAGAAAGACTTTTGTAGGGCAAAGTGGAGACAAACAGTGCAGATTCTTTATGTGGCAAAAAGGCTAAAAAATATAAATAGCCCCACGAAGAGCAAGAAAATTAAGGATTTTAAATATATCTATGATATTATAAAAATGAGGTGAAAAAGTGAATAGTCAAGAGTTTATTGAAATGAACAAAAAGGGATGGAATGATTTAATTAAAGCCAATAAGCCTTTTTCAAACACAATATTACCTGAATATGGACCATTTCTAAAACGAAACGAAGATGATATTAATATTTTAAACAATGTGAAAGGTGCTAAAATACTAGACATGGGTTGTGGAGAAGGAGGATCATTAGAATATTTATATAATAAAGGTGCATTAGAAATATGGGGAATAGATATTTCTGAGGAACAAATTAAAAAAGCCAAAAGCAAATTTCCACAATTTAAAGATAACTTTATTGTAGGCCCAATGGAATCAGAAATAAATATTCCAAATAATTATTTTGATTATATAATTTCAATTTTTAGTATAGGGTATACTTCTGATTTATATAAGACATTATTAAATGCAAACAAATATTTAAAAGAAGATGGATCATTAGTAATTAGTTGGACTCATCCATTCTATTATTGCTTAGGTGTTGTAGATGATAAAGTAGTAGTTAGTAAATCATACTTTGATGAAAATAGTGAAATAATAACTAAAGGACCAGATAAAGTTAATTTAGCACAGAAAAATTTAATGATTTCTACCATAATAAACACTGCAACTGAAGCAGGTTTTTATGTAGAAAAAATGTATGAAGAAGAAACTATTATGAAAGATGATGTAAACGGTTATAAAAGCAATTTTTGGAAAAAAGAAAAAACTATTAATTGTCCAAGTACTATAATTATAAAATTTAGAAAATTAAATTAAAGAATCAAATATAATATTTTATGAATATTAATTTTTCTCGAAAAAGCTCTATTTTGATTTTTAGATAAATTCAGTTATAGACAATCAATGATAAATAATGATTCATAACTTATATATTAAACAGGATTTTATATACAACTAGTGGGCAATTATTAATTTAAAATGATTCAGTAGATGATAATATGAGAAATAGATTAACTTTAGAAGAAATTGAAGAAATAAAAAATAATGAATGGGTAATTTTTTCTACATGCAATAATTGTTATGCCAAGTAGAATAGAAGAAGATAAAATTATACTATCAAATATACAAATGAATAGATCAATAGAAAACATAAGTAATAATTCTAATTGTTTTATAGATGTTTATTTAAAAAACAACAATGATAAACAAATAAAAATAGATTGTGTGACTCATGTTTACAATAATGGAGAGTTGTTTGATGAAATAAAAGAATATGAAGAAACAAACAATTTGCCTGAAGATTTAAAAGTAAGATCAATTATAATAGCTGAAATTCAAAATATTGAAATAAGCGAAGGCTAAAATTAAAAATAGATAAAAATGAATTCTACATACTTTTTGGTAGTGTTATCGAGTGGTAGTTTCATAGACTCGGAAGTTCTAATAATAACAGCAATGTGTCTTAGAAATGAGGAACATGTTTTGGGGATAAATCAATCAATATAATATCTTGATTTAGATTGTAAATTAGTAATAATATGATGCAATTAAATATAGAAAATTTTTGGTATAATGAACATAGGAGATGATTAAATGATAATAAAGAAATTCAATAAAGAAGAAGATTATGATAGAGTAATTAAATTTTTAAGAGAGAATTATAAAGATAATAAAAATATGGTTTCTTGGTTACCTCAAAGATTTGATGACTTAATTTATAGAATTGATGTTTTATATCATGATGAAAGAGGAAAAGAAAAAAACTCGGATTATATCTATTTATTTGAAGATGATTCTACTAAGAATATATTAGGATTGGTTATACCTGACGGAGATTCATTTAATACTTGTATAAAAAAAGGTTATGAAGATATTTTTAGTTTAATGTTAGATTTAGGTGAAAAAGAATTAAGACCATTATTTGATAAAGAAGAGGATGGTACAATTAATTTTTTAGTTGTATCTCATGATAGTTTAAAGAATCAACAAGAAGAACTATTAAGAAGAGGCTATACAAGAGATATAGCTGGTGATTTTGATAACGTTCAACATCCACTTGAAACAAATTATGTAATTGAACTACCTGAAGGATATAAACTGGTTTATGGTGAAAAGATAAATGATGGAATGAAATCTACAGCTTGTCATTATGGATTCCATCCAAGTGACGATAACGGTGATTTAACTATTGCTCCTAGAGAAGGCTCTTTATCATATCAAGGAAGGAAAAAATCACAATTTTATAATGATAGTTTTGAAAGTATGATAGTAACTGATGATGGAGATATTTGTTCTTATTGTTTTTGCTATGTTGATAAAGAAACAAGCACTGCA
>CACXGX010000122.1 GCA_902767365.1 uncultured Erysipelotrichaceae bacterium
GCAAAACATTTTGTTTCTTCTGATAATAACATTGAAGCAAGATTTCCATGTCCTAAACCAACTTTACGATCATCTGCTACACTTCCAGGAATACAAAATGCTTGTAATCCTTCTCCAATTGCTTTAGCAGCTTCGCTTGCTTTTGTTCTTCCTGATTTAATTGCAATTGCTGCTCCTAAAGTATATGCCCAGCAAGCATTTTCAAAACATATTGGTTGGATACCTTTAACTATTTCATATGGATCAAATCCTAAATCAGTACATATTTTTCTAGCATCATCAAAATCTTTAATACCATATTTTTCCATTACTGGTTTAATTTGATTTATTCTTCTTTCATAACTTTCAAACAATGCCATACTATTATTCCTTTCTAGGGTCAATTTTCTTAACCGCTTCATCGAATCTTCCATATTTACCGCTAGCCTTTTCAATAGCTTCCATTGGTTCGATTCCATTTTTTATGTTATCCATCATTTTTCCTAGATTAACATATTTATATCCAATTATTTGATTATCTTTATCAAGACCTATTTCAACAATATATCCTTCTGCTAATTCTAGATATCTTGGACCTTTTGCAAGTGTAGAATAAATTGTTCCTACTTGACTTCTAGTCCCTTTACCTAAGTCTTCAAGCCCAGCACCGATTGCTAGTCCACCTTCTGAGAATGCTGATTGACTACGTCCGTATACTATTTGTAAGAATAGTTCGCGCATTGCAGTATTAATTGCATCACATACTAAGTCAGTATTTAATGCTTCAAGTATTGTTTTACCAACTAGAATTTCTCCTGCCATTGCAGCACTATGCGTCATACCACTACATCCAATTGTTTCAACTAATGCTTCTTGGATTATTCCTTCTTTAATATTTAATGTAAGCTTGCAAGCTCCTTGTTGTGGTGCACACCATCCAATTCCATGAGTTAAACCAGAAATGTCTTTTATTTCTTTTGCTTGAACCCATTTCCCTTCCTCTGGTATCGGAGCAGCACCATGACTGATTCCCTTTACAGGGCACATGTTTTCAACTTCTTTTGAATAAATCATAATTCCTCCTAACACGTATATATTTATTCTACCACAAAACATATAAAATAGACTAGAATAATCTAGTCTAAATTTTTAATTATGTTTTGCATTATTACATCATAGATAATACAAGATGATTTTCTAATCTTGCTCTTTCACTTTTACAGTAATAACTTTTAGCTATTGTCTCATAAGTCATTCTCTTTAAATTTTAAATTGATTATGTCCTAATGTTGAATCATTTTCATTACTTACTATCTTTTGTTCTTCAATATTTTTCTGGTTAATTAAGTATAATTTAACTGTTCTATACATCTTTTTATAACCTTCTTCTGTCATATTATTTTGTACAAACTCATCGTGTTTACCATTATAAAAATTCTCTCCAAAATCATATATTTTATAGATTTGTTTAAATTTATCAAAAGGTTTTAATTTTCCATATGAAGTTGCAGCATTATAAAAACTTAAACATGCATCATAAAATGATCCACCATTTTGTAAAATCCAGTTTTCTATTCCTACTCCTCCAAGTCCTCCTTGACTATCCCTAGCATGGCTTGGTTTATAAACTTCATTTTCTTTTAAGAATTGTTTAGCATAAATTATATTATCCAATACATCTTCATATTTGTCTGGATATTTTCTTTTTATAGTATCAAGCCTATCTTTTAAGGCCATATCTGTTGTATACGTTACATAATCAGATTTTGAAAGAAATGTAATATCCATATCTATCGGGTCATCAATATTCGGTATTTCGATATTTTTCAGTCTAATATTTCCATTTTTAAAAACCATTTCTTTTTCTATTGCTTCTTGAATATTTATTCCTAATTCTTCACATATAGCTTTTGCGATTTCCATTCTATCAGCTTTTTCATCAACACGCATTACAAAATCAAAATCAGTTTTATCGCCCACATTTGTTCCTCTACCAGTTGATCCAGTATCGATTAGTTGAACACTACCAACACTTATATTATGTGTAAATTTAGGATAGAAATTATAATTAAATTTATCTTTCATTATTTTTGAGATAAATTTATTAATATGCTCTTTCTTATTTTTAGATTTTTCAATTATTGTTTTATTATCATAGTTATTAGGTACTTTTAAATTATTTGATAATTCAAAGTCATTAATACCATAATATGAAAGTCCATCCATTTTTTTAACTATTTCATCGTATTCCTCTTTTGTAAATATGATTTCACCTGATTTATTTGTAACTGGTATATATATTTGATTAAGAGCTACAATAAAGTTTACTTCATCTTTAGATACTTCATTTTCATCTATCATTATGTAGTCTATGTCAGATGAAGCAAATCCTGTTCTTATTCCCATATGACCTTCATCTAAAGTTGTAAAACATTCTACTCCTCTTGTTATTTCTCCTGTATCGTCACCAGGCTTTAATCTATTAATTGGGAATTTACCTTTTTTTATAACAAACCATATTGGTCCGTATCCTTGAGCTATAGTTTTTGATAATGTTTTTGAATTATTAAATCTTTGTTTTAGTATCATCGATAAGTCTGTATCAAGTGGAGTTGAATCACTCCCTGAGTAAGGCCCCAAAAATTCTTTACATAATGAGCCATTTTGAAGAATATCATATAAATATGTTGTATCACCAATTCCTTTAACCATATCTCCCTTTGCTAATACTAATGGTTTTCTTGATAATTCTTCTCCTCTATTTGTTGCTTCTATAACTTTTCTATTAATATACTCGTATGCTTCATTAAAAGTATTGAATCCTGCTACAATACCATACATTCTTACAATTCTATCTAATAAAGTAAAATCCTCTGTTGGGTTAAATAAAGGAATTAAATTATTTAAATCAGATATTAATTCTCCTGATGATTTGAAAGATTCTATTTCTCCTTTTTTAGTGTTTTTATATAGTTCTTTTAAATTTTCTAAAAATGATTCTAGTATTTCTTTTTCTTCATCTTTTAGGCTATCAAGAGATATTTTTTCATTTGCTATTGCATTATATAAACGATTTCCATAATATAAATTTTCAAGATATTGTCTCATTGATATGTTATTTGATCCTAAAGTAATACGAAATAAGTCGCTAAATAAAATATTATATCTTCTATTTTTACTTACTTTTTTAAGTGTAGGAGAAATACTATAATCTAATTGAAAATCGATTTCTTCTAAATCAGGATTAAGAATTTTATATATTAAAAATTTCTTTCCTACTATTGGTATATTATTATTACTAAATGTTTCTTCTATTTTATCAATAGCATCTTTATAATCAACTTTATCACTTATTTTTAATAATTTGGCAACTATATCACCACCAAAATATTTTAGTTCTACAGCATTTGTATTATATATCTTTTCACAAATATAAGTTAATATTTGTTCTAAGTGTTCTAATTGTTCCTGTGATAGTTCATTAGATGTTTCTAGTATTTTATTTAAAAAATCTATACTATCTTTTTTAGCAAAGTTAAAACTATCCATTACTTTAAATAAAGATATTAATACATTCTTATTAATATTAAATTCACTCAAATCTATTTTATTTAAGTCAACATTATTAGCAATACCACTCAAAGTTACAAATAATTCTTTTTTTGATTTATTTGCAAGTTTATTTGAAATGTATAGAGGATCTATCATAAGATTTCCATTAGATAAATATAATAATTTTTTTATTTCTTTTTCTCTCTTACCATATAAAAGATTAATTATTTCTATTTTATCTTTTAAAAATAATTGTATTTCAGCATCAGTTAAATATTTATCTAAACTTTTTTTTAAATCTAGATTATTATATCTTTTTTCTATAATTCTTTTTGATGCAGAATTAAGGATTAATTTTGAATATAATTCTTCTATATTTTGTTCGTTTAAAGTGAGTTTTCTATTTATACCTTGTAAAGTAATAAATTTTTCTAATTCATTTCTTTCTATACTAGAAAGTAAATTTTCAATTATTGAAATTGTTTCTGAATATTCTTCATTATATGGAGTAGAAATTAAATGACTAAAATTAAATATTTTTTCATTGATTATTAACTCTAATGGAGTATAATGGCTTTTAAATTCACTAGAAAGATTGGATATTTGTATAGAACTATTTCCTACCAAAGAAAAATAAAACTCAGAAGTAAATCCATTACCATCGAAATATTTACTTAAATTTTCTTTATTTATCCAATTATTATCAAAAATGGCTTTTATATCTTTTTCCCTTCCAGATTTAATTTCATTTTTTATAAATATAATAAATTGTTTTTCTAAACCTGTAAAATTTTCATATACTTTTGGATCATTTGTTGTTATTAAATCAAATAAACTACTTCTGTAAATAATAGAGTTAAACATTATTTCATCAGTTTCAAATGCTTCGGGTACAAATTTACCATTATCATCAAAAGCATATAAAATATATTCAGCATTACAAGAGAGTTTTTCTCCAAGCAAATTATCTACTTTTTCATCTTTTGCTATATCGTCATTTGATAGTATTTTTTTTAAACCAACCACGTCTTTAGAATTAATCAAGTGAATTATTTTAGTTTTTAACGGAATCCATTGAAATACATTTACTGACATAAAAACACCTCACTATTTTATATTTATCGATTTTATCAATTTTATCTATTTTCATTATACAATAAAGAGACTAAAAACATCTAGTCTCTTTTATTAATAACAATCTATCTTTATAATTATTTTTTACTTCCAAACTTTGAAAATGTTTAACAATATTGTTTAATAATTTTATCTCACTTTTTTCTTGTTTAGATTTTGTATTATAATTTTCTCAGTTTAATATTCACGTTTATATTTTTTTATTGTACTTCTCGTACTTTCTTCCATTTATTGTTCGCTATTATATTATTTTTTCAAACAAAGGTTCGTACAATTGGTATTTAAATATTGCTTTATAAATAGTTTTTTGTTATAATATGCTTTCAGAAAAGAGATGTTTATCTATGCATATAATGTACACTATAAATAAAAAATACTCAGATGTAATACTTCCCTCAATATATTCGTTAATAGAAAATAGTGGATTAGAATCAATACATTTTCATATTATAACAGCAGATTTTGATGAAGAAACAAATAACAAGATTGCTGAATTTTTAAATAATTTTCCAAATGTTTCTTATACTTTTTATAAGCTAGAAGACTATCCTATTGATGATTATGGAATCCCAAATTGGCGTGGAACACAAATTGCTAATGCTAGATTATTTTTTCCTAATATCATAAAAGAAATTAATCCTGATATAGATAATTTATTATATATTGACTCGGATACTATTATAAAAGGCAATTTAACTGGATTAGAAGCATATAGTGATAAAATTGTTTGTGCTGCTAAAGAAGATGTTTCTAAAAAAATTGATTATACAAATAGATTAGGATTAAATAGATACTTTAATTCAGGTGTGTTATATTTTAATCTAGATAAATGGAAAGATTTTGATTTTGTACATGAGATGAGATTAATCAATCCTCAATCAAGATATCAAATAATATATCCTGATCAAGATATATTTAATCTAGTAGTAAGAGATGAAATAGGAACAATACCTACAAGATATAATTTATCTCCATATTCATTAATAATGAATCCTTTAGAAATGAAATTATTTTATAGAACATGTCAACTTTCTTCTGAAGAAGTATTAGAAGAAAAAAAGAATGCTATAATCTTACATAGTTTAGGTTTTTTTAATATAAAACCATGGCATAAAAATAATATAAATCTTATAACAAAAGATTATGAAGGATATATGAAAAGAATCAATCCAGAATATCAATTAGAAGAGTTATCAGGTTTAAAAAAGTATATATCTATTTCACCAACATTATTTAAGTCTATTATTTTAACTAAATCAGTTTTTCCAAAAGGATTAAGTAATGCAGCAAGAGAATTATCACTAAAACTTCAAAAAGCAAGAGATGCCGATTACTCTAAAAAAAGATAAAAGAAA
>CACXGX010000123.1 GCA_902767365.1 uncultured Erysipelotrichaceae bacterium
TAACAAAAATAAATGTCAAAAAAAAAGACAATATAAATTTAATATTAAATCGTCTTTTTATATTCTAAATATTCATCATAAGTGCATCTTTTATCAATTATTGTTCCATCATCTTTAAATTCAATTATCCTATTTGCAACAGTTTCTACAAATTGATGGTCATGTGATGCAAACAATAATTCACTATTATACTTAATTAATCCATTATTTAAAGATGTTATACTTTCAAGATCTAAATGGTTAGTTGGTTCATCAAGTATTAAAAAGTTTGATCCCTCAAGCATACACTTTGATAACATACATCTTGCTTTTTCTCCTCCAGATAAAACATTTACATTTTTAAATACTTCTTCTCCACTAAATAGCATTCTTCCTAAAAATCCACGCAATACAGTTTCATCATCAATATTATAAAAGTGTCCAATCCATTTTACTATTGATTCATCTCCTAAGAAGTAATTTGTATTATCTTGTGGAAAATAAGATTTTGTAATAGTAGTTCCCCACTCTATTTTCCCTTTATCATATTTTTCTTCATTCATTAATATTTTAAATAATGTTGTTTTAGCAATATTATTACTTCCTACAAAAGCAATTTTATCTCCTTTTTCAACAATAAAACTAACATTGTCTATTATTTTTTTACCATCAATAGTCTTAGAAAGTTTTTCAACAGTTAATATTTGTTTTCCAGATTCTTTGCTTGGTTTAAATTCAATAAATGGATATTTTCTAGAAGAAGGAATTATTTCATCTAGTTCAATTTTTTCAAGCATTTTTTTTCTTGAAGTAGCTTGTTTACTTTTAGAAGCATTTGCTGAAAATCTTTGAATAAATGCTTGTAATTCTTTAATTTTTTCTTCTTTTTTCTTATTTGCTTCTTTCATTTGTTTTAAAGCAAGCTGACTAGACTCATACCAAAAATCATAGTTACCAATATATAATTTAATCTTTCCATAATCAATATCTGCTATATGAGTACAAACTTTATTTAAAAAATGTCTATCATGAGATACAACTATTACAGTATTATCAAAATCTATTAAAAAATCTTCTAGCCAATTTATAGCATCTATGTCCAAGTTATTAGTAGGTTCATCAAGTAATAAAATATCTGGATTACCAAACAATGCTTGAGCAAGTAAAACTTTAACTTTTTGATTATTAGGTATATCTTTCATTAACTTGTAATGATTTTCTTCATCAATTCCAAGATTATTCAATAATTCACAGGCTTCACTTTCAGCGCTCCATCCGTCAAGCTCTGCAAATTCAGCTTCTAATTCACCAAGTTTTATTCCATCTTCTTCAGTAAAATCAGTTTTAGAATACATCTCTTCTTTTTCTTTCATTATTTGATATAATCTAGAATTACCCATTATTATTGTATCAACAGGAGTAAACTCATCATATTCATAATGATTCTGTTTTAAAATAGCAATTCTTTCACCAGGAGTAATTATTATTTCTCCATGAGAAGTTTCAATTTCTCCAGATAAAAGTTTTAAAAAAGTAGACTTTCCACTTCCATTAGCCCCAATCAAACCATAACAATTACCTTTTGTAAACTTTAAATTTACATCTTCAAATAAAGTTCTTTTACCAAATCTCAATGTAACATTATTAACTTGTATCATAATAAACCTCACTTTTAATAATTTTACTATATCAATAATTAAACTACAACTTATTTTTTAAAGAAAGAACATACTCTTTAACCGTCATTTTTTTATCTTTAACATTATCTTCTAAGTAATCTTCAAAATAAATATAATGACTAGCAATAAATGGAACATAAACATTATCATAGATGAAATAGTGATTATCTTTACATAATTTCATTAAATAAATAGAGCCAAAACGTTCATTAATAACACCATTATTATAAGATTCTACTTCATTTTTATCAATATAATACCCAGAAAAGTCATATATTGTTATCTTACCCTTTGATACACATATATTATGTTCTTGTAAATCATCAAATTTAATTCCAACAGAACTAATTTTATGTACATCTTCTCTAATTTCTCTAAGACTATCAATATATTCTCTAACTTTTAAATCAGTAACATCTATATGATCAAAATCAATTTTATTCATTTTAAAATCATGTAATAAACCATTTCTTGTTCTAATATCAAAAGGAGTAACAAACCTATTTAAATGTAATTTTTCCATTTTTTTTGCAACTTCAAATTCATATTTTTTATTATTTTTATGACCATTTGCATTATAAACTTTTAATACTGTATTATCATCAATTTTAAAAATTGTACCTTGTTTTCCATGTCCTATAATAGGATACTTTGTTTTAATTTTTCCCTTTTTAACACCCAAAATAAACATAATAACCACCTATAATAATTATTAATTATTTTTATAATTAATATACCATTCTTCTAATTTATTAATTTCTTCTTTTGTAAAAGTTTTTAATTTATCATAAGATATTTTAAATTTTTCTTTTATTTTATTAAAATTTTCTTTAGTTTTTTCACAAAAATCATCATTATTTTCACATATATTATCAATAGTATTAATATATAATTTTAAAGTTTTTTCTTTTAAATTAGTATATATTCTTCCAGTTTCATTAAATATTTTTTCTTTATAATCAGGATACAAACTATCTACTTTACTATCAATTGAATAAAATAAATTATATATTTTTACTTTAGTTTCATCTTTTAATTCATTTAATCTCTTCCCCATTATTTCTCCATCATAGAAAAGAAAATCAACTACTTTTATAAAACCTTTTTTTAAAGATGATTCATCATTTTTATCATCAATTTCTTTTATATAATTAACTATATCTTCATCTTTAACTTCAACATAACTTTTATTAACTTCTTCACTATCTTTTTTATAAAAAATATTAAAAATTAAAAATGAACAAAAAGATCCAATAACTATACCAATTACTATATATAGTAATGTTTTACTTTTCATAATACATCTCCTAACAATTTCTCGTGTATTATATCATATTTTTTGTTTTTTTTCCACAAAAAAGGATTAAAATTTTTATTTTAATCCTAATATTTCCATAACAATTTCATTGTTATCATGATAAACAATAATCTCATCGCCAACTTTTAAGAATGGCATTAAATTTTCATCAACTTTAATTGAAGCTTTATACTTTTTATTATCTGTTGAAACAATATAATAATAAGTATTTCCATCTATAATAACATTACTTATTGTTTTTATTTTTATTTTTTCCTCAATTTGTGTATCAGTATTTTTAACTCCAATATTTTTTAAATAATTATCTTTAGCCTTAATTATTCCGTCATTAGCATCAGTTACGACTACTTTTTGATAATTTTGAACATCAACAAAAGCATACATTTTAACAAGTCCAGCATTATCTTTTAAAGAAACTAAATATGTTGCCTTACCATTTAAATTTATTAATAAAGGGAATGTAGAAGTATATTTCATTTGTTGCACTTGTCCCTCTGCACTTGCCATAGCAGAGAACTCTTCAGCTCCAGGAATTAAATAATAATTAGTTTCTTTTGTTCTCATATTAGTAAGAATAAATCCTAAGTTAGATTCATCACTTGCAACAGAAGTAATTCCAGTATATAAATAAACATCATCATCTTGAATCAAATAATTATATCCTTCTGTAGTAGCTACAACATTTTTTTGCCCAAAAATACTATTTATAAAGCCACCATTATATAATCCCCAATCATTAACTTGTTCCATTATTAAATCAGCACTATAAACATGATCAACCCAAGTAGGTACATCTTCAATAGAATACTTATTTGACTTACCAGTTACAGGATCCATTATTACTACACCTGATATTTCTTCTTTTAGACCAATACCAGAATAACTAATTATAGGAACAACCCAATAAGGATTACCTTCATTATCAAGTTCAAAATTTGCTTCCCCAAATATTTCGGTAGGATAACTAAATCTTAACTTACGAGATAAATTTTCATTAAACATAGCAGAAGGCATATACTTCATACCTTTATCTAATCTAACTAATTCAGCTTTTCCAGTAACTGAATCAACAACAATATATCCTGAAATACCATTACCTCTATTAGTAAAATATTTAATAATTCCATCATATTCAAGTGGAGTGACTCTTACAATTTTATCATTATAATTAATTTGAGTATACAAATTTGACACAGTAAACTGAGATACTAAATCAGTCATCTCTCCCATTACTCTATCTCCAATTTTTTCTGTTGAATTTCTATCAAGTAAAGGAACTTTATTAAAATCAACAACTTTTACTTCTTCTTCAAACTTCTTACCCTCTATAATAGTAATTCTTTTTGCATAACTTCTTGAATTAAATAAAGGAGATAAGAAGATATTTATAACTATCATTAACACAATTATTATTGGAACTATAGCAAACATTATTTTAAAGGCTTTTGATAACTTTATCGTTGATAAATTTCCCTTTAAACTAGCATATCCTACAAAAGTAAACAAACTTAAGACTAAATAGAATAAATAAATAATAATTAAAAATGTCCAAAATTCAAGTGCATGAATATTAATTGGTGGCAAAAATATATAAAAATATAAAAATGCCACAATTACTGTAATAAAAATATTTAAAATATTTCTTTTATTAAATTTCATTTAAACCTCCTTAAAAATGGCGTCCTCCGCCACCTCCATGACTTCTACCAAAACTTCCATGACTAATAGAACTTCCACCTCCTAAATGTCCACCACTTCCTCCACTATCATTATTTTTTCTAGTTTTAGAAGTAAATGTTGTTAAGAACGTATCTATTGCCTTCGTCGTAACAGTATTTTTCATATAACTATTAGCATTTGTAGACAATTTTACTCCCTTATATTTTTTTAAATGAATAAATACTATAGTTAAACTACCCAAAATAGAACCTAGTATTGTAACAATCCAATTCACTGATTTTGGTTCTTCTTTGCATTTATAATACTCACCATCTGGATCTATACAATAATATTTATTTGATTTTGGAACACCAACTGAAGCATAATCTGATGCACTATTACCATATGCTTCAAATGCTTTATAATAATCACCAGATTTTAAATAACTATAAGCGTCATTATGCATATTATCAATTCTTACATCATCATACATTAATATTGCTTCACCAGTTGTAGAGATATAAGGATATCTATTTGCCATATCTATTAAGAAAATAATCCCATCTTTAGTTTCCCCTATACCAAAATCATTATAATCATAAAAATCTTGTGAATATAATCTAGTATAATTATCAGATACTCCATAAGGATTTTCATTTATTATAACAAAAACCATATCCATATTATACTTTTCAATATAATTGAAGGCTAAATCATGAAGTTTACTTTCTTCTTCTTCACTTAATAATTCAGCGAAATCGTATACTTTTAAAGTATTATCAACCTTAGGAGTAAGATTTTCCGCTTTAACTATGGTTGGTAAAAAACAAAACCATAAAAGTAAAAAAACAATAAAATTCTTTCTCATGATAACCTCCTATATAAAATATGTAATTAACAAAAGAATAGCAAATAGTATTATAAACAAAATTAGTAAAAATAATGCTGCTTTCTTTTTTGAATAAGGAATATCACCAATCAATTTTCCAGTTTGACCATTCATTGCAAATGTATACATTTTTTCATTATACTTTATATTAACCATCCAAACTGGAAATAAAACATATTCAACATTTTCTTCTTTAATATTACACTCTTTTCCTTCAGGTATAAATGAGTTATATTTTAAACTAGCTTTATTTTGTAAATCATTATATACACTTCTTTCTGCTCTATCTATAGTTATTTTTTTAGCTTCATCTTTTTCAACATCATATTTTTCTGCTAAAAAACCAGATAGATAAGAATAATTAAACTTAGTTAATTCCTCATAATTAAATGGTTCAATTGAATTCATAATCGCATCATTAAATCTTACTGAGCCATCAACAGGTATTTTTTCAAAATCATAAGTACAATCACGTTCTACATTATAAGTATCAGTTTTTGTATAATTATAATAAAAATCTGACCACATCATAACTTTTGTACCTTTTCCACTTATATGTCCATCTGCCTTACAACTATAAAGCCAAAAAGGAATGTAAACGCCTGTTAATTCTTCAATATTTTTAGGATCTGAAAATTCTTTAGGCATTAAAATTTTTCCTTTACCAACTTTTTTAAAAGCTTCTATTGCATCTTCTTTTGTTTTAGAAAAAGGAATTATTTGTGATGGAGAAAATTTATCAGTTAATCTACTTTTCAAAATTGCTGTATTTTTACAATAAACACAAAAAGTAGCAGCTGTATTCTTATCTGCAACTATTTTTGCTCCACAATCCTGACAAATATATTCATCCATTTCAACGTTTTCATTATTTGAATCTTTTTCTTTTTGTTCTTTGTTATTTTCCTTTAATTCTTTTGAATCTTTTACACTTGTAGCTTCAAAATTCTTTTCATTCGCCTCTAATTGTTCTAAAGTAAATTTACTTCCACAATATTCACAAACCCAATTTTTATTCTTTGGATTATAATTAATACTTGCATTACAACTAGGACACTTATGATCTACAGTTTTCATATATTCACCTTCTTTATTTTAATCTTTTTCTATGATTACCAAAATAATACTGTTCACTTTTAAAATTATCATATGTTTTATTTATTTTATTAATTTTATTTATTTTTAATTTTTTTACTATAAAAAATATTATTCCCCATATAATACCACCAAAGATTGCAGTTTCAATAAAATTTTTAGAAACATAAACAGTAAGTTTTAATGAAACCATATTTAATCCATAATTTGATACATTTGACAAAAAACATATCATAAGATAACAAAAAATAATAATTGAAATAATTATAGCAATATTTTTAACACCAAATGTTTCTTTCTTCTTTATAGGAACACCTGGTAAATTATAAATCATTCCATTAGATGTTTTAACTATATAAACTGGTAATAAAGTTGAAAAGGAATCAATATCAATATTATAAGTAAAATAATTTAAAGAATATATTTGTGTTATTCTATCTTTTATTTTTTTTATACAATATGCTAAAACATCTTTATTAAGTTTTGTTTTTATCTTTTCAACTTCACTAAAAGGGGCATATTCAATAGAAACATCATTTAACAAAACAGGATCAAAATTAACTTTTTCCATATCATTAAAAGACTCAAGATATAATACGTTATTTATTTTGCTCTCACTGAATATAAATTCATTTTTAACACTTCCATCTATTAACCTTTCAGTATCATAGTAATGATCTTTATCATCAGAATCTGATACTACATATTCATAGTATATCAAATAATCAAAATCATAATTACAAAATCTAACAGGTACATAAACTTTTTTTACTTCTATTATATCTTTATTTAATATTTTTTTAAAATTTTTTATTGCATCTTCCTTACTTATTGAAAATGGTATTATTTTTTTTATATTTAATTCACTAACTGCCTTATCCGTAAAAGCAATATTATTTCCACAATACAAACAGGTTGTAAAAGTTGCTTCATTATTTAATAGCAACTCTGCACCACAAGACTTACAAACATATGATTTCATTTATTCACCTTTATTACTTTCACATAATTAGAATTATTAATTATTTGCTCCAAATATTCTTCTTTTGTTAAACATATAGATCTATCATAATATTGATATTTTTTAGAGAAATATCTATATAACAAAATAGATGTAATAATATAAGTAATACAGAATATAATTAGTATAATTTTTAAACTATCATTCATAATATCTGATAAATAGAAAAAGGAAAAAAGAACAATAGTAGATAATATACAACTCGATACTAAAAAAGAACATATATTATAACAAAAATTAGCTTTTTTTCTAGAATTATTAACTTTAGGTAATGAAAGAAGTACATTACTAGTCCTATGTGCATTTTTATAGAATGATAAGATAGGCCTTTTCATATATTCACTTCCAAAAACATATTGATAATAAATATCTCCATTATTTTTAGAAGTTGTAATATAAAAAGGAACATATACACCATCTTTTACATTAAAATTATTATCTACTATTATTGTTGATAAATTAGTAACATTATACTTTTTAGCAAAAGATTTAACACATTGATTAACAATATCACTTTCATAGTTTTTATTTTCAATACTATTTAAAAATTGTCCATTAGAAATTATTTTTTGTTTTATATTTTCACCATTATTATTTAAGAAAGGATCTGATTGATTTAATCCAATATTTCCAACTTCATACATAAATCTATAATCTTCATAATCTAAATTTGGAATCAATAAGTTTATAAAAATACATTTTTCAATAATATTATTATAAGAAACTATAACACAACCATTATATAAATCACAATTAACATATTGAAGTACTAAATTATCATTAAAAAAAGAAGAACCTTTAGTTTCAATAAAAAAACAATTTTTAGCATACATATTAGAAATAGATAAATCTACTATTCCAGATGCTACAAATGGTGTTCCATTATTACTACATAGATGAGCACAATTAGGACAAGTTTTATCATTTTCTTTATCATGAACAAATCTTTTTCCACAATTTTCACATATAAAAGAATATAAAGTCAATTTTATATTTTCTACATTTGGTAGTTCTTTTTCTTCATTTTTGGCAAACAATGCATCATATTTATTACCACAATATTCACAATTCCATTTATGTTCACTAACATCGTAATTAACTTTTCCACCACAACTTGGACAATTATAAACAAATGCATCCATAATAACCACCTAAGACTTTTTTCTTCCTTTTCTTAATTTTGATAAAGCATATACTAAAGAATTTTTAGGTCCAGTAGTAAGAATACCTTTTTTAGTTTGACCAAGACTTGAACTTTTGATTATTTTTGTTAAATAATCTTTTATAGCCCTTCTAATATTAACAATATCATTTTCTTTTTCACTATACTCATCTATTTTATTTTTTAAATCAGTAGGTAAAAACTTAATCATTTTATACGTTTCTTTATAATCTATTTCAATATTTTCATCTTTATCACATACAAATAATGAAGTCTTATTCTTATATTCTTTATCAAAATGTTCCTTGCTGCCAGATGCTATTTTCTTTATTTTATTTGGATCTTCTGCTTTAAAACTTTTTCTTGAATCTCCCATATATGAAAGAGAACATATTTTCTCATATAAATCAATCAATTTAGGGCTTTCTTTATCTAACAAAAGAAGAGCAATTGTTAAAGCATTCTTTTTATTTATTTCATTAGCTTTTTCTATATCTTTATCTTCTTTGGCAGTATACATTTCTTTTTGAAATCTTCCAGCAATATAAAAGGTTTTCCAATTAAGCAAATCATCTAAAACATCTTTTTTTTCTATTACTCCCATTTTATATGTATCAATACCGTATTTTATATCAGTTGTATAACATATTCCTGCGGCTTTCTTTAATCCTTTACTAGAAGCATATTTAAAATAAATAGAAGGTGTTAGTTTATACATATATTTATTCTTTTTTAAATTTTCTTTATAAAAGTTTTTAATATCATCAACAATCACAATCAAATCAACTTGTTTTTTTTCATTATCTTTATATCCACTTTGAAATGCAATACTTGATCCATAAGCTTTTACTGAAACTACTTCTGGCAAAGTATCAATAAAATTAACAATTCTTTCTCTTATATTTAATTCTTGCATAATTTCTCCTTCTTAATTATTACTATATTTAAACGTCTCCACTAACCAATTATCATCTTTTTTAACAAGTTTAATATTCTTTTCGATTACATAATATGTCATTATATCATTCTTTAATCCATACGTAGTTAAAGTAACATCACAATTAATTTCATTTTTTTTTATATCAAAATTATCTAAAGTAACACTACAATCCAATAACTTATTATCTCTAGGAATACTATCAAAAAGATATATATTGTTTTCTTCTTTTAAAACAAATTTATTTTTCTCAAAAGTCATATTTTCTAATTCAACAATTCCATTTTCAGTAAATATATCTTTAACTATTTCATTATAATTTGTTACTTTAATATATTTATCCTTAATTACAGATTTATCTATATTAAAAACTTTTTCTTTATTCTCATAAATATTTATTATACTATTCAAAGTTTCTTCAACCAATTTTGCAGCTTCTTCTCTAGACAAAATACCATTATCTACAAAATACTCAACATTATTTCTTTTTTGAAAATTATAAATAATTACACCAATAGTAAGAATTACTATTCCAATTATTAATAACCACGGCTTTTTTTTCATATCACACCTCTATAGTAATTATATTATAATTCAACAATTATTTAAAGTTTTTTTAGATAAATCTACTATTTTAATTTTCCATTTAAAATCCTTAAAAAGTTCTTTAATAAATATTGATTCTTTATACTTTTTTGTAAAAATAAAAACTCTATTTTTTGTTCTAGTTAAAGCTACATAAAAAAGCCTTCTCTCTTCATCTTCATAAGAATAATTTCTCAAATAACTTAATACTTCATTAGATTTTATCTTATTTGGAAAGCCTAACACATCATCAATAGCATTAAGAATTATTACATTTTCTGCTTCTAGTCCCTTAGATTTATGAACTGTTAAAAATCTAATATTTTTATTATTAAAA
The DNA here is from genome assembly GCA_902767365.1 of uncultured Erysipelotrichaceae bacterium. Classification (GTDB taxonomy): domain Bacteria; phylum Bacillota_I; class Bacilli_A; order RF39; family UBA660; genus RUG13868. Next base: position 10,662 of record CACXGX010000123.1, read on the forward strand.
TCTATATTAATATTTTCTAAATCTTTATTATTTCTCCCCAATATTAAAATATCATCTATCTCTTTAATAATCACATTAATAGAAGATATATCATCATAATATACAACTGCAATTGATTTATTGCCATATTTACAAGACTTTAATCTTTTATTAATCTGATTTCTATTTTTCATAACAATTTCTTTAGAAATAATAGTAATATCACTAGGATTTCTATATGTATTTTTTAATTTTATAACTTTAGAATTATTAAAATACTTTTTAAAATTAATAAATAAAGAAAGATTACATCCAGTAAAAGAATAAATAGATTGATAATCATCACCTACTGCCATAAGTTTTATATTAAATTTATCTATTATTTTTTTTAACAATAAATATTTACATATTGAAGTATCCTGATACTCATCAATAACAACATATTTATAAGGGAAATATTTCAAAGAATCAATTTTCTTTATAGCAAGATTTATCATATCATTAAAATCTATTTTATCTTCGCTTATTAATTCTTCTTCATAAATAATATATACCTTTAAAATAAGAATTAATAATATTTTATGATCAGTATTAATGCTTTTATTATAAATTAGTTTAAATAAAAAAGAGAGTTCATAATTTAATCCTTTCATTTGATTAATAAAAGATTTAATTGTTTCTTTAGTTTCTTCAATATTATCTATAAATTCTAAAAGTTTATATGTATTATCATGGTATATAATTGAATAAAAAAATTCTTCTATAACATAATCTAACAAATAATTATTAGAAATATTTTTTTTATTTTTTAATAAATCAAGAGCTAATCTATGAAAAGTTTTAACATCAACATCTATATTGTTACTTAATAACTTATTTTTTAATGAGTTAACCGTTTCATTTGTAAAAGAAATACACAATATTTCATTTCTTTTAAAACCATTTTCTAATAAATAATTAACTTTAGCAACAATTGTTAACGTTTTTCCACTACCAGCTCCTGCTATAACAAGATACCTATCTTTATTACAGAAAACAGCTTTTGTTTGATATTTATCTAATTTTATTCCATTAATAATATAATTTTTCATTAATAAAAAAGTACTCATATATATATTATTAAACACTTATATTATTTTTTCAGATTTTTTTTTAATAATAAAAATATAAACACTTTTTTAGCACTCTAACTTGACAAGTGCTAAAATAGTGATATAATGTATCTAGCAAAGGAGTGATTAGTATGAATAATCAAAATCCATATCAAGAAAATTTAGAGAATGTTTTAGAAAAATATGGAAGAGATATCGTTAAATCAGTTAAAGATGGAAAAATAGATCCAGTAATAGGACGTGACGATGAAATAAGATCCATAACGAGAATACTATCTCGTAAAACAAAAAACAATCCAGTATTAATTGGAGAAGCAGGTGTTGGTAAAACAGCAATCGTTGAAGGACTTGCTCAAAGAATAGTTAAAGGTGATGTTCCTAATAGCCTAAAAAATAAAACTATTTGGGAACTAGATATGGGAGCATTAGTAGCAGGAGCCAAATATCGTGGTGAATTTGAAGAAAGATTAAAAGCAGTATTAAAAGAAATTAAAGAATCCGATGGAGAAATCATCATGTTCATCGATGAAATTCATATGATTGTTGGAAGTGGTGGCGAAGGTGCAATGGATGCTGGAAATATGCTTAAGCCAATGCTTGCTCGTGGCGAAATTCATTGTATTGGAGCAACAACTTTAAACGAATATAGAAAATATATTGAAAAAGATTCAGCTCTTGAAAGACGTTTTCAAAGGGTTCTTGTAAGTGAACCGACTGTCTTGGATACAATTACTATATTACGTGGTCTAAAAGATAGATTTGAAGTTTATCACGGAGTAAATATAAAAGATAAAGCACTAGTGGCAGCAGCTACTCTTTCAAATAGATATATAACAAATCGATTCTTACCAGACAAAGCCATTGATTTAGTAGATGAAGCTTGTGCAACAGTTAAAGTTCAAATGGAATCAGTACCAACAGAACTTGATACTTTAACTCGTAAAATAATGCAATTAGAAGTAGAAAAACATGCTCTTGGAAAAGAAAAAGACGATTTCTCAAAACATAGATTAGATGAACTTGATAAAGAAATAGATAAATTAAAAGAAAAAGAAAAAAAATTAAGAACTGATTGGGAAAGTGAAAAAGATATAAATAACAAAATAAGCAGAAAAAAAGAAGAAATAGAAAAGAAAAAAAGAGAATTAGAAAATGCAGAAGACAATTACGATCTTGAAAATGCAGCTATTCTAAAACATGGAGTAATACCACAACTTGAAAAAGAATTAAACGCTCTTCAATTACAAAATAAAAATGAAATATTAAGTGATACTATTGATGAAGAAAGTATTGCAGAAATTATTTCTAAATGGACAAATATTCCAATAAGTAAACTTGTTAATGAAGAAAAAGATAAATTACTAAATCTTGAAAATAATATGAAAAAAAGAGTTATGGGACAAGATAATGCAATTAAATTAGTAAGTGATGCTATAATTCGTGCAAGAAGTGGAATTAAAGATCCAAATAGACCAATAGGTTCATTCATCTTTTTAGGTCCAACTGGAGTTGGTAAAACTGAAGTAGCAAGAACTCTTGCTTATGAATTATTCGATGATGAAAAACATATGATTAGAATAGATATGTCTGAATATATGGAAAGTCATTCTGTAGCAAGATTAATTGGTTCTCCACCTGGATACATTGGATATGATGATGGAGGTCAACTTACAGAAGCAGTAAGAAGAAATCCATATAGTATTGTCCTATTTGACGAGATAGAAAAAGCCCATAAAGATGTATTTAACATTTTATTACAAATTCTTGATGATGGAAGAATTACTGATTCCCAAGGAAGAACAGTAGATTTCAAAAATACAATTATAATTATGACATCAAATTTAGGAAGTGAATATATACTAGATAAAAATATAAACACAAATAATTTAGTTATGCAAGAATTAAAAGCAACATTTAAACCTGAATTTTTAAATAGAATTGATGAAATAATTATATTTGATTCATTAAATAAAGAAGTTATTTACCAAATATTAGACAAAATAATTAATGATATTAACAAAAGATTAGATGATAAAAAAATAACATTATCATTAACAGATAATGCTAAGAAATTTATAATAGATAATTCTTATGATGAAAAATACGGAGCTAGACCTATTAAAAGATTTGTTTCAAGAAACATCGAAACACTTCTTGCTAAAGCTATTATAAATGAAGATATTAAATATAATTCAAAAGTACTAATAGATGTCAATAACAACGAATTAATTATAAAATAAAAAAGCATAAAATGCTTTTTTTATTTTCCTCTCATAATATCTGATAAAGCTTTTTCGCCTTCTTCTTCTGAAACAGTTCCAAAAACATCATCATAGTCTTTTAATTCCTTGTCAAGTTTTGATGCTTCTTTTTCAAATTTCTTTTCAGTTTTTTCTAGTTTCTTTCCAGATATTTCTTGAATTTCATTAGAAACAGCCTCAATTTCCTTACCAACTTTTTCAGCTTCTTCATATTTTCCACTTTTAAGTAAATCAAGTTGTCTTTCACATAATATATTAAATTTTTTATTTAATAAATTAATTTTCATATTATCGAACATTTAATCACCACCAAACTTATCAATAATACTATTATGTTCTTTACTACCAAGAATTTCAACAGGTAAATAATTATCATAATTATCTACTATTTTTTCATATTTTAGCCTCAATATTTTTTCAACAGATTCATTTATTCTTTCTTCAGTAATTAAACCATTTTTTAACGCATTTTGAACTGATTTTAAACATTTTCTAGATGATGAAGGCATAAGTAATATATCAACACCTGCTTCTACTGCTTTTCCACATATTTCACTATCACTATAATAATTAGTTAATGCTTTCATATTCAATGCATCAGTTACAACTAATTTTGAATAATTTAATTCCTTTTTCAAAAAATCTGTTATTAATTTTTTAGATAAAGATGCTGGAGTATTATCACCAGTAATATTTGGAACTGCTAAATGCCCTATCATGATAACTTTCGCATCATTATTAATTGCATCAATAAATGGAATCAAATCTTCCTTTAATAATTCATCTTTCGTTTTATTAACAATAGGCAAATTTTCATGAGAATCAATTGATGTATTTCCATGTCCAGGAAAATGTTTATAAACAGCAATAACTCCATTATCCTCTAAACCTTTAGCAAGTTTTAAACCATGCTTAGAAACAAGTTCTGGCGTTGTCCCAAAGGATCTTTTACCAATTACCTTATTATCTTTATTAGAATAAACATCTATAACCGGAGCAAAATCCATATTAATTCCAAATACTCTTAATTCCTCTGCAAGTATTTTTCCAACATTATATGTTAATTCTTCATCATCAATACTTCCTATATCGTACATAAAAGGAATATTAGTAATATTATAATCTTGAAGTTTAAGCAATCTTTGAATATTTCCACCCTCTTCATCAATAGAAATAAACATTGGTATATTTACATAAGACTTAATTTCTTTTATCAAATTTAATGTTTCTTCATATGTAGTAATATTATCTCCAAATAAAAGGAATCCACCAGGTTGAACATCTATTAATGCACTTTTTAAAGTATTATCCATTTTAGGAGATTCATAAGTAACAATTATCATTTGACCAATTTTCTCATCAATAGTCATCTTATTCATTGTTTCTTGCACTTTTTTCCCAATCTCATCCAATTCTTCATTTTTGTTATTTTTTTCTTTATTATTTTCTTCATTAAACATAAAACAACCACAACATGATAAAAGTAAAATAAATAATATAACTATTTTTTTTCTCATCTCTTTTTCCTTCTTTCAAATGGATTTACATGTACCATAATATGTTTAATATCATAAAACTCTTTTTCTACTTCATCATGCACTCTTTCTGCAATTCTATGAGTTTGTCTTAAAGTTTTATCTCCATCAAGAGCTATTTCTATATCAACATATATTTTATTACCAAACATTCTTGTTTTGATATCATCTATTCCTTTAACGCCCTTAACACTAAAAACAACATTTTTAATTTTTTCTATTTTTTCATCATCACAAGATTTATCAACTAATTTATTTGTAGCTTCTAAAAAAATATCTATAGCAACCTTACATACCAATATTGAAATAGCAACACTAGCTATAGAATCAAAAAAAGTAAATCCAAACATTGATAATACTATACCTAATAAAGCCCCAATTGAAGAAAGAGAATCACTTCTATGATGCCAAGCATCTGCTTTCAAAGCATCAGATTTAACGTCAATTGCAACTCTAATAGTATATTGAAACATCAATTCTTTGACTATTATAGAGATAAAAGCAGCTATAAGAGCAAACAATCCCGGCGCTTTATCATAATTACCATTTACTAGTAACTTTAAACCATAAAATCCTAATTCTAAACCAGTAATAAACAAAATCATTGCCAACAATAAAGATGCAATGCACTCTAATCTTTCATGACCATATCTATGTTCATCATCTTCACTTTTATTGGCAAAAATTACCCCTACAAAAGCAATAATTGTCGTCCCAATATCAGAAATTGTATGTATAGCATCAGATATCATTGCTCCACTATTAGACACAATTCCAGCAATCATTTTTAAAATAGCTAAAAACAAATTACATATTATTGTAATTAATGATACTTTATAAACTTTTTTATTATATTTCATTTTAGCCTCCTAAAAAAACATTTGTGGATATCACAAATGTTATCTTTTTACTACCATTTCAACAACTTTTTTTACATTTGTTTCATTAAATGGTTTTTCTAATATTGCTTTAATAGGATATCCTTTAGTAAGTTCAAGTACTTCATTAGAATCAGTACCAGTAATAATTGCAACATTAATATGTTTAAATATATCATTAGTTTTCATAAATTTTAAAACTTCATATCCATCAACATTTGGCATATTTAAATCAAGTAGCATTCCAGCAATTTCTTGTGTATAACTTGATAATTTATCAATTGCTTCCTGTCCATCCTTTGCTACTATAACTTGATATGTATTACTAAATATTTTAGATACAAAATTTGAAATAACATTAGAATCATCCACTACTAATATAGCACTATTTATAGTCTTATTTACTACAGTATCATCTTTTTTCTCATAATCCCATCCCATATATTGCTTAACTAAATTAGTAATTCTACTTATTTCATTCATTAATTCATCAAAATTATCTGTAACATAATACATATCATTTTCTTTACTTTTCATTTCATGATTATATGCTAAATCTGCAAGATGAGTAAATCCAAAATACTTTGCATCACTTTTAATTGAATGAACTATAATTGCATAATTAGACATGTCACCATTTTCTTTATATTTTTTTAAATCTCCAAGCCTTGATTCTACTCCATCCAAAAATTCATCTAAATTATCATTATATGTAGCTATATCTCCAAATAACTCTAAACTTTTATTTAAATCCACTCCATTATCTATAAGTATCTTTGTATCAAACATATATGATCCTCCTTATAACACTTTTGATTATATCACACTTATTATTATTTCTTAACTATTTTTCTATCTAACAATTTATATAATTCATCATAATTATCAAAATCATTTGGTATTATTATTTTTTTATTATAATTTCTTTCTTGAAGTTCTAGTTTTTTTACTGTTATTTTACCTATAGGAACCCACTCTTTAGCATTAACATTAGCAATAACAACTAATCTATTATTATCTTTTCTTATTGATAAAACTTCCTTTATATGTCCACAATCAATGCCTTCATAATCTTCAATATTATTATAAACTTCTTTAATTTTTCTATTTTTTATCATCATATCAAAATCAGTATCACTAATGAATTTTCCATCTTTTTGATCATGTATTTCAACATAAAATAAATCTTTTTTATCTAAAAATATTATTTTTTTCCTATTTTCTACTAAATCAGATACTATAAGTTCAATAATAATTAATGATGCAATAATAATTGATCTTGTTAACGCAGATACTATATCTTTATTACGTCCTAGATAATTAAATGCAAAAAAGCATATTAAAAGTACTATTGTAAATATAATAATAATTTTTTTCCAATTTATTTTTTGATACCATTTTTTATTATTTTTATTACTCTTAAATTCTTCCATATAAACCTCTATATATTTTTTGAAAATAAATCAGTATCTACTATTTCCATTCCCCATTTTTGATATAAATTTCTAGCACAAACTCTTTTTTTATTTGATGTTAGTTCAATTCTTTTAATATGTTCTTCTTTAGCAATTTTTTCTATTTCTTTAAGCATTTTTTCACCTAAACCTTTACCTCTATATTCTTCACTAATACAAACGTAATCTAAATAAAAAGATTTAACCCCATTAATTGGATCATATTTTTCAGTTATAAGCGTAGTACCAATAACAATATTTCTGTCTTTCAACAATAAAAATCTTTGATTCGGTTGTAAATAAAATAAGTCTTCTTTAGCATTTTTGTTAAAAACTTTATTTATTAAATCAATTACATCCTTTTTTTCATTTTTTAAAAAACTAAATATCATATATTACCTCTTGAATTTAAATATTCTTTTATTGCTTCAATAGTATCCTTAACAACTGCCTTTTTTGTACAAATATTCAAACTATCACTCAAAAAATCTAAAATTTTAGATTCTTCTACATACTGTAATTTAAAATTTCCTTTAATCTCATCTTCAGTTAAACTAATATTCATAAAATTAGGAATAATTTCACTTTTAACTTCATAATAATGTGCAATTGTTTTAGAATTAATACCAATACTTGGATAATCTTTATTATAATATGTAATTGTCAAAATTGGAGACCTTTTTCTCAAAGGAATATCAACTCCCAATTCTTCTTTTATTTCTCTTACCAAGCATTCTTCATAATTTTCATTTTTTTCTAAATGACCACCAGGTAAATGATAATTATTATTAACACATGCTAAAAGAATTTCATTTTTAGAATTTTTTATAATAGCTTTAGCTCTTCTAGAAATTCTATTAATATCTTTCTCTTTCAAATTATCATAATTATAAACTATATTATTCATATCATTACCTCTATATATAGAATACCATATTTTTAATTTTTTTAACAAAAAAAGAGCCAAAGCTCTTATTTTATTCACTAAAATAATATGAATTCCCTAAATTTTCAGTTTTTACTAATTTTCCATCCTTATATGCATGACGATATGCTGTATAAGATCCATAACCATTTCTTACTGATTCAGTTTTATATTCAATTCCATTTTTAGCATTTTTATTTGACCATATTTCTACAGTTAATTTTCCACCTTTTGTAAAAGCAGATATATATATTGGATATTTATAAGTATTTTTAAACTTAAAATCAGTAACATAACCACGAGTAACAGCAACAGTTGCATCAAGGCCACCAGGAACATATACAGATTTTTTTCCATGACTATAACGTGTTACAGTTTTAAGACCAGCAAGTAACTCTGCATTATATAGTGTAGTAGCAACTTGACAAACACCGTTTCCTTTCATTCCCAAATAATAAACATACCCTTCTTTTGTATAAGGGCCAGCATTATCAAAGAAAGAAAATGTATCTCCTGCCTTAACTACTCTACCATCAATATATTTTGCTCCAACTATTAAATTATATTTTCTTTCAATAGTATCATCAAAAGTAGTAGTAAAACTAGATACTTTTGTATCTATTAACTTACCTCTATCATTTGTAAAGATCTCATCACCAACAAGAACTAATTCATTATTATAATTTACATTAGCAAAATTCTTTTTAATAACTGCAATACTTTTTTCAACATCTAAATTATACCCAACTACTTCTCCTAGATATCTTAATATCCTATCTTCACCCATAACTAATTTACCAGCTTGTGGTTTTACATCAACATCCTTCTTTAATTTAAGTAAAAAGTTTTTAAGAACTTTACTATTTACAATATATTTATAACTATAAGTAACTTTTTCAAAATTATTCTTACTATAACTATTATATAATGTCCAATAATCAAGACTTTCTTCATAATTAGATACATCGTTAATAATTGAATCTTTATCGATTCTAACCCCTAATTCACTAATTTTATAAACATATTCTTTTCCATTAATTATTAATTTAATATTATTATTTTCAATAATATCATTTTCTATTTCAGATAATTTAGTAGAAATATTATCTAGTTCTACATCAGATATATCATACTTTCCAACATAACTATTACTATGAACCTTGTCAATATTACTAATTACTTGACTATTAACTTTATAAATTGAATAAAAAGATAGCAAAAAGAATACAATACCAAAAGTAATTAAAAATAAAGATATTTTTTTCATCATACTCACTGCTATCACCTCACTCATTAATATTATATTATGTTTACATTTTTGTTAGAAGAGAAAATGTAAAATATAACACAGTTAATGTAAAATTTTACACGTAAAAAAAGATAAACAGTTAATTAACTATTTATCTTATTTTTTTTACATATTATTTGGCAATTAATTCACATATCAAATTACTTATTTCAGTAGGATTTTCCACAGGTAATCCTTCAATTAATCTTGCTTGTGAATAAAGTATTTTAGTATATTTAACTAGTTCATCTTTATCTTCTTTATATAGTTTTTTCAACTTCTCTACAATTGGATGATCTTCATTTATTTCTAATATTTTCTCTGCAGTAATAGTTTCATCAGTTGGCATTGCATTTATAACTTTTTCCATCTCTACAGACACATTTCCTTCAGTAGTAAGACATACTGGATGATTTTTTAACTTTTTCGTAAATCTTACATCCTTAATTTTAATTGCTTCTTTCATTACATCAAACATGTCTTTATTGGCTTTATTAGCTTTTTCTAGTTCTTCTTTTTCTTCCTTAGAATCAACATCAACTGATTCACTAGAAACATTTGCAAACTTCTTTCCTTCATAATCCATTAACATTTGTAGTGCAAATTCATCTACATATTCTGTAAGATAAAGGATTTCATAATTCTTTTCTTTAAATTTATCTGTTTGTGGTAATAAATCAATTTTATCAATAGTCTCACCACAAGCATAATAAATTTTATCTTGACCTTCTTTCATTCTTTCAACATATTCTTTTAAAGTTACTAACTTTTTCTCACTTGAAGAATAGAATAACAACAAATCTTTCAATAAATCTTTATTTTGTCCATAATTATTATAAATACCTAATTTAATATTCAATCCAAAAGTTTTAAAGAATTTCTCATAATCATCTCTTCTTTCATCTCTCATATTCTCAAGTTCATTTTTAATCTTGGACTCAATACTTTTTGCAATTGTTTTAACTTGAGCATCTTGTTGTAATATTTCACGAGAGATATTTAAAGATACATCTGGAGTATCTACAAGTCCTTTAACAAAGCTAAAATAATCAGGAAGTAAATCTCCACATTTTTCCATTACAAGTACACCATTTGAATACAATTCTAGTCCTTTTTCGTAATCTTTAGCATAAAAATCATATGGAGCTTTAGAAGGAATATAAAGTAAAGTATTATAACTTATCTTACCTTCAACACTTGTATGAATTACGCTAAGAGGTTTCTCATAATCATAGAATTTATCCATATAGAATGAATTATATTCTTCTTCACTTACTTCATTTTTACTTTTTCTCCATAATGGAATCATACTATTAAGAGTTTCTTCTACAGTATGTTCTTCAACCTCATCACTATCTTCTTTCTTATGTTCATGAGTCAAATCCATCTTAATAGGATATTTTATATAATCAGAATATTTTTTTACTAACCCTTCTATTGTAAATTCTTCTAAATATTTAGAATATTTTTCATCTAATGTATCTTCCTTAATATGTAATTTAATTTCTGTACCATATTCGTCTTTATTACATTCATCAATTGTATATCCATCTACTCCACTAGATTTCCAAATATGAGCTTTATCTTCTCCAAACTTTTTACTAATAACTTCTATTTCATCACTTACCATAAAAGCTGAATAAAAACCAACTCCGAATTGTCCAATACATTCAGTCTCTTTATTTTTATTTTCTTCTTTAAATAATAATGTACCTGATTGAGCAATTGTACCTAAATTTTCTTCAAGTTCTTCTTCACTCATTCCTATACCATTATCTTTAATAGTTAATGTATTATTTACTTTATCTAATTCTAATTTAATATAAAAATCTTCTTTATTAAGTTTAACTTTTCTATCTGTCAAAGATTTATAATATAACTTATCAATAGCATCACTAGCATTAGATATTAATTCTCTTAAAAAAATTTCTTTATTTGTATAAATAGAATTAATCATCAAATTTAATAATTTTTTTGATTCGGCTTTAAACTCTTTTTTCTTCATTTATATCTCCTCTTTCCTAATACAAAAATAATGTTAGCACTATTTTTAGCACTTGTCAATCGCAACTGCTAATTATTATACAAAAAAAATATCACTAATTAAAGTGATATTTATTTAATAGCTTTCTTTAATGTACGTATTTCTCCATTAGTTTTTTTCATATGTGATACTGTTTTACATAATAAAATCGTTCCAGCTAATACAAATAATAAACTATTTGTAGCAAGAGCAAAATGCACTACACTAACTGCAACAAAAACATGAGCAGCAGTATTCAAAACTAATTTACCATTTTCTTTAGCTAATTCAATATTTTTCTTTGTATTTACATCTAAATTACTAACTAAACCATTAATATAATTATTAATTTTAGTAAAAGTATTTTGATTAGTTTCACTCATTTTAACACACTATCCTTTCTCGATAAGTTTTTCTTTACCTAATAATTCACCTGCTAAATATCTTCTACTAACAATATTAAAAGCATTTAGTATAGGTGGTATTTTATTATCTTTCATATATTTTAAAATTGCTTTTTTATCTTCATCAGTAAGAACATTATTACCAGCAAATATAAATCTTGTATTAAAAATATAATTTTCATTAAATAGTCTTTCAAAATTAGAATAATTAAATATTTTATTTTTATACATATAATTAATTATTTCATTACTTGGAAAGACCGTATAATCAAGCAATTCTCTAAATTTAGCCCTAGTTGAAGTTGCTTTTAATTTAAAATCATAAGCAACTTCTTCACAAGTATCAGAATCATAAAATGGTAAATTCCTATAGAATTCAAGTTCATCGAATTCAATTCTTTCAACTTGTTCTTTACCATTTCCTTTTTTTACTTCAAAAAATCCATTAACTGCATTATATAAATTATTAACTTTATCATATACTTCATTAACTCTATCAGCTCTATTTCTGAGACTTTTAATATAATATTTATTATATAATTCAAGATTATATTTTTCTACTAATTTCAAATATGAATTAAATTCTAATTTATTTAACCCAAATTCTCTTAGAAACTCTCCAACATAAAAAGATGAAGAGTAATTAATATATTGTGATACAAAATAACAAGCTAAATAATAATCATCAGATTCTTTTTCATTAAGTTCTTCTGGTTTTTCGAATGTTGAATATAATTCACTAAATATTTTATCATATTCAGAATAAATCTCTCTATATTGATCTAAATAAGTTGAGTATTCAGGATCATTTTCAAGTTCAAGTAAAAAATTATAATCTCTAACAAGACTAGTAATACTAGGACATAATGTTAACATACGTGTAGTCTTTATTTCATCACTCAATCTTTCATCAGAATGAAATGCTAGTAATCTTTCTAAATCAGCTGATTTCTTAAACTTAATATCATCTCTATCTTGAGTAATATTAATATAATTTAAAAAATTAATAGTCCTTTCATCTTTATATTTTTTATCAAAATCAAATAAAATCATAATAAGCCCCCTCTTCTTCAAGAATATCATACTTAAATAATTCCCAAGTCATAGTTATGTATTATATCAAAAAAATAACAATAATGCAATAAAAAAAAGGTCTTAGACCTTAATTTACAAATGGTGACTCGTATGGAATTCGAATCCATGAATGTTGCCTTGAGAGGGCAATGTGTTAAGCCACTTCACCAACGAGCCATAAAATA
>CACXGX010000124.1 GCA_902767365.1 uncultured Erysipelotrichaceae bacterium
CTTCTAACTGTTCCATAATTAGATATTTGATAACAATCTTCATAACCAATTACATCTTTAAATATTTCATCTTCTTTATAATCTCCAATTTTCATTATTACTCACCTACCTAACTACATTTAAAAAATTGTCTTATTTTTTCTTTTCTTAATTCTTTTTTAGCAATTTTTAATATTTTGTTTATTTGTTTTATACTCATACCACTATTTATATTATTTGTCATTTCATGAATAAAATATATTTTACCTGTTCTATATACTTCTATCATTCCCATTATTCCTACATTTTCATAATATAATTCTATTTCTAATGGATTTCCTTTTTCTACTACTTTATATTTCATTATTACTCTCCTTTGCTTTCTAAACTAATTCTTTTAAAATTTCAAATTCTTCATCTTCTTTGTTTGAATATCCAAAAAAGTTAATTTGTTTTTTGTCTTCATTATCATATTCAATATGATTAAATAATATATTTCTTATTTTTTTTATATATTCCATTAATTGATTTATTTCTTCTTTTGAAATAGTTTCTCCATACTTATTTATTTGCCAACCTTTTAAATTTTCATCAAAGATTAGAAATTTATTAATTTTATCTGCTACTTCTTTTATATCTATATTCATACTTATTCTCCTTCCTTTTTTAGTAGTTCAATTATAGCTTTACCACATTCATTTGGTTTACAAAATTGAAACTCTACATTATATTTATCTCTAAATGTTTTAACAATTTTTTCAAATGTTTCAGGATTAACTTTTCCATATTTGTTTTTCCATAAATGTATTTCATCAACATTCGTAATATCTTTTGAAGCAATTAATACAATAAATTGTTCAACTCCAATTTTTTTTGAGAGCATTACTTCTTTTCTAAATCTTTCGTGAGTAATAGTTCTACATAAATTCATAACTAACTCACCAAGCCCGTCATTATGTGAATGTTTTAATTCAACTACCACTTTCATATTTTGAGGATTAGCATAATCTCCACAAGGTAATTTTGATACAAAATATTCTTGTCCTATACTATCAAAATACTCTTTTATTTTTTTGTTATTAGATTCACGGCTATCAATTTGTAAAATCATTGTTTCAACTCCCATTCTAAACTATCTTTTTTATCTAAATTGTCTTTAGCTTTCAATAGTTGTAAATTTGTATAATGGCATAATTCAATAACTTCTTCTTTAGTATTAACTTCAGCAAGAGGTTTTATATGATCTATATGTACCTCTTTTAAATATTTCCAATCCCACTTTTCGTTATAATTATCTTCATAAGTTTTAATTAAATAATTTATAAAGAAGTCAATACTACAACCCAATATTTCTTCAGTTCTTTTTGATTTTGTTTGTCCTCTTCTTATAAAAGATTTTCTGATTAATGCTCTTATCCTATGTTTTAAATAATATATTGGTTCTTGTTTCATTCTTTCATTATGTCTTTTATTTATTATGTGTCTATTATTTTTTCTATAATTTTCAGCATATTTTTTTCTTTCTTCGATATGTTCATCACGATATTTTTTTGCTTGTTTTTTCAATATATCTTTATTTCTTTGATAATAATCTTTTTGTTTTAAATGAATTTCATCTATGTTGTTATAATAATATTCATTGGCTTTTGCTTTTTTATATTCTTTATTTTTTTGATAATATATTTTAGATTTTTTGCTTCTTTCTTCTTTATTTTTGTAATAATTTTCATTATTATGTTTATTTATTCTTTCTTTATTAAGTTCATAATATTTTTTAATTTGTTCTTTATGTTCTTCTCTATATTTCTTGTTATGTTCATTTTTACATATTTTACACCAATATTGTAATCCATCTTTATTTGTTTTACATTTTCCAAATTCAATAATATCTTTTTCTATACCACATTTAGTACATATTTTAGTTTTCATAACATCTCTCCTTTGTTTTGAAAAACAAAAGAGAACTTATACGAATATATTGGCGATATGTTGAGTAGCAACCAATATACTCATATAAATCCTCTTTTGCCACTCAACAACTAAATTATATCACAAAATTATAAAATAGTCATTTTTTTCATTTTTTACTCCTTTTTATTTTCATCATCTTGTTTTCTATACATACCAACTAATAACATTTTTGAGAAAAATTTTGTAGTATCTTTATCAAACAAACTTCTTTTATATTCAATTGCCTGTACATATCCACCGCTTTCAAAAATTCTTGTTGGTGTTCCCATTTTTTTAATTAATCTCTCCCCAACTGTTTTTCTGCTTGTATAAACACTTATTGTTTTTTCATAATAGTCAATATTAACTATTGTTTCTTGCTCGTCTAACGGCA
>CACXGX010000125.1 GCA_902767365.1 uncultured Erysipelotrichaceae bacterium
ACTAAAATTGCAACTCTAACTGAAAGAAATTACTTTAAAGTAGGAGATGAAGTAGAAATATTTACTCCGAATGGAGAAACATATTCTTTTACTATAGAAAAATTATATGATGAAAATATGAATCCAATAGATGTTGCAAGACATCCTGAAGAAATATTAAAACTTGAAGTAAATTATCCTATTGTAACAAATTCTATGATGAGAATAAAAGTAAAATAATTTATATCTGATATATCATAATGAATATATCAGTTTTTTTAAAATAAGATTTTGTTTAAAGATACATTCCCAAAAATAATACAAAATTGTACCAACTAGTTATAAATTATGTATTAAAAATGTTATAATAGTTCTTAGGTGGTAAATTATGGATACTTTAGATTTAATAAAAGAAAATCTTTTAAAAAGAGAAAATAATCTTTCTAAATATGCATGTAAAAGTAGTAATGCTATTAGATTAAAAGAGAAAAAAGAGGATTTTAGGCCTCCATTTTTCCGTGATACAGATTCAATAATACATAGTTCTTCTTATACAAGATATATAAGAAAAACTCAAGTTTTTTCTTTTAGTGAGCATGATCATATTTCAACAAGAATGTTGCATGTTCAATTAGTTAGCAAAGTAGCTAGAACTATAGGTAGATGTTTAAATCTAAACGAAGATTTAATTGAAGCGATTGGACTAGGACATGATATAGGACATGCTCCTTTAGGACATACTGGTGAAAAATATTTAAATGAAATATCAATGAAAGAATTAAATATTCCTTTTATGCATAATTTACAAAGTGTAAGAGATTATCTAATTTTAGAAAATAATGGTAAAGGTAGTAATTTAACTATACAAGTTTTAGATGGGTTGATGTGCCATAATGGAGAAAAATTAGAACAAGTATATAAACCTGAGCCAAAAAATGTTGAAAAGTTTTTGCTAGACTATGAAAACTCATGCAAAAGTCATGATTATGCATCAAAAATAAAACCAATGACACTTGAAGGATGTGTAGTAAGAATATCTGATGTAATTGCTTATATTGGAAGAGATATCGAAGACGCAATCAAATTAGGAATTATAGATAGAAATAGTATTCCTGATAATATAGTTAAAGTATTAGGAAATAATAATAAAGATATAATTAATAATATAGTTTTAGATATAGTTAAAAATAGTTATGGAAAAAATGAAATAATAATGAGTGATAAAATATTTGAAGCAGTTAATTCACTTTTAAAATTTAATTATGAAAAAATATATAATTATGCGAATAGTAAAGAAGATTTAGCATATTATAAAGAAGGTATTAATAAACTATATTATAGCCTTTTAGATGACTTAAATACTAACAAAGAAAATAGTAAAATATATAAGTCTTTCTTAAAGGATATGGATAGAAAATACCTTGAAAATACTGATAATAAAAAGATTGTTATTGATTTCATTGCAGGTATGACAGATGATTATTTTCTTACTCATTTAAAAGAAATTTCTGTTAACAATTTTTAGTTGACAGAATTATAAAAAAGTGATATCATTAAATACATTGAAAAAAGAGGTGTTGTCAGATGAAAGAAAAGAAGACATTACTAACAAAAGAAGGTTTAAAAGAACTACAAGATGAGTTAGATGATTTAATAAATGTTAAAAGACCAGCTAATTTAAAAGCTATCAAAGAAGCAAGAGCATTAGGAGATTTATCAGAAAATGCCGATTATGATGCAGCTAAAAACGATCAAGCTGAACTAGAAGGTAGAATTAAGAAAATTGAAAAAATGCTTGAAAACTATGAAATAATTGAAAAAAAATCAACTGATACAGTTGGTCTTGGTTCAACAGTAAATATCAAATACATTGATGATGATGAAGAAGATGAATACAAAATTGTTGGAAGCCAAGAAGCAGATCCATTTATGAGCAAAATTTCAAATGAATCTCCTATAGCAAAAGCTTTATTGAATAAAAAAGTTGGAGATATAGTAGAAGTTGAAAGCCCAAATGGAGTATATAAAATAGAAATTACAGAAATAAAATAATAGTACGTAGTGCTATTTTTTTATATAATATTCAAAAATAAAATATAATGTAATTACAAAAAGTATATTTATCTTGTTAATAATTGTTAATTAGTATATAATATAGGAGAAATGTGGAGGTATTATGGCTAAGAAAAAAAATATAAATGAAGTATCAGTTAAGATTGAAGGAAAATCATGGACTGATGCTATCGATAAGGCATTTAAAGAAAAAGTAAAAACAGTTACAGTTGATGGTTTTAGAAAAGGAAAAGTACCAAGAGATATATATGAAAAAAAATTTGGTAAAGAAAGTTTATATTTTCAAGCTAGTGATTATGTTTTAGAAGAAGCATACAAAAAAGCATTAGAAGAATCTAAACTAATACCAGTAGTACAACCAACAGTAGATTTAAAAAATGTTGACGCTAGTCATGTTGAATTTGTATTTAAAATTATTACAAAACCTGAAGTAAAAATTAAAAAATATAAAGGATTAAAAGTTAAACCAGAAAAAGTTAAAGTAACAAAAGAAGAAATTGAACACGAATTAGGTCATATCCTAGAAAGATTTACAGAAACAAAAGCAAAAGAAAATGGAAAAGTAGCAAAAGGTGATATTGCTGTAATTGATTTTGAAGGATTTAAAGATGGAAAACCTTTTGATGGTGGAAAAGCATAAAATTATGAATTAGAAATTGGAAGTAATTCATTTATTCCAGGTTTTGAAGAACAAATTGTTGGAATGAAATTAAACGAAGAAAAAGATATAAATGTTACTTTCCCAGAAGATTATCATGCAGAAAATCTAAAGGGTGCTAAAGTTGTATTCAAAATTAAAGTAAATGAAATAAAAGAAAAAGTTGAAAGAAAGTTTGATAAAGATTTATTTGATGACTTAGCAATTGATGGAGTAGATACAAAAGAAAAATTAGAGAAACATATTGAAGAAGATATTGCTGCACAAAAAGAAATGGAAGTTGAAAACAAATATGTTGATGAACTACTTGCTGCTGTTGCTAAAAATGTTGAAGTTGATATTCCAGAAGAAATGGTTGAAGAAGAAATAGATAGGATGATTCATAGATATGAAGAACAACTAAGAATGCAAGGAATATCTCTTGAAATGTATTATGAATTTACTAAAACAACTGAAAAAGATTTAAGAACTCAAATGGAAAAAGAAGCATATAGTCATGTTTTATATAGATTAATGCTAGAAGAATTACTTGTTCTTGAAAAAGTAGAAGTAAAAGATGATGAAGTTGAAAAAGAAATAGATGAAATGGCTAAAAAATATAAAATGAAAAAAGATGAATTCATTAAAGCCTTTGGTGGACAAGACATGGTTAAGTATGATCTTGAAATTAGAAAAGTAATTGAGTTGTTAAAAGAGTATAATAAATAATATTTAGACTACACATTTGTGTAGTTTTTTATTTAGTTTATAGCATTTTCACTGATAATATGATATATTAATAATAGAATTGAGGGTGCAAAAATGAGTGATAGTGAGAATAAAGAAGAAAAAGTTGAACAAGTAGATCAAAAACAAGAACAAGTAAATAGCGATAATAAAAAAAATAAAAAAGAAAAGAAACCAAAAAAAGTTAAAATACCTTTTGATAAAATAGATATTACTACTGCATCAGAGGATGATATAATAGAAAGTGGAAAGAGTTATAATACAAAAACTGATTTTATATGTTACTTTATTATGTTTATTATTTTTATTTTAATGATTTTACCACCAGTATTGAGAAAAGTAATACCAAAACCAATTACAGAAGAAGATAGAATAGTCGTATATATAGATATGAAATGTTATAGAACAAAAAGAATTAGTGGAAAAGAGATTAATTCAACTATAACTGCAACATATAGAGATGGTGTCGTTAAAGACTTTGAAATAAATCATAAGTATAATAAAAATACAGAAGCAACTGGAGAATTTTATTTTGAAGAAGTAGAAGAACTACTAAATCTTGATTTACCTGGATTAAAAAAAGATATTGGTGATGATGAATATACATTTAAATTAGATTTTTATAATAATGAAGCACTATTTAGTAATGAAACCTTAGAAAAATATTCTTATATAAATGGTGTTGAAATGAATACTTTAAGAGAAATAGGTTTTTATTGTAATAATAAAACAGAAGAGGTAGAAGAAAGAGTATATATAGATACTGGGAAAAAAGTAGAAGATAATTAATTTTTACATTATAATATATTAGTAGAAGGGAGATTTATAAATATGTTAGCAAATGAAATTAACAAATTTATATTTAGAGGATATGATATAAGGGGTGTTTATCCAACTGACTTGAATAAAGATGTTTCATATATAATTGGAAAAAGTTTTGGAACATATGTTAAAAAAATGGGACACTTGACAGCAGTAGTTGGAAGAGATAATAGATATTCATCAGATGAATTAGCTGATTCACTAATTCAGGGAATATTGGATACAGGAGTAAATGTTATTAATTTAGGTTTGTGTACAACTCCAATGTACTATTATGCTTGTATTAAACTTAAAAATCCAACTGGAATTATGGTAACAGCTAGTCATAATCCAAAAGATGATAATGGTTATAAATTTGCTTTTGATGAAAGAGGAAATGCAAGAGGAGAAATGATTGAAGAATTTAGAGATTTCACACTTGCAGGTAACTTTGATGAAGGACATGGAAATCTTTCTCAATATGATATAAGAAATGATTATATTGATTTATATAAAAAATCATTGGATTTTGGAAATAGAAAAGTTAAAGTAGTTATTGATCTTGGAAATGGAACAACTTCATGTATAGCAGAAGAAATATATAAATTATTTAATGTAGATGTTGAAGTTTTATTTGGAGATAGTGATCCAACTTTCCCAAATCATCATCCAGATCCATGTGTAGAAAAAAATCTTGAAGCATTAAAGAAAAAAGTTGTAGAAACACATGCCGACTTAGGTATAGGCTTTGATGGAGACGGAGATAGACTTGGTGTAGTTGATGAAAATGGAAAATATATTGCAACTGATAAATATATGATTATAATAATAAGAGATATAATTAATAAAGTTGCTAAAAAAGAATTTTTATATGATGTTAAATGCTCTAAATCTTTAACAGATGAAATTGAAAAACTTGGGGCAAAAGGAATTTGTTATAGAACTGGTAATTCATATACTAAAGCAAAAGTTTTAGACGATAATCTTCCTTTTGGTGGAGAGTTATCAGGACATGTTTATTTTAATGATAAATGGCCAGGATTTGATTCAGGATTATATGCTGGATTAAGATTATTAGAAATTTTATCTCATACAGATAAGAAAGTAAGTGAATTATTAGAGGGAATTAATGAATATTATTCAACAGAAGAGTTGAAATTCACCTCAAGTGATGATAAAAAATTTGGAATAGTAGATAAGATCAAAGAATATGCAATATCTAAAAACTATAATTTTATTGATATAGATGGAATTAAAGTAACATTTGATTATGGATGGGCACTTGTAAGATGTAGTAATACTGGACCAAACATAACAGCAAGATTTGAAGCTAGCAGTGCAGATAAATTAAAAGAACTTCAAGATGAATTTATAGGGTTGATAAATAAATATAATATATAAAATATAGGGGGGAATTGTTATGCCAAATGGTTTTAGAAGTGAAATAATAGATTATTATGATCAGTTAAGTAGAGTCAAGGCACTTGAAGATAAAGAAATAAAATCATTTAAAGATGAACTTGATCTAAAATTTACCAGAGTTAGTAATTTAAAATTTAATACAAGCGTTGTAAAAAAAATTATTCATCCATTAAGAACTATTAAGAATGCTATTAATTATAAAGAATTAAAAAAAGTAAAACAAGGTTTTGATGAGCAACTTAATAAATGTGTTTTAGAACTTGATACTGCTGATAATGCTGATTTAGATGAAGATTTGAGAATTGTTGTTGATCATACAAAACCAGAAGAAATAAAGAAATATATTAAATCTCAAAGGCCGACAGTGAACAGAATTAAATAAAAATATAGACTAATACTAAAAAAATGTACTTTGTACATTTTTTTTGTTATAATATTAATGTAAAAAAAGGAAGGTGCTAATATGAGTGGACATTCAAAATGGGCAACAATTCATAGAAAAAAAGGTGAATTAGATGCACAACGTGGAAAGATATTCCAAAAAATAGCAAAAGAAATATATATTGCTGCTAGAGGAACTAATGGAGATCCGGATGCAAATCCTAGTTTACGTGCAGTAATAGAAAAAGCAAGAAGTAACAATATGCCAAAAGACAATATTCAAAAGGCAATTGATAAAGCAGTAGGTGGTGCTGGTGGAGAAGATTACGAATCAATTAGATATGAAGGATATGCACCTGGTGGAGTTGCTATAATGGTAGATTGTTTAACAGACAATCGTAATAGAACTGCAATGCTTGTTCGTAGTACACTAACAAAAAAAGGTGGAAACTTAGGGACTGATGGTTCAGTATCATATTTATTTGAGAGAAAAGGTCTTATTGTAACAGATAAATCACTTGATGAAGATACGGTAATGATGACAGCTCTTGATAGTGGAGCATTAGATGTAGTTGTTAATGACGATACTTATGAAATATATACAAATCCAAATGATTTCTTAAAAGTTAAAGATGCACTTACTGGAGCAGGAGTTAAAGAATTTATTACAAGTGAAATTACTTTCGTTCCAAATAATTATATTGAATTAGATGAAGAAACAAGTGAAAAAGTAGCTGAATTAATAGATTTACTTGACGATATTGATGATGTTCAAAATGTATATCATAACTTAAGTCTATAGGAGCAAAAAATGAATATATCAATTTTAGGAACAGGAGCTTATGGTCTTGCTCTTGCTTTAATGTTTTATAAAAATAATAATAAAATAACAATGTGGACTAAATTTGAAGAAGAAAAAGATAGAATAACAAAAGAACATGAAAATTCAAAAGTATTACCAGGTATTAAAATTCCAAATGATATAACAATATCGACAGATTTTAAAGAAGTTATTAAAGATGCTAATTTAATAGTTGTAGCAGTACCAGCAGGTTTTGTTGATGATGTTAGTTTTGAACTAAGCAAATATTATAATGAAGAACAATATGTTTTATTAGCATCAAAAGGTATCGAAAGAGATAGTTGCCTTTTTATTGCAGACATTTTTAAAAAACATGTTAAAACAAGAAGATATGCAGTCATTTCAGGACCATCATTTGCTGTAGATATGGTTACAAATTGTCCAATTGGATTAACACTTGCTAGTGAGAATAAAAAAACAAGAAAATTAGTTAAAGAAGCATTAGAAAGTGATTCTATTAAATTAAGAGAAACAAGAGATGTAATTGGAGTTGAAGTTTGTGGTTCAATTAAAAATGTTATAGCAATAGCAGCAGGAATGTTAGATGGACTAGGATACCCAGAATCAACTCAAGCAATGTTTATTGTAGAATCCCTTCATGATATTAAAGAATTAATTAGTAAACTAGGTGGAGATAGAAAAACAATTCTTTCATACGCTGGTTTTGGAGATCTTTTATTAACTGCTACAAGTAAAAAATCAAGGAACTTTTCATATGGAAGATTATTAGGAAGTAAAACTAGTAGTAAAGAAATTGAAGAATATGTAAATAAAACAACAATTGAAGGCCTTTATACAATACAATCCATTTATAAATTACTAAAAAATAAAAAAGTAAAAATTCCAATTATAAACTTAATATATGATATTATTGAAAGAAAAAAAGAAGTTGAAATGCTTCCTCAATTTTTAATAAATAAGAAGTAAAAACTTCTTTTTTTATTGAAGAAAAATAATAAATATAATAAAATAAATATATATAAGACAATATGGTGGTGATTAAATTATATGTCAGAAGATTTTAAAGAAAAAGATTATACTACAATTAATTTTGCTGTAGTTGGTGACTTATTAAATGAATGGAGTTCTACTTGTAATTCTTTTAAAAGTGAAATACTTAAAGCAAGCGAAAATGAAACTTTTCAGAAATTGATAGAATTAGACTTAGTTGGAAGTTTTCCATCTAAATATGATAATGCCATGCTAAGTGTTACTTCACAAATAGAAGGAGTAATATCTAGTGCGAGTGCTTACATTCAGGAACTTGAACAAACTGACTTAGATATCAAAAATAAAATACCAAAAAGAAAAACTCCAACTACTGATGAAGGTGATGGTGTCGTTGGAGATAGTAATACTGAAATAAATAATTTAAAAGCACAATTAGAATTTTTCAAAACAATTTCATTAAGCGATTTATCTGAAGTATTAAATTTATTAAATACTATAGCTACTGATAAAAAAGTTTCAATTGATGAATTATTAGATGATAAAACATTAGGGGATGAAATTAAAGAAAAAATATTACAAAGTGTTAAAATATCTAGCGAATATAAGAAATTTATTGAAGAAGGAACAACAATTTCTTCAATAACAGCATTAAAATCTCTAATTAATGGTAAAGTACCAGAAGCAATTGGTTTTGATGATAGCACAACTTTAGTATTAAAAACATATTTAAATGATTTTTCATCTAAAAACCAACTTACTTATGATGAATTAGTAGGTTTAGATTCAAATGCTAAATCACTTAAAACAGCATTAAATAATCTAAATGGTGTTTCTAAAGTACTACCTGAACTAGATGATGATAGTTTTCAAAGAAAGATTAATGATATTTATATGGGAGATTTTGAAGAAGGAAAAGAAGTTGATGAAAATGTTCAATCAATAATTAGAAATGACATAGATGTTTTATCAGAATTATCTAATATAAAATATAATGATTTATTAACGAATGGGGATTGCTTGGATTTATTAAAAAATGGGTCAATGAATTTGCAAAGAGCATCAGTTTTTGCAAACTCTTTATCTAATTGTAAAAATGTATCAAAAATTCTTTCTTCATTAATAAAATAGAGGTGACGTTATGTTAAAAGTTGACTGGTCAAAAGTTAAAAAAATGAGTAATAATACAAGAGATAATCTTATAGAGTTTGAAGAAGCAAGAATGAATTATCAAAGTATTATAAAATCATTAGATGAATGTTGGATTGGAAAGGATAAAGATTCCTTTTTCAATAATTGTGATTCCTTTTTAGAAGAATTAAAAAATGACTCTATTTATTTAGAAAACTTATATGTTTATTTTGGTAAAAGTTCTGATAAATATATGGGAGTAGTAGAAGACTATAATAAAAAAATTGAGTCTATTAATAATAAAATAGAAAAAGAAAATGAAAAATTTAATGAAATAATAGGGTGAAAATCATGATGACTATTAAGATTGATACAAATATACTAAAAAATAAAATTAGTAGTTTAAAAAAAGAAAAAGAAAGAATAGACAATGCATTGTCTAGATTTAAAAATGATAGCACTGAAGTAAAAAATTATTGGATAGGTTTTGCAGGAGATAAAGTAGATGAAGAATTAAGAAATTATACAAATACTTTTGACTATATAAGTAATAAACTTAGAAAATATATTGAATTTTTGGAAAAAGTTTGTAATTCTTATGAAGAGGAAGATCAATTTATAATAAAAAGAATGGAAGAATATGAAAAAGATATTTTTGAAAACTAGGAGGATATGATGATAAAGAAAAATGAAGAATATTATAAATTAAATGAAAAATTATCATCTGTAGATTCAAGTGGATTATCAATGCTTGGAAGTACAAACGAATCAGCTCTTGGTATTCTTTCATCAAGAGTGTCAAATGTTTTGAATGGAACAAGTGACGATAATTGGTCTGATTCAGTAAGAGGACAAATAAATCAAGCAATTTCAAGTATAGGTGGTTTAATTGAGAAAGCCAAAAGATCATCTCAATTTATAACTGAAGCAGCAGAACCAGTAAATAATTTAAAAACTATATGTGCAGAATATGTAGAACAATATAATGATTATGTTGAATGGGCAAATAAAACTAATATAGATCAATATAAAAAGAATGCAGATAACGAATATGTTTTAAATAGTAGTGGTAATAGAATACTATCTGACGAATATATAAATTGGCAAAATACCCTTGATGCTTTTGAAATATCTCTACCTAAACTAGAAAGTGAAGTGGCAAGAATACTAGAAGCAGTAAAAAATTATTTTGCTGCAGTAAATTTTGAAACAAATACTATTGATTCAAATATATATGTAGCAGGAGCATCAGATATTACTTTTGATTTTAAAAATTATTTTAATGGAGTTAAAAAAGTAACAAAAGAAGAATATGTTGAAAAGCATTCTGAAACAAAAATTGATAAAGAAACAGGAAATGTAGTAACCGTAAAAGAATACGAGCTTCATAAAGAATACTCTGATGGTGCAAAATTAGATGCAGATGGTGAATCAACATTAGAAGTTGTTGATGAAAATAATAATGGACAATTAGATGAAAATGAACAATTCACAGAAAAAATTCACGAAACAGGTACTTTAACAACTAAAGACGATAAAGAATTAGACTATGAGCGTAACAAAGAATCTGATAATCGTGGACTAGTTCATGAAGATGTTACTTTAACAGATCAAGAAACAGAGCAAGCAGTATATCAAATGAATGAAGATAGAGAAGCAGCGTATGATGGAATAACTGGAGAAAAAACTCTTGAAACAAATAAAGTTGAAGAAACTGAAAACGAATTAACAGAAACAAGAACTGTTACAAAAACTTATGATGATGAAGCATATCAAAGCGACACAATAGTAACTAGAAAACAATCTGATAAAGAATGTGGAAAAGTAGTAACAGATGATGGTAGAAAAACAGAAGTATATAGAGATGAGAATGGGAACTTAAGGGCTAAAGAAAAATATACTGATAAGAATGGAAATGAACAAGAATATAGTGACCATGAAATTCCTCTTGAAACCAAAACATTTACTATTAAATATCCTGATGGTAGAGTTGAATCAATGGATGTTAATCCAAATAATCCAATTGATCAACAACTAATGCGTAATAAAATGGAAGATGCAAGATCTAAATATTATGTTGATAGTTATGGTACAGGACTTAACTTTAATGAATTATTGAATGATGGTTCATCTAGTATTTCTGATGTTTTATCTGATAGTCAATACACATTTACTTTAAGATAGAAAGAGGTTGTTATGGAAATAATTAACAAAAATCAACAAACTATAACAAGAGAAGATTTAGAAAAAATATATGAAATATATTATAAAAATACTACTATTGAAGAATTTTCTTTAATCATTTCACAAAAAAATCATAAAGAAAAATGGATTAATGATATAATTAGTAACCCTAAATTATTATGTTCAATGTTTTACGATAATAATGTTTTAATTGGTTATATAATTATTTTCCTTGAAGAAAAAGAAAATTATATTAGAGAATTTGAAATAATAAAAGAATATCAAAATGATGGTAAAACATTTAAAGAAATGATTAAAATGGTTTTACCATATACTAATACAAATAATTTATATACAGGTAGAATATTATCATTTAATGAAGATGCTAAAAAAACATTTAATGGTATAGGAACTTTTTTACATGAAGGAAAATATGTTTGTCCTTATAATAGATTAATTAAACTATTAGATATGGATACACGTAATTTAGGTAAAAGTATACCATCAAAAGATAGAAAATAATAAAGTATCATTATAACGAATAAAAGGAGAAAATATGGAAAAAGCAAAAGCAAAGCAAAAAGTAAAAACAAATTCTTTAAGTAAATCAAATGATAAACCAAAAAGAAAAAAGAATAAAAAA
>CACXGX010000126.1 GCA_902767365.1 uncultured Erysipelotrichaceae bacterium
ATTATTTAAATTATTTAATCTTTTTATATTTTCAACGCTAGTACCAAA
Source organism: uncultured Erysipelotrichaceae bacterium (assembly GCA_902767365.1). Classification (GTDB taxonomy): domain Bacteria; phylum Bacillota_I; class Bacilli_A; order RF39; family UBA660; genus RUG13868. The sequence continues at coordinate 49 of CACXGX010000126.1, forward strand.
TCTTTTAGCAAGATTATATAAGTTATCATTAGCAACCACTACATAATTAGTGTATAAATCATCATTATTTTGTGTTTCTCCAAAGCACTCCAATACCGAAGAAACTCCATTTCTATCATCAACAATTATTGTATTACCAACAACTAAATTATTATCTTTTAAATCATTTAATTCTTTTATTTTATCTTCAGTTGTTCCAAATTTTTTAGCAATAGAATATAAAGTATCACCCTTAAGAATAGTATAAGGAACATAATTATTATTTATATCTTTATAATCATTAACAACATTACAAGGTATTACAATTCTATCGCCAATATTCAATAAATTATTTTTTAACCCATTATATCTTTTAATTTCATTAACACTAGTATTATATTTTTTAGCAATAGAATATAGATTATCTCCTTTTTTAACAGTATATACCAAACATTCTAATGGTCCATCTTCATCATTTTCATCAATATATAATTTTTGACCAATATAAATATTATTTGTATTTAGATTATTTAATTCTTTAATAGATTGAACAGAAGTATTAAATTTTTTCGCAATACCATATAAACTATCGCCTTTTAAAACTGTATAAGTATTCATATTTCCCCTTTCACTTAAATATATTTAATTTAAATAAAAGTATGAAAAAAACATTGAATAATCAATGTTTAAAATTTTCCATCTGTATTATCTTCAACCAAAGAGCCACAATAATCACATCTACCATTACCACCACGGGATACATCCACTAATGCACCACATTTAGTACAATTAACTGTAGCATAAGTTAATGCTTTTTTGTGCTTTTCAACAGTATAATAAATTATTTCTTTTCTATAATCATCTAACTTTATTCCATTTACAACACATCTATCATACAAATATTTTATATCTTTATAGACATCTTCTTTAATAATAGGAAAAGGTTTATTATGAAAGTTTGGTACACGTTGAGCCATTTCATCAATACTAAAATGATCAACGTATAACATTGTATAATACTTTTCTAATATTTTAGTATCTTCCAAAGTACATTTCTTAACTACTCTATTTATATTATCAATAAATATATCATCTAAAATTCTTTTATTTTTTAAATATCTTATTTTCATTACCGTTTCTTCAACAGTACAATTAGATTCTTGAGCTATCTCATCTAGTCTTTCTAAATGTTTATCTTTAACACAATGAATTATTTTTTTTATTTTATTATCAAATTCTAAATCAGGAAAAATTCTTGTATCATAAAATCCGCAAAATCTTTGATAAGACCAATCACTAATAATACCTTCCTTCTTTTTTTTGAAACCTAATTTACTTTTATTTTTAAACAATTTTTTAAAAATATTAAACATATTTTAATCCTTTCTAGAATATGTATCCTCCACAATTGTACTACAATACTCACATCGTGCAAAATCAAATTTTGGAATATCAACAAGTGCACCACAATGTGGACAGTTCAAAGTGACAAATTTTTCACTTTTTATACGTTTTTCTAAAGTGTAATACAAAATCTCATGCTTTTCTTCATCAAACTTTATACCATTTAATAATGAAATACTACTCATATATTTTAATTCTTTATAAACTATTTTTTTTGTTTCTTCAATATCTAACGAATTATCCTTCTTTTTTAAATCTCTAGCCATTTCATAAATAGTATAGTGTTTTAAATATACCATATCATAATATTTATTTAATAAGTTTATTTCTTCATTAGAACATTTTTTTATTTCGTATGTTTGACCATTAATATAATAATCATTACTTATCCATTTCTTATTTTTTAAATAATTAAGCTTATATATGCATTCTTTTATAGAAAAATCCATTTTATTGGCTATAATTCTTATATCAGTTTCCTTATAAACAGTAACAAGTTCACATAGTTTTTTCATTTTTATTTCAAAATCAGGTTCAATAAACACAATATAGTCATAAAACCTGCAGTATCTCTGATAAGACCACATGCTAATGATTCCTTGTTCATTTTCATTAATATCATCATTTTTATAAATTTTTTTCTTAAAAAAATCAATCATCATTTACCTCCCTTTTTCAGAAAATACAAGATTTAATATAATTCCCACAATAGCTGCTAAACTCATACCGGTAAGCGAAAACGATAAATCACCATTACTAAAAGTAATAACGGCACCACCAAGTCCTAATATTAGCATAGACGATGCAATTACAACATTTTTTATATCATTAAAATCAATTCTATTTTCTATTAAAACTTTTAATCCATTTACAGAAATAAATCCATATAAAAGAAGTGAAACGCCTCCTAATACAGGACTAGGTATTGTTGAAAATAAAGAAGTAACAATACCTAAAAAGCACATAATTATTGAAATAATCGCAGCAAGTCCAATTACCCATACTGATGCAACTTTACTCATACCTACAACACTTGTATTCTCTCCATATGTTGTATTTGCAGGTCCACCAACAAGTCCAGCAAAAGTAGTAGCAATTCCATCGCCTAAAAGAGTTTTATCTAATCCAGGATCCTTAATTAAATCTTTTCCAATAATACTTGATAATGCCATATGATCACCAATATGTTCAGCAATAGAAACAAGAGCAATAGGTGCCATCGTCATAAATCCAGAAAAACTAAATGTGTAATCTTTAAAAGGAATTAATAAACTTGGAAAAGAGAAAAAAGACGATGTAGTAACAGGCTCAAAATCAACAAGTCCAAAGCAAATTGATAATAAGTACCCTGTTATTATTCCAATTAAAAATGGAATAACTTTAAAGAATCCTTTCGCATAGATTGCAACAAAAGCTGTTACCAAGAAAGATACAAGTGCAACAACAAGATTGGATAAAACTATATTGCTTCCTGTTAATCCAATTTGTTTAACAGCATTAGGAGCAAGAGATAATCCAATAATCATTATCATTGGTCCTACAACTATCGGTGGTAACAATTTATTAATCCAATCTTTTCCAAATAAATGAATTAAAAATGAAAACAAAATATAAATAAGTCCTACAGATATTATTCCAGTAGTAAAACCAGATACTCCATCTTTTGAAAATGATGCAACTATTGGTGTAATAAAAGCAAAAGAACTTCCAAGATAAACTGGAGATTTTCCCTTAGTACACAAAATATATAAAAGAGTTCCAATTCCACTTGTTACAAGTGCCGTAGGAATTGTTATAACTTCAACACCTGCTGCTTGATTAACCATAATAGGAACTAAAATAGTAGCACCAAACATTGCAAAAACATGTTGAAGAGATAAAATAAGCCATTTAGATACTGGAGGTTTCTCATTAGTATCATATAATAAGTTATTTTTTTTCATACACTCACCTCTATTTAAATATAACACATTATAAAGAAAACTTCATCACAAGATGAAGTTTAAAAATATTACATTATTTCAATTGTCCCCAATATATCTATTAAATATTCATCATTACTAAATCTTTGATCATTAGTGGTAAACCCATACATTTTTCCATCCCTTAATATAGTCACTTGAGTAATTTGAATATTATCCTTAATTATTTTAAAAATATATCCCTGATAATCACCTTTTATAATTATAAATTCATCCACTTTTGGGACATTAATTGAAGTAAATAGATTAAATGCATAATTTTCCATCATTGTTCTTTTATCCATAAATATGTCATTCTTTTTATAATAATTATCTGCTACATACTTATAGAAATCTATTTCATTATTTATATCATTTTTTAGTAAAAAGAATTTTCTATCAGCAGAGTTAAATTCGCTTGAATTTATTTTTAATTGTTCATCACCGCCAAAGAAGTAAACTTCTTCTGCAGCAAAAGCATTATTAAGGGCTAAAGTATCATCTCCGATGCCAATAGTTATTCCACTATTATCACTCTTATATGTATAGGATCTAATTGCCAGATTTTCTCCAACAGTATCAACAAATTTATAATCTTTAAAGTCATTTCTTATTTTAAAATTCTCAATATTTAAATATTCATCTTCAGAAATTGTTCTTTTAATAACTTTAATCTCTTTTTGATTTTTTAATCCTTTAATAATTTCATCAACATTATCAGGCCTATCCAAAGTATATTTATTTAATAAAACAAACTTATATCCAAAAAACAAAATAATTATAAAAACTATAACTCCTATAATAGTAAATAAAATATTTTTAATTTTATTTTTTTTAATTCTCTTTTCTGTATAATCAATCGTTTCTTTTATAACATCATCCGCTTTATTCTTTAAGTTATTACTATCAATTCTTTCTCCATTTAAAAGTTCTGTAATCGATATATCTAGTTCCTCACAAAGAGGTTTGAGTAGCGACATATCCATTAAACTTATTCCTCTTTCCCATTTACTGACTGCATTCTTTGTAATTCCAAGTTTATTAGCTAATTCTTCTTGCGTTATATTTTTTTCTTTTCTAAGACTTGCTATAAACTTTCCTATTTTTTCTTGATTCATTATATCCTCCTAACTATAAATTAAAGTTAGCATTAAATGAAAAAAAAGTGAACATACTGTTAGTTCACTTAGTTAATAATTCTATATATTTCATAAATAACAATCTTATCGTTTTCATCATTATATGCAATTAATCTCTCTATTGCAGGATCATTATCTAAATCTATAATATCTTCTATATGATTATATTTTGTTATTTCGATTTTTCCATTTTTTAAAATAACAATCAAGGCTTTTTCACCATCAGTTTTTATATCAAATACTATAATTTTATCATTAGATTCTTTTTTTACTATCCTTATAAAAGATAATTCTTTTTTATTAAAATTTTCAATGAAGCTTTCTAAATTATCAGGATTAGTAATATAATCATCACTAATAATAACATCATTATTTATTATTGCATCTTTAATATTATAATCAATAGTTAACTCTTTATATCCCTGAGGATAAAAATCACCAATTAGAGATGTCCTATATGGTCCACCTTGTTTAAAAATTATATATTTTGAATTAGCAATATTTTCTCTAAACCACTGTTGTTCTTCACTACTATTATTTACTAACTCTATTATTAATCTATTATCATTAATAGAAATAGCTGCGATATTTCTATATTTAAGTCTATCTGATTTCTCAAATATATTATTTTCAAGTTCTATTAACTCTTCTTTAATTATTTCTCTTTTAACACATCTTGTACTAATACTTTCTTTATCTTTTGTGACATACACATCATCTACTCCATCTATAGTATTACAACTTATAACATAAAAATCTAAATTGCCAAAAACTTCTTTTTCTTTATTATAATAGTAAACTTTTGATCCACCATCACGAAGAGTATCAATTTCAGATAGTTCACTTAAAAAACCATCTATTGTCAACTTGTTATTATTGATTTCTATTCTAACTCTTGAATAAGTAGAATCATAAATATATGGAGCATCATATATAAAGAATATTACTCTTCCGTTTTCACTTGAATAGTACTTCAATTCTTCTTTACTTTCAATGTAACTTTTATTACACCCACAAATAATTAACATAATTATTAATATTATACTAACCTTATTCATAATTCACCTATTTTATGATTGATTCTAATAAATCAACTAATTCTTTTTCACTTATACTTGTTGTTTCTATATAGAAAAACAAATCATTGTATTCAAAACTAGTCAAATATTTATTACCACTTTTATAGATAAATAATTCTTTATTATTTATAAAAGATACTTTATCATTTTTTTCTTCTTTAAGCATATTTATATTATCTTTAACTTCTGAAAAAGCAATTAAAATATATCTTTCGTTTTTAGTATTAAAAAAATGAAATTTATAATAAACATTATCGTTTTGATCACGAGTATTTTTGTCATTATAAAACATTTCTTTATAATCTTTATTATCAAAGTCATTTGGAATTCTAATATCTTTTGTAAATTCAAAATATGGAATATTTATATCATATAGTCCACTACTAGTTTTTGAAACATTTAATACTAGCCAAGAATCTGTTTTGTCATTTATTTTAATTAAATCATTTTTTTCACTATTATCAGTTACATACATTTTTTTATTTGATAAAAAGAAAGGTATAATTAATAGTAAAAATATAATTACAGGAATTGCATATTTAAAAAAAACAATATTATTTTTTTTATTAATTTTTTTTATTATTTTTTCATAATTTTTTTCTTTATCAAAATCATTATTAATTTCTCTTAACAAATATTTTTTGTTAGACATATTATTTATTCTCCTTTTCAAAAATATTTTTTAATTCTTTTAATGTCCTATAAATTAAATTTTTAATATACGACTCACTTACATTCAACTCATTTGCTATCTCTTTAATTTTTAAATCAGAGCAGTAATATAAATAAAATACTTTTGGTATGTTTTGATCCTTTTTACTCTTTAAAAATATCCATATATCATTCCAATTATTTTTATTAATGATTAAATTCTCTATATTTAAATTATTATCTATTTTTTCTATCAATTCTAATTCATTATTTTTTGAAAAAAGAGAAATCGTTTTTAACTTATAAAAAAGAGAATAATATTTCTTTATTTTATTATTGGCAATACTTAATAAAAAACTTTTAATATTCTTTTCTTCAACAACTTTCTTATTTAGTATCTTCCAAAATTCATAATAGACTTCTTGTAATATATCATTACTATCATTAATATTTTGACATTTGATAATAATATACTTAAGAACGTCTTTATAAGTATCGTCATATATTTTATTAAATTTATTTAGGTTTCCTTGACCAGTCATTTTATCACCTACACATAATAATCCCAAGATACAAGAAAAAAGTTTCAAAAATAATTATATTTAATATTTTACTAGATATATAAATTAATGCCCACATAAAAAAGACATATTGCATATAATAAATAGAATAATAAGGAGGATTATGAAAAAGAAA
>CACXGX010000127.1 GCA_902767365.1 uncultured Erysipelotrichaceae bacterium
ACATAATGTTTATCATTTTCTTTATAAAAAAGAGCTTTATTTTCTTCTATTATTGGTTCAACTTTTTCAATTATAGAAGGTGTAGATGTTAAAAATACGTGTATATTTGTTTGTTTATACGCTAAGGCATATATATTTAATAGTAAAATGCATAAAATAACTATAAGACTCTTTCTTATATAAAACTTATTTTTTTTCATACCATACCCCTCTTTTTAATGGTGTATTTTAACATATTTTACTTAATTTGTCAAACATTTGTTTATTATTTTATCAAAAAAAAATACTCTTTTTAAAGAGTAATTATTTTATTTCTTGGAAATGATTTCCTGAATCTAAATAAAGAATTCCTTTCTTACCTTCAAGAGTTGGGTATATTTCATTATAATAATTTATAGAATTAAATTTAGTTAATGTTATATATACATAGTTACCATCAACCATATATAGCATAAATCTTGAATTATCATAGTCACTTGGATCATATTTTATTTGTGATATCTTATTTCTTATATCATCTTCTATCTTGGCCATTTTTTTTATAAAGTTAGAATATATTGTATCTGGAATATAATTAATTACTCTTGGAAGTGATATCTTATATGGTATAGTTGAAGTTTCATTTCCATCCTCTAATACATAATGTTTATCATTTTCTTTATAAAAAAGAGCTTTATTTTCTTCAATATCAATATTAATTACTCCAAAAAATTGTTTATTAACTTTAGCATTTTTTATAAATATATCATCCTCTAATCTTTTTTCTATTGAAAAAGAAAAAGACTTAAAATAACTTGGATAATTAGTTAAATTGGCTTTTTCAATAATATAATCATCAGATAAATTTATATTATTTTTTATAATAATATTTTGTATTTTAATCGATAATAATAATTTAATAAAAAAGTATAGTAAAAGAACTACTAATAGTAGTAGCATAACAGAAATTATTTTTATTTTTCTTTTACGAATAACTTTTTTTTCCATTATTACTCCCAATTTACAAATTCTTGTTCACATTTTAATTCAACATTATATTTTTCTTTTACTTCTTTTTTTATAAAATCTATTAAAGTTTTTATATCTTTTCCTGTGGCATTATTATAATTAATTATAAAATTTGCATGTTTTTCACTTACTTTTGCTCCACCAATACTATAACCTTTATAGCCTAAATCTTCTATTAATTTACCTGCAAATAAATTTTCTGGATTTCTAAAAACTGATCCTGCAGAAGGATATTCTAGTGGTTGACTTTCAAGTCTTCTTTGCTTTCTATCTTCTACTATTTCAAGTAAAAGGGCTTTATCATTTTCTCTTAATTTAAATGTTGCTTCTAAACATATATAATCTTTGTTTTTTTGCAAAAAAGAACTTCTATAGTGAAAATCCAATTCTTTATTTGTCATAGTAATTACTTCAAGATTTGGGGTTAAAACTTGTATGCTTTTGGTAATATAGCCCATATCACTTTTATATGCTCCGGCATTCATATATATTGCTCCACCAACTGTTCCTGGTATTCCTGTTGCAAATTCAAGACCTGCCAAACCTTTTCTAACTGTCTGATTACTTAACTTAATTAGATTTACACCTGCTCCTGCTTTTACAGTAGTTCTAAAATATCTTATAGAATCTAGTGATTCCAAATTAATAATAACTCCATCATACTCTTCATCACTAAATAAAGTGTTTGAACCATTACCTAATATTTTATATTTTATATTTTTATTTCTTAATTCTTTCAATAATAATATTAGTTTTTCTTTATCCTTTGGATATACAAAAAGTTTAGCATTACCACCTACTCTATATGTTGTGTGTTTTGCCATACTTTCATTTTCTAAATATTTACCAATATTATTATTATTAATGTATTCAACTATTTCCTGCATTTTTTTCACTCTCTTACTTTTTCTTAGCCAAATCTTCTACTATTTCTGCTATTTTTGTTGCACTATCTCTTACACCTAAAAGCTGGCTATATTTTTTCATTTCATTTAATTTATTCTCATTATTGATTAATTCATCTATTGTACTTAGTAATTTTTCACTTGTTAACTCTTTTTCTTTAATTACTACTGCACTTCCATTATGTTCTAATACTTTAGCATTTTTTTCTTGATGATTATGGGTTACATATGGGGATGGAACCATTATTGCTGGTACTCCTATTGCTGTTATTTCTGCAATAGTAGACGCACCTGCTCTTGTAATAATTAAATCTGTCTTTTTAAGTACATTTAACATATCTTTTAACATAGGAACCATTTTTACATTGTTTGGTACGTTTACATCTTTATATAAATCAAAATATTTAGTTCCTGTTACAAATAATACTTCATATTCTTTATCTTTAAAATTTGGAATAATGTTTTTCATTATTTTTGTAATTGTTAATGAACCCAAACTTCCCATTACAAATAATACTAATTTTTTTGATTCTTGTAAATCATATTTAGATTTTTTTACTGGTTCAGCATTATAAGCTTCTTCACTTCTTGGATTCCCTGTAAAAACTACATTACATCTTTTAAAATATTTTTCACTTTCCTTTAAAGAAACTCCAATTATTGTTGCTTTTCTTTTCAAAATTTTATTAGATAAACCAGGTATAGAGTTTTGCTCATGAATAAATGTCTTTATTCCTAATTTATTAGCTGCTATTATTACTGGTGCTGTTATATAACCACCAATTCCTAATACTACATCTGGTTTATAATCAATCATTATTTTTTCTATTTCTCTTATAGCATTTTTAAATGATTTAATTACTTCAAAATTTTTAAATATTTTCTTTCTATTTAATCCTTTCATAGGAATACCCTTATAATTTATTCCTAAAGATGGTATTAAATCTTTTTCCATTCTATCAGTTGTACCAATGTATAATACATTTATATTATTATTTCTTTCTTTTAATTTGTTTATAATTGCTAAGGCTGGATAAATGTGTCCTCCTGTTCCACCTGCACTAACAATGATTTTCACTTTATCACCTCTAATTAATATTATACCATAATACGTATTTTATTAATTCTTTTTTCTTTTTTTATACTTTAGATATGTAAATTAAAAAACTATGATATATCATAGTTATACTTTAATAATTGCTTTTAATCTTTTTATTACCTTTTTTTCAATTCTAGATATATATGACTGACTTATTCCTAACATATCTGCAATTTCTTTTTGTGTTTTTTCTTCTTTTCCTAATAATCCATATCTCATAGTTATTATTTCTTTTTCTCTTTTGTTTAATTTTTGTATTTCTTCTATCATTATTTTTTTATCATTATCTTCTTCTACATTTTTAGTAACAATATCTTTATCTGTACCTATTATATCTTCAAGATGTAACTCATTTCCTTCAGCATCATAGCTTAAAGATTCTTCTAAACTAATTTCAGTGTTACTTCTTTTATTTTTTCTCAAATACATTAATATTTCATTATCAATACAACGTGAAGCATATGTTGCAAGTTTAATATTTTTATCCATACTATAAGTATTAATTGCTTTTATTAGTCCTATTGTTCCTATACTTACCAAGTCTTCTAAATCTACTTTAGTACTTTCATACTTTTTAGCAAGGAAGACAACTAATCTTAAATTATGTTCAATCAGTTTATCTTTTGCCATAATATCTCCATCTTGAGCCATTACTATATAAAACTCTTCAGCTTCCTTAGATAATGGTTCAGGTAGTTTATCCGTAGAACCAACATAATATAAAACGTTATCATTACAAATTACTACAATACATAAAAGTAGTAGTGTTATCAATTTAATCCTCCTATTATATCTTTGTGTAATAACATGTTAATATTTTGAATTTTAAATGGTTTATTAGATATACCTATTAAACAATTGCTTATTTTTTTTCCATCTATGATGATTTTATTTACTTTTATACATTTTAAAATTGTTGTATTATTGGCAGTTTCTATTGGAACATATATTATATTTTTTTCATCTATTTTTATTTTTTTTGAATATACTAAACATATTGGCCTTTTTTTATATTGATCATATATTCTATTACCTGTGTCTAAAAAACCAGTAAAATAATATTTTTTATTATTGTATATAACAATTACGTTATAAACATCTTTATAATATGTATTAAGTTTTTTTATTTCTTTCTTATTAAAATATAAGATAATTGGAGTTAAAAAAATGAGAAGAAGATAAGTATATTTCATATTTAATTTATCTATTTCTAATAAATAAAGTGTTCCTGCTAAAATTATACTTAACATGTAAAAGTAAAAAGAATTTTCTAATAAAGTTTTTATACCCTTATATTTATTAATTACAAGTTGCATAGTAACACATATTATAATTTTAAAAAGAAAAAGAATATATTTATTACTGACAAAAAATAAAAATGTTGATAAAGCTCCAATAAAAGAACTAAGTATTAATCTAATTATTGATGTTCTGTATTTTAATATTGTGTTTGTCGTTAAAAGGAGTAATATATCAATCCACCAGTTAATTATAAATATTAAATCCAAATATATTAACATTTTACCACCAAAAAAAATATACTATATTAATTAGTAGATTTTTGTCATTTTTTACTCTTCTAAAAGATTTTTTAATAAAACTATTTTTTTACCTTTTTGTTTTATATAGTCTATTGTAGAAGGAAGTTCTTTTATTATAGTTTTTTTATTTTTCAATAATATTATTGAGCCATTATTTAATTTTTCTTTTATATTCTTGTATAAATAATTATCAATAATTATATTTGGCAAAATTGTATGAAGTTTTGATTTTGAACAATTTATCAACTTTTTTTTATCTTTATTATAATTAATACAATATTCTAATTTATCTTTTGAAAGAAGCCTTAATAATTCATTTTTTTTATTAATTGTATGATTTGAATAACTATTAGAATATAATTCAATATTATTTCCTAAATCAATTATCTTTTTTATAATTTCTACATTACTATCAAAAATCTCTTCTGAAATAAAGAAATCAATATTAATATTTTTTTGTTTTAATATTGTTAATATCTCATATATATTTGTGAAATCATTAATTAAATATATAATACTTATATTTGAATTATTTTTATTTCCTCCTATTATATATTTTTCATAATTTTCATTTAATTTTTCTTCTGGATATGTAGTTTCAAACGCTAATAATTTTTTATCAAAATTCCCTATTTTTTTCATATTATAATAACTATCTTTAATATTTATTTTTTTACCATTTTTACCTGGAATTATATTATTATCTTGTATTATTGCCTCAATTTTTGAATCAATATATTCATTATTATAATTCATTATTTCTATCATTATTGGATCATTATTTCTAGATATTTTAATAATATTATTTGTATAGTAGAAACTAAAAAGAATTAAAACTATAGTTCCAAAAAATCCTATTTTCTTTTTCAAATAAATCACCTTTATATAAATTATGCTTATTTAATAAATTTACAACAAAAAAAGGAATATATATTCCTCTTATTAACCTAGCATTGTACTAACTTGATCCTTATTATTTAATTTATCTTGATTATTATCATTTTGAAATAAAGATAACATTAACTTTATTCTTTCATTTTCTATACTTGATGCTACCTTTGAATTAGTAACATCATTATCTTCTTGTCTATCTTGTTTAATGTTATCTTGCGTTTCTTTGTTCTCAATAGAAGTTTTTTCAATATCTAGGCTTCCACGAATTAATTTATCTTTTTCTTCTTCTTCCTTTTGTTGCATTTGCTCTTCCATAGATATTGTTTGCTTTTCAGGATCTATTTCTACTTCCTTATTAGGTGTTAAATCTACATTATTTATTTCTTCTTGCTGACTTTCTTCTTTAACAAATTTTATATTTGATAATAATTGATATTTATCTTCTATATTTGTTGTCTTTCTTACAATTAGAAGTGCAGTATAATTATTTTCTTTTCTATTTTGTATATTTAAAAGACAATCTATATCATTGCATATTTCATCAAATTCAATATATATAGGTTTATCTTCGCTTGATGCATAAATATAAGTTTCAACTTCACTTGCTATAGATGGACATACTGATATTATTTTATTTAACAAATCTTTATTAATTTCACCAGATGAGATTTTCTCGGCATATTCATTTAATCCATTTAGATATAATGCATTTGCTAGATTTAAACGAGCTACATCTTTTGTAGTATTTTTTAATGATTGCATTGTACGTAGACTTGATTCTATTTTTTGTTCTTCTATTCTACGATCTTTATCATTGTTTTGAGAATTGGAATTTTTATATTTCTTTATATTAAATAAACTATTAAATTCATATAATATAGTATCCATATATTTAATCATAATTTTTTCTTCATTGGCATCAATATTTATTCCTATTTGTGCTTCTTTAGAATTATTATGTAGATATAATGGTTCACCTTTTGCAATTTGAGATTGCATTACAACATATGCATATACTAAAGAAGACGCTACTGATTTAATTCCTATACTTAATTTTAAGGAATCTTTATTTTGAATAAATATATCATATACTTTTGATATGAAATCATCTGTATGATTACTATTTAAAGTGCCATTTTCTCTATTATTGTTAACTGTAATTAATAAGTCTTGTAATTCATTTAAAGTATCTGTAGAAACTTTATCATTGTTAGTCAAGTAATGAAATGGAAGTCTTGAATTTGCAGTCATTTCATAACTAGCAACGGTATTCATATAGTTTTTAAATCCATTTTTTAATTCTTCACTAGTGATATTACTTCCAAATAATTGCATATTTTGGATTGCACTATAACTATTAACAACGGACTTAGCACAAAGAAAATCACGAGTGAATGATGTTAAATAGTTATTTCCATCTTCATATGTACGATAATTTCCTGCATTTGTTGTTAAAATATTTACTTCATAATTATATGCCAAAGCACTAATAATTTCCTTTAACTGACTTATATTTCTATATTTTAGTAAAATATCAATTGTTTCTTCTTTTAATAAATATGTTTTTGTTTCTTCTTTTACATCAAATTCACTACAAAAGTCATTAATAATATTAACTAAGTCTTTATCCAAAATTATATTTTTTTTTTCTTCTTCGCTATTCATGCTGTTTTTTTTTTGAGAATCTTGACTATCTTCTTTTTTATCTAATGATTCATATGCTTTTCTATATTCTTCAAATAAGATTTCCTTATTTTTTTGTAGAATTAAGATATATTGTTGTTCTGTTTCATCAAGTTCTTTTTTAGCATCTATATATTCTTTACTATCTTGTTCTTCAATAGAATCAAATTCTTCTTTTTTACTAATAGCATTTAATCTAGCTTTTTCCGTTTCTTTAGCCATTTCATTACAAGAAATTAATTCTTTTAATCTTTTTTCTTGCTTGCTAGTTAATTTTCTTTGACTTCTTTCTAAATTCAAAGTTAGATATTCACAAAATTCTCTTAATTCTGGTCTTAGAGTAAATTCATGATCATTAGAAGTATCATTTTCTTTTTGTTTAACTATGTTTAAATGAGGTTCTTGATTATTATCTTTTTTAGAATATTTTAGTTGTTCTTCTTTTATTTTTTCATATAATTCTCGTATTCTTTTTTCATCTGACTTAGATATTATTTCTATTAACCCTGTATCAATTGCTGGTTTTAAACCTTTTTCACCAATAATGTCAATTCCATTTTCCTTGGCAGCATTAACTACTTCTAGAAGACTATTTACTCCTTCATAATTAATAATTGTAGGGGCTTTATCCTCGCTAAAAATTACATTCATTTTTATTTGATATGAATTATTATTTTCATTTTTTTCACTTACTATTTTTATGTTTTTCATGAGTTTACTCCCTCTTTCTATCCAACTATCCTTGTATTACCAGTATATTCATAGCCTTCACTTAGCAAATAACTATTATTATAAGAACTCCATTTATAGTCAGTATAATTATTATTTATAAGAGTACGTGTTCTTTCTTTATATGTATATACTTCTTTATATACTGGTTCTCTTTCTATTTTATTTGTTACAAACACTTTAGACTTGTCATATAATTCAACTTCTTTAATCGAATAATTTGAACAATATAATTTATTGTTAGAAGAATCTACCACTTCATTTTTATCATTTACTCTATATACAGTTCTCGTGTATTTGTTCCAATTTATTTTAGGTATTAATTCGCATTTGTCACATTCCCAATCAAATCCAGCAAATTCATATTTTGTATTTATTTCATCTATTGGTGATTCTGTTAGTGATACCATTTCAGTAAGTTTCCAATCTTCATTTGAATTTGTTTTTATTGCATAAGTTGTATTTGTATTTATATCCTTATAGTAATCATAATCAACACAGTATGTTTGATTTATACTGCCTACTTTTACAATTTTATTTTGATAAACTGGATCTTTTTGTTTTTCACGATAATAATTCAATATTTTATTTTTACCTAAATCAACTGTTTCAATTGATTGATAATTTCCAAATGATGGTGGATTTGTTGGATCATATGTTAATGTATTCCAGCTTGACCATTCACTATATTTTGAATCAATGTCTTTTTTATATTGATATTCCAAATTACTTCTTTTTTCAATTTTAATACTACAATAATTTTCGTTTCCTGCTTTATCTTTTACATATCCATATACTGTATTATTTCCGTTTTTTGAAATAGTATATTCTGAATTACCTGAATATGTTTTTTCTGTTCCTATTCCATAAGAAGAAATACTACTTTGATTGTCCATTTTTATATCAAAACCTATTGATACATCTGATGTATAATAACCATTTATATTATATGTTCCTTTTATTACTTTAAGAGCACAACTTGGTTTCGTTGAATCTTTTCGTATTGGAATACTACAAATATTTATATAACCATTTGAGTCTTTTACATATCCATATACTGTATAGTTTCCATCATTATTTATTGTGTATGATGAATTACCCGCAAATGTCTCATTTAATCCTATTCCATATCCTTTTATTGTTGCTCCCTTATTAACACCCTTGGATGAAAATGAAACATCAACATTTCCAATATACCAATCATTAGAACCTTTAGTACCACTAGTTACTTTTAAAGCACAATTTTGTTTTGGAGATGAACTTGTTTTTTCACGACTAATTGTTATCTCACATTTAGAAACATTCCCAGCATAATCTTTTACAAAACCATATATTACATGAGTTCCATTTGTAGTTAATGTATATTTCGTTGCACTATTATATACCGCTGTTTTAGTATTTCCTAATCCAAAAGACTCTATTCCACTTGTAGAATCTATTTTATTTGCAAATCCTACTGCTACATCAGAAACAAATATATCATTTTGATCTTTAATGCCAGATAATACTGTTAATTCACATTTTGGACTAACTGTATCTTTTTTTACTTTTATACTGCAAATTGATGTCTTCCCAGTAGAATCTTTTACATATCCGTATACAGTAGTTATTCCATCTTTAGATACAGTATAATTGTCATTTTCATTGAAATCTGCAACACTAGATTCTCCTAGCCCATAACTTGTTATAGTAGATTCATTACTAGATGATTCTTTTGATTTAAAACTGACTGTTATGTTATCATTATTCCATTCTTTGTTATTTTCCTCATTAATATAAAGAGAACATGATGGACTAGAGTTTGTATTATAATTGTTTTTTGAATCTATATTTTCACATATTGTAGATGTGCAATATGGGAAACTACCCATTTCTTCCTGTATAAAATCTTCTTGTTCTTGACATTTAAGATTTACTTTCATTACATAATTAGTATCTTTTTTTGTTAATAAAACATATGATAAATCGCCATCACATTTATTACCATTTTTATCTGTAAATGGAATCAATAATTTTAAATTTAACATTTCTCTTAAAGTTAATTTAGTACTGTCATCAACACGTTGTGGTAATTTATCTGTTGTAAAATATGATGTTGAGGCATTTTTCATATCTTGAATATTAGCTACAAAAACTCTTTCATCTAATGCTGTTAATTCTTGATTTTCATTTGAGTACTTCGGCATTGGTGCTAGCCATAATAATAAAAGAGCAAAAACAATTATAAAAATGAAACTTATTATGAAAGTTTTTAAAGATATACCTGTTTTTCCACTTGTATACATATTAATTATTCCCCCTTGTTTTTTCTCTTTTATTATTTTTCTTTTCTAATCTAGCTAAAGTACACCCTTCATTGAAGCAGTCTATATTATATTCAGAAACTCTTTTATCGTTTCTTAGCACATTTAACACTTCCTTTTTTAATATACCCTTACCAATACCATGAACAATTGCTATTTCACTCTCTTCAAGTTCATAATTATCTTTTATAAAAGTACACAATTTTATTTTTGCACCTATTCTATCTTCTCCATGTAAATCTAATTGTGGCATGCTATTTCTAAATAGTATCATCGTATTTTTTTATTACTCTTTCTAATTCTGGAATTGACAATCTACTACCAATTGTTTCTACAGATAATGCTCCTGTTATATTTGCAAATCTCATTGTTTTTTCAATATCAAAACCATTTGCTAATCCAAAAACAAAAGCTCCATGGAATATATCACCAGCTCCAGTTGAGTCAATAGCTTTTACTTTGATACTTGGAATTATCTTGTAAAGTCCATTTGCACATGTAAAGCATCCATATGATTCAAGAGTAATAATTACATTTCCTTTTATTTCTTTTTTTAGTTCTTGATATGCTTCTACAATACTGTCGAAATCATTATAATCAATTTTTACTTTTGATAGTTCTTCAGCAAAATCATGAGAGCAAACAACATAATCAACCACATGAGCAAGTTCAAGTGTTGCCTCTTTTAGACTTCCTGCATCAAGTATTGTTGTTGCATTCGGATTATTTTTTATTAATTCCATAGCAAACTCTTTTTCATAACCATCAAATAAAATAAAATCAAATTCATCATTTACTTCTTGTTGTTCCATTTTTATATTTTTATCTCTACTTGTTAATATTGTTCTTGAACCTATACTTGTATTAGCAATAATATAACTAGAAGTTGTTTTATACTTATCACTAATTTGTAAATATTTAGTATTAACTCCTACATTTTCATATTCTTTCATTATTTGTTCACCATAGTAATCATTTCCAATGATTCCTGCAAAGTATGTATCCATACCCCATTTAGATAGAAGATAAGCGCAGTTTGATGCACTTCCGCCACCACACTCAACTTTTTGTTCTAATCTAACCTTTTTATTCTCAATTGGGTAATGATCTAATGGTAAAGTTATGTCATATGCTGACTGTCCTACACACATTATTTTCATTCTTATCACCTATAATACATTATAGCAAATCATAGTATTTATTTAAAGTCTTTTTTTACTCTTTTTAGTCATATTTTTTGAATAAAAAAAAGACTAGTTTTTCTAGTCTTCTAATTATTTTGTTGCTTCTTCAATTGCTACTGCTACTGAAACTGTTGCTCCTACCATTGGATTGTTACCCATTCCAATTAGCCCCATCATTTCAACGTGTGCTGGAACGCTTGATGATCCTGCAAATTGAGCATCACTATGCATTCTTCCCATTGTATCAGTCATACCATATGAAGCAGGTCCTGCTGCCATATTGTCTGGGTGAAGTGTTCTTCCTGTTCCTCCACCTGATGCTACTGAGAAATATTTCTTTCCTTTTTCAACACATTCTTTTTTGTAAGTTCCTGCAACTGGGTGTTGGAATCTTGTTGGATTTGTAGAGTTTCCTGTAATTGATACATCAACGTCTTCTAATGTCATTATAGCAACACCTTCACGAACGTCATTTGCACCATAACATCTTACTTTTCCTCTTTCTCCATCAGAATACTTGATTTCTTTAACTACTTTTATTTTTCCAGTAAAGAAATCAAATTCAGTTTTTACATATGTAAATCCATTTATACGAGAAATGATTTGTGCTGCGTCTTTTCCAAGACCATTAAGAATAACTCTTAGTGGTTCTTTTCTAACTTTATTAGCATTTTTTGCAATTCCTATTGCCCCTTCAGCAGCTGCAAATGATTCATGTCCTGCTAAGAAAGCAAAGCATTTAGTCTCTTCTG
>CACXGX010000128.1 GCA_902767365.1 uncultured Erysipelotrichaceae bacterium
AATAGGGAGGTAAGTTATGGTTAAAGCAAAACAAACTCAAAACATATATTATGGAACTGGAAAAAGAAAAGCAAGTATTGCAAAAGTAAGATTAGTATCTGGAAAAGGAAAGATTACTATCAATGGTAAAGATGCTCATGAGTATTTACCATACGAAACATTGATTATGGATTTAACTCAACCTCTTGTATTAACTAATACAAAAGACTTATTTGATGTTGAAGTTGAAGTTTGTGGTGGAGGTTTCTCTGGACAAACTGGTGCTATTCGTTTAGGAATTACAAAAGCATTGTTAGAATATGATTCTACTACTTCAGCAGATAGTGAAAATAGTTTTAGAAAAATTCTTAAAGCTAATGGATTTATTACAAGAGATTCAAGAATTAAAGAACGTAAGAAACCAGGTTTAAAGAAAGCAAGACGTGCTCCACAATTCTCAAAGAGATAGAAAACTGTTTGGAAAGTCCGAATTTACGGACTTTTTTTTATGCTTTAATATAGAAAAATGCGAACTTTTAAAGACTGTAGGTTACAAGTTGGCTACATGTAGGCTACAAAATTGTTGTAATTTTTTAATTTCTGCCTTATTTAGTTAGCTAGAAGAAAGAGTTAACGATTTGTATGATATAATTATAATTAATGAAGGTGATAAAACATATGCAAAAAGTCAATGTAAATTGCTTATGCTTAGAGATTACTAGAAGGTGCAATTTGGAATGTGCACATTGTTTAAGAGGAAATAGTGAATTTAAAGATATGAGTGATGAAATTTTAAATAATATTTTTTCCGATATATCCAGTATTCATGAATTGGATTTAGGGGGAGGGGAACCACTTCTTGCTCCAAATGTAATTGAAAAGATAATTAAAATAATTAATGAAAGAAAAATAAAAATTGATATAGTGTCTTTTACTACAAATGGTACGGTATTGTCTGAAAAGCAAATTAATTTATTACAACAACTAAAAAATATAGCTGTTTTAGATGTAAGATTGTCACATGATAAATTTCATCTTAAAGAAATAATAAGAAAAGGTTTGCTTGATAAATTCAAAAGAAATATATTAATCTTCACGAAAATATTAGGATATTCTCCTTTAGAAAAATCTTTTCATATTGATAACGAAGGCATAAGAAGAATAGGAAGAGCAAAGATGTTAGGTCAAAAAGATTTATATGCTATAAATCAATGGGGATACCCAACTAATTATTGGATTAATCCCTTAGGTTCCCCAAACACAATGAATGTTATAGAAATATTAGATTTGGAAGAAGATGAGATAAAAGTTTTTGGAAATTTGAATTTTAGTGTTAATGGATACTTAACAAATTCAGATCAGGAATACTCGTCTGAAGATTTAGGGCCTATATTCATGTTAAATGTTAAGGATCAATCATTGATAAGCGTTTTAAAGCAATATGAACTCATTTACAAAGAAAGCTTGGGAGAAGACTATTTAGTATATAGAGATGAAATAGAAAAAAAACACAAGATATAGCAAAATTATAAAAAACATTATGTTAAAGACTATTTAAGTATCGATAAGTGTTGCTTTGCAGACTATGCGCAGGTTCAAAGTCTTTAAAATCCTTTGTTTATCTTAGATTAGTAGAACTAGCTAGGTGAACAAATTGGTAATTGTGTGATATAATAATTAGTGAGGAGGATTATATATATGGAAAAACTTGGTAAATTTTTAATAGAAGCAAAAAAACAAACGTATGCTAATGAAAATATTGAAAAAGTTAGTTCATCTAGGGTAGGATCACACGATTATGAATATAGTGATGGTAATATGACATATCATGATACTTATTTTGGCGGTACAAATTTCATGGGAGAAGAAGTTGTATATGAACAAGATGAAACTCCAATATGGGGTATGAATTATTATCGAGTAATATTGGATGAAAGTTTGTCAGAAGAAGCCATGGATAAAGCATTAAGGCCTGCACTTATGCAAGTTGGTAGTGATAGTACTATTCCAGTAAGAGGTCCCAAAGAATACGATAATGGAGAATATAAATATATATTTGATGTAACAGGCAATTTAACTCGTTTTAATGGAGAAGAAACGATTTATAAAAATAATCATAAAATTTATGTTTTGAAATGCCATGGTGGAAAAATAATTAGATAGGAAGAAAATTACTAAGGTCTGTCTAAAATCTGTTATGTAGAATACATGTTGGTTGTTAAATTCATGCAAACCTATATAAATAATGGATCTCTAATTTAGTAAACGATAGAAATTGTTTGGAAAGTCCTAATTTAAGGACTTTTTTGTTATAAACTACTTATATATTATTTTGTGTGTGGAAAAATAAAATAATAATATATTTAAGCCTTTATTAGGCCTTTTTTTTGTGTTACAATTGATAATATATGTGAGGAGATTTTTATGAAAAAAATAAATTTTGTATTTTTTGCTATTTTATTAGTAATTGGATTTGTTATTGGCTATGTTTTTAATAATAATAAAGATAATAAACTTACCCCTCTTCCTAAGCAGGAGAAGTCTGAAGGTTTAAGAGGAATATATGACATAGATAAAAATATTAATGAAAAGACTATAGATAATTATTTAGGTAGGAGTGATGTAGTTTATCGAGATGTTAGAATGTTAGAAGATACTGCTACATGGGAAAATAAAGGTGGAGAGCGTGATCTTACTGGATTTATTGAAGGATTCGAAGTTGTACCATATGCTTATCTTACAGAATTTCCTCAAGAATACATAGATCAAAAAAAGGCTGAAAATGTTTCAGGATTATATACTGGGAAAACATTATTTAGATTAGAAAATGGTAAATATGTTGCTAATTATGAAGAATCTATGGATATATTAAATTATTTGTTTCCAAAGGATAAAATAATCTTTTTAATGTGTGGCGCTGGAGGCTATGCAAATTTTACAAAGCAAATGTTAGTGGCTCTTGGATGGGATGAAAATAAAATATATAATGTAGGTGGCTTTTGGAATTATGAAGGAAATAGAGCAATCAGTACTAAAGTGAATGGAAAAGATAAGTGCGATTTTTCTAAAGTGCCATATCATAATATAGATTTTGAAAGATTAAATGAGGTTAAATAATGAATAAAAAGGTTGTTATTGTTATTATGTGCTTGATAACACTATTTGTAGTTGGATGTTCTAATAATGAAGAAACTACAGGAAAAATTGTTTTAGAAAGTAAGTATTATGGAGATAGTAAGTTAATTGAGATAGATAGTGATTTATTTAAAAAAATATCTAATGAAAATTATATTTTATATATTTATAATAATTATTGTAATCTAGAAGTACCATGTGAGAATATTTTTAAAGATTATATGGATAAATACAAAATTTCGTTCTTGTCTATGCCGTTTGAAGAATTTAAAAATACAAAATTTTATAAAACAATAAAATATGCACCTAGTGTAATAATTGTTAGAAATGGAGATATAGTATCATATTTAAAATCTGATTCTGATGAAGATTTGGATAAATATCAAGATGTGGATGAATTTTCTAAATGGATTAATAGTTATATAAGCACTACTAAATAAAAAGTTAAATCTTTTTATTTTTTTTTATAAATTTGGGAATTTTATTAATTAATGTATAAAAATATTATTGTAGCAAAATGAGGAGGGTTTTATGAAAAAGTTTTTGCTTATAATATTTTTATTTTTTTGTTGTATAAATGTTAATGCTCAAGAAAGAAGATTTGCAGGTAGTGAATATCTTACTGGTATCTCTTATATGAAATATGATGGTAATACTCATTATTATAGAAATGCTCAGGTTATTCGAGATGTTGATACAGGAGATCTTGCTTATTGTGTTGAGCCATTTACTTTGTTAGTTAACAATACTTCATATAGTGTTAGTGATTATAGAAGATATGGTATTAGTGATGAAAAGTGGGATAAAATTAAATTATTTTCTTTCTATGGATATGGATATGGTGGGCATACCAATAAAAGATGGATATCTATTACACAAATGTTAATATGGAGAACAATGTATCCAAATTATCTATTTGAATGGATTGATAATGTTGATGATAAAATAATTATAAGTCCATATAATAAAGATATTAAAGAAGTAATGGATATGGTTAAGTCACATTATACATTACCAAAGTTAAACAATAATTATAGTATTGATGTTAATGGCGTATTAACACTTACAGATTCCAATTCAGTATTGAAATATTATAATATTATTAGTAGTGATTTTAAAGTAGATAAATCTAATGACACATTAGTTATAAGTGCTGGGGATACTGTTAAAGAGGGAACAATTCGTCTCCAAAGAGCAGGTAATAACTATGACCATGGTGTTTCATTCTTTTATAGTAGTTCTAGTCAAAATGTTATTAGTAGAGGAGATGTTAAACCTATAGATTTTGAAATTAAAGTTAATGTTACTACTGGAAAAATAATTGTAAATAAAACAGAAAAAAATGATTTGGATTTAGGCTCTAAGGAAGCAAAACTTGATGGCTCAGTTTTTGAGTTATATGATAGTGATATGAACCTTATTTCAGAATCTACAGTTATAGATAATGTTGCTGTTTTTGATAATCTATCTTTTGGTAAATATTATGTTAAGGAAAAGAAACCAGGAAAAGGTTATTATTTAAATAATAATGTTTATGAAATTTTAATTAATGAAAATAATATTGAACAGGAACTGATAATTGAAAATGAATTAATAAAAAGTAAAGTTGTAATAACTAAATATTATGGTACAAAAAAAGAATATGATAATAATCAGATGAAAAGAGAAAAAAATATTAATTTTTTAATATTTGATAGTTCTAATAATTTAGTGTATAGTGGAATAACAAATAAAAATGGAATTCTTGAAGTTGTTCTACCTTATGGGAATTATGTTCTAAAACAAATTAATTCTACAAATGGATATAAAGTTGCAGATGATTACTTATTTTCAATTGATGAAAAAAGTAGTTATAGCATTGATATTGTTTTATATGACTTTAAAATAGATGTACCGAATGCTGGAATTAATTTAATAGAATATTTAAATTATTTTTTTGAAAAATTATTTTCTTAGAAAAATAGTATTTATACTTTTAGCTTATGCCTCGAGAATTCCATTAGAAATATCTACTAATATTAATAATTCAAAAATAGAAATTAATAATAAAATTGTTATTGAAAAAGAAATAATGATTGTTGAGATACCTAAAATTAATTTTATTGGGAAAGTATATTCTAAAGATAGTAAATTAAATGATATTGATAAAAATATAATAATTATGAACGAATCTGATTATCCTGATAAAGAAAAAGGAATAGTGATAATAGGTGGCCATTCTGGTGTTGGAGAGTTAGCTTATTTTAAAAATTTAAATAAATTAGTGAATAAAGATATTGTTAAAGTAAAATATAATAAAAAAGAATATATATATGAAGTTGTTAATTATTATTTGGATGATAAAAATGGAAATATAGTTATTAATAATTCAAATAATAGAAAAAAATTATTTTTATATACATGTAATCCTTTTGATAAGAAAAATTATTTAGTTGTTGTCTTGGAAGAAAAAAAATAATTATTGTTTCATTTTATTAGATATGCTATTATACCTATAGGAGTATTAGTTATGAAAAAAGAAATTTTTAAATATGCTTTTATTGGCATTATTGCTTGTTTATTATGTTTTTTAATTTATAATAATTTTGATTCAAAGAAAGAAAAATATGAATTAGTTACTGTTGTTACATATGATAAATTTACAACTCTTATGAATGATGGGGGAACTCATTATGATAGAAAATATATTTTAGATTTTAAAGAAAAAAAATTAAAAAAATATGAAGATTATTATGTTGGATTTGAAGGATTAAAATATAAAGATAAGTTGTTATATGAAAAGAATCTCGATAATAAATCAATAGAAGAGTTTAATTATTTATTAGAAGATATAATAAATAATAAAGATAAATATGAAAATGATTATGAAAAAACTTATATTTATTACACTATTAGTAGTGATAAGTTTGAAGAAATAAAAATTTATGATAAAACTATTATTCAAAAAATTGAAGATATTTTTTCTAAATAAAAAAATAAACATAATGTTTATTTTTTTTTGACATAATATTTTTCAATAATATTAATAATAAAATATATTAAATATGAAAATAGTCCAAGAATAAATACACTAGTTATTATTAAGTCAATATTGAATACTTGAGATCCATACATTATTAAGTAACCAAGTCCTTTTTTTGATACTAATAATTCTCCCATAATAACGCCTATTAATGACATGCTTATATTTATTTTTAAGGTATTAAAAATATTATTTTTATTAGCTGGTAATATTAATTTATAAAACAGTTGATATTTATTTGCTTTTAAGCTTTTAAATAAAATAATAAATGTTTCATCTGTAGAAATAAAACTGTTATATATATTGATAATACTAATAAATAATGAAATCATTAGTGACATAACAATTATTGAATTAATACTTGCACCAACCCAAATAATAATCAATGGGCCTAAAGCTACTTTCGGTAAAGAATTAATTATTGTTAAATATGGTTCAATAATTTTTGCTATTGTTGGTTTAAACCATAATATAGTTGCAATTAATAAACCTAGAAATGAGGCTAATAAAAAACTAATTAATGTTTCGTAAAAAGTTATCCACATATGATCTAATAGATTATTTGAACTTAATTTTATAATCGTATTTATAATGTTTTTTGGTGATGAAAATAAAAATGTATTTATAAATTTAAATTCTGTTAATATTTGCCATATTGATAAAAAAATAATTGGTATTATTATTTGAAAAAAAATTATTTTAATTTTTTTCCTTTTTTCTTTTTTTAAATACATTATATGTTCTTTACTATACATTAGAATCAATTTCCTTCCATATTTTGTTGTAATAGTTTTTAAAATCTTCTGTATTTCTATTTTCTGTAGGACTTTTTTTATTGGCATATTTTATTTCGTGTATATATTTTATTTTTGATGGTCTTTTTGATAGTACTATTATTTTATCTGATATACTTATAGCTTCACTTGAGTTCTAAAAGAACAAAAATGGAATAAATAATAAAAGGTGATATTTTTGGTAGGAATATATGTTAGAGTTTCCACAGATGAACAGGCTATAAATGGATTTTCTATAAGAGGTCAAATAGAGAAACTTATATCTTATTGCAATATTAAAGAATGGGACATATATAAAATATATAAAGATGAAGGAATTAGTGGAAAAAGTATTAATTCAAGACCTGGATTATTAGAGTTGATAAATGATATAAAACTTAAAAATGTAAATAATGTTTTAGTATACAAAATTGATAGATTAACAAGATCAATAAAAGATTTGATAGAGCTGATAGATTATTTTAATAATTATAATTGCTCTTTTAATTCTTTAACTGAAAATATTGATACTGTTACTTCCGCTGGAAGATTATTTATAAAAATGATTGGTATTTTTGCTGAATTTGAAAGAGAAAATATTGCAGAAAGAGTAAGATTAGGATTAGAAAGAAAAGTAAGAGAAGGATATAGCATAGCAAGTAAGAATATTAGTTATGGATATGTGAAAAATAATAATAGTAAATTATTATCTATAAATCAATTTGAATCTTATGTTGTTAAAAAAATTTTTTATTTATTTTTAAATGGTTATTCTTATACTAAAATTGCTAATTATTTGAATCGTTATAATATAAAAACTAAAAATGGTAATATTTGGAATAGTAGAAATATAAAGTTAATTTTAATTAATCCAAATTATATTGGAAAAGTAAGATATGGTATAAATAAAAATAGTTATTTTGAAGTAAATGGGATACATGAATCAATTGTAAAAAAAGAATGGTTTGATGATGTTCAAATGATTATTAATAAGTCTAAGAATAATTTAAAAATTTATTGTGGGTGTGGAAGAAAAATAATTATAAAAAAAGAAAAATATTATTTAAAAAATAATAAAAAGATAAAATATATAAAACTATCTTGTACAAAGTGTGGAAAAAGTATTAGTTTCAATAAGTTTAATAAAATGATTAAGTTTATCGTAGATGATTGGGATAAAAATGAATATAAAGAAAAAATCAACTATTTAAGTAATCATAAAATAATTATTAATAATAATTATGTTACTATAGATTGACAATTGATTTTTGTAAAATATAAATGTAAATTTACAGCATATTTACTGTCTACGTATTTACAATATTTATTCTTTGGTTTATTATACTTGTAAGGGTGAAAATATTTGAAAAAATTTTTAATTCATATGGGATTAGTCTTGATAATAGTGGGCTTTTCGCTTATTTTTGTTGATAATGTTTCAGCTGGTATTAATGATTACTATGCGGATGTTAACAAGAGTAAAGAAATAATGTTCACTGTTTTTGAAGACTATGTAAAATTTGAAAATGGTGCGATTGATATTAAAAATGAAATTGTTGATGTGTCAAAGGCACTTGATATATATTTAGAGGATTTTCCTATAAAGGAATCTTTAATAGTGGAAAAAATTAACACTGTTGAAAATGATATTAACAATATTAATTTAACATCATTAGAACTTATAAATATGTGTAAATATGATTTAAATAATAATTCTATGAATTCAAAGTGTAATAATTTTAAAAAAAATTATATAAGAATGATAGATTCATATAAAAAAATGATAATAGTTTATAATGATGTTTTAAATTCATATAATGAATTTATTGATAAAAAAGTATTTGAAGAATATGTTGGTAAAGTAGATTATACGGTATATGAATTAATAAAATGATAGGAGGATTTTTATGAAAAAAAGATTTGATTATTCTAAAACATTAACAATCTTTAATCTTTTTTTAGTTCCTTTATTATTTTCTTTTTTGATTATTATTTTAAATAATTATGAAAAGTATAATTCATTTATTAAGACTATAGTAGTTTTATCTATTTTAATATCATTTGTAATCTTAATTATGTCTTTTACATGTCTTGTAAAAGAAAAAAGAGTATTTAATAGAAATCATCTTTCAAAAAAAGTTCAACTTATTATAGGTGTTATGCTTTTTACGATAGAAGTTTTTACTATAATTAATTATGTTTACTATAATGATTCTTTTAAAAAATGGTTAATAAAAACAAGTTATGAGTCAATTAATCATAAGCAGATAGCAACTTCTTTATATAGTGATTATATTGTAAAAAATGTAGTAAATGAAGATAAAGAATATAAAGAAGAATTGATTAATTTTGATGTTGATTATGATATATCTTTATACGCTAATAAATATGAAGAAGAAATATTAACAAGAGAAAATGATGAATTATATAAAATAATAAAAATAACTGGTACTACTATTAGTAGTGGATCTAATTATGTTGGATATATTGCTGTAATATATGATCCTAGTCATATTAAATTAGCTAAGAGTAGTGGTGCTGGAACTTTTGTTGGGTCTTATGGAGAAACTCTTGCTACAATTGCAAAAAAGAATAATGCTTTGGTTGCAATAAATGCTGGTGGTTTCTTTGATCCAAATTGGAATAGTAATGGCGGAATTCCACATGGTGATGTGTTTATAAATGGAATACTTGATTCTACTTTTAAAAGAAGTGATTTTGGTGGTGGAATTATAGGTTTTAATAATGATAATAGACTTGTATTAAAAAGAATGACTACTGAAGAGTCTATTAACATGGGAATTCGTGATGCTGTTGATTGGGGACCATATTTAATCGTTGATGGAGTAAATCAATTTGAAAATAGTAATACTAGTTGGGAATGTGCTAGAACTGCTATTGGACAAAGAGAAGATGGAATAGTTCTATTTCTTGTAATTGATGGATTACAAAAACATTCAAAAGGAGCAAGTTATAAAGACTTGGCGTCTATTTTTGAAAGATATGGTGTTGTTAATGCAGCAAATCTTGATGGTGGCACTTCAACTTCTATGGTCGAAAATGGGAAGTATATTAATTCTCCATGGAATGGAGTAAAACCCACTTTTAGGTGGTTTCCAAATGCATGGATTGTTGTTCCATAATTTGGTCAATTATTACTTAGGTTCACCTAAGTCATGTGTAACCATAATAGCCGTTTTTTTCTCCTCTTTAATGATTTTATATAAATCATCGGAAAGTGTTAATCTTGTCTGATAATCAAGAGCAGAAAGAGGTTCATCAAGTAATAATATATCTGGGTTTATTGCTAGAGTTCTTATTAAGGCTACTCTTTGCTTCATCCCTCCAGAAAGTGAAGAAGGGTACTTATTAATGAATTCCTTTAAACCATATTTTTCTAAAAGAGAAATAACTTTCTCTTTTTTTTCTTTTGTTATTGTTTTTTCAATTTCTAATCCTATTAAACAGTTCTCTAAAACTGTTCTCCAAGGAAATAGAGAATCTTTTTGTAACATATAACCTATTTTAAAATTTTTTTTATTATATTTAATAATACCTTCACTTTTAGTTTCTAATCCTGCTAGAATTGATAAAAGGGTAGATTTACCGCATCCTGAAGTTCCAATTATTGATATGAAATCTCCTTTATTAATCTCTAACGATATATTATCAATTGCTAATGTTTCTCCATTTTTATCGTGATAATATTTTCTTAAGTTTTTTATTTCTATAATTTTATTCATTTGTGTATATTAAGTCCTTATATGGCACTTTTTCATTTAATTCGTTTGCATTAATCATTATATCTTGTAGATGATAGAATGACTCTTCTTTAAATTCAGTTGTTTTTGGCCATACATCTTCATCTTTATATCTAGCAATAACTTTCTCTAAATCATTTAATGAAGTATCTGGGAAAAATTTAGTTATTGCTTCTGCAACTTCTTTATTACTGCTTTTATTAACAAAATCTAAACCTTTTTGAATTGCTCTATTAAAAGCTTCTATTGTGTCTTTATTTTTATCAATATAACTTTTTCTTGCACTATATGATGTATATGGTACTATTCCTCCAAGTTCTCCAACTCCAGCAACTACATAACCAAAACCTTGTTTTTCAACTTCTAATGCATTTGGTTCAAATAGTGTTACGTAGTCTCCAATACCACTTATAAATGCGCCTTGCATTGAAGCAAAAGCGATACTTGTATCAATAGTTAAATCACCTTTATTTAAACCATGCTCTTTAAGTGCCCACTCAAGTGTCATTTCTGGCATTCCACCTTGTCTGCCACCAATGACATATTTTCCTCTTAAATCTTCAAGTGTAAAATTATCTATTTTTTCTCTTGATACTAAAAAACTTCCATCTTTTTGTGTTAATTGGGCAAATGTTTTCAAATAATCTTTTTCTCCACCGTTGTAGACATATATAGTAGCTTCAATTCCAGAAAAACCAATATCAACATCATTTGATAATACTGATGCAATTACTTTATCTGCACCACTTGCTAATCTCAAGTCAATTTCTAATCCTTCTTCTTTAAAATATCCATTGTTTATTGCAGCATATTGTGGGGCATAAAAAATACTATGGGCAACTTCTGCTACTTTAATTACTTTTAAGTTATTTTTATTCTTTGTATTATTATTTATAATTAATAGAGTTCCTATAAATATAGTAAGTATAATTATTAATAAAAAATATTTCTTTTTCATAATCCTCCTTATTATTCTATTTATTATATGCAATATGTCTTTTTTATGTGGGCATTAATTTATATATCTAGTAAA
>CACXGX010000129.1 GCA_902767365.1 uncultured Erysipelotrichaceae bacterium
CACTTGTGGATACTACGTTATTACTATTTCCTATTACTCCACTTGGTATATTATTTGCATTTGTCTCTTTCTTTATCTTTGTTATGTTTTCGTCTACTGTATTATAATAAGCACTCTCATTTCCTGCTAAACGTTTTATTTTTTTACTAAAATCAATACCAGATAACATTACTGTTTTTGTTTTTAATATAATTTTTGTTGGTGTTGTTGAAATTATTTTCGTATATTCATTACCATCAGAATCATATAATGATTTTCCTAAGCTTATTTCCTTAGTTGAATTTACTTTTGGCGTTTTTAATTCTTTCAATGATGTTAAATTATCAAATATATAACTAACAGATGTGACTTTAGACATATCAAATGTACTTAAATCTAAATTTGTTAAATTATTACATCCTAAAAACATACATGACATATCAGTTACTTTACCTGTATTAAAATTACCTAAATTTAAACTTGTTAAACTACTACAACCACTAAACATATGTGACATTTTTGTTACATTACTTGTATCAAAGCCACTTAAATTCAGACTTATTAGACTACTACACCCAGAAAACATAGAACCAATATCTGTTACATTACTTGTATCAAAGCCACTTAAGTCTATTTCTGTAACCTTAGACAAATCACGAAACATGCTAAAGGAGCTACTATTCAATAATATATTGCTACCTTCTGAATAATAATATATTACACCATCTTTATACCATACATATACAGGATAATATGAATCACTTGTGGATACTACATTACTACTATTTCCTATTACTCCACTTGGTATATTATTTACATTTGTTTCCCTTTTTATCTTTGTTATGTTTTCGTCTTTTGTACTATAATCTGCATTTGCATTTCCTGCTAATTGTTTGATTCTCTTATTAAAATCTGATCCACTAAGCAAAAATACTTTTTTATTATTTTTTTGATATATTAAATCTACTGTACTTATTGCAAATTTTTGTGGTGGAGTTACTTCTTGTCCTGTTAATGCATCTATCCATATTCCTCTTGCTGTCTTATAGTAGATAATCATATCAGCTTCATTTGTTTTACTAATTGTTCTTGATGCCAACATAATCCTTTGTGTTGTAAGTTTTCCATCATACCCAGTTTCAGCATTTTTATTTCTTGTATACATGTAATCCCCAATTACATATGTTGAATTATCAATTTTATCTTTATCTAATTCAAAAGTTTCATAATCATCTCCAAGAGAAGTTTGTGTTCCTACTCCATTTAGATCTGTTACTTCTACATCAAAAGTAGTTGGTACTGTTATATTTTGTCCTGTTAATGCATCTATCCATTTTCCAGTTGCTGTCTTATAGTAAATAATCATTCCACTTTCATCTGTTCCACTAATTGTTCTTGATGCTAACATTATTCTTTGGGTTGTTAATTTTCCATCATAGTGTGCTTCATCATTAACATTTCTTGTATACATATATTTTCCAATTACATATGTTGATGGAGAAATATCAGCACTATTAACAGTTGCTGCTTTTACATCTTTTACTCCAATAATACATATTATTACTAATAAATATAAAAATACTTTTTTCATTTGCTACCTCATACCATTTAATCTATTACAATAAATTATCCTATTTATGATTCCTCTATTATATATATTATATAACAAAAATAACTATTGGACAACTTAATAAATTTAAATTATATATAAAAAAACTTCAAATTATAATTGAAGTTTTTTCATTTTTATCACTTTTTTCTACTTTTCTTCTTAACATTATCTTTAATTTGAATTTCTTTTTTAGATTTTTTTTCTTTAGAAAATATAAATAAACAAATACCAAATATAAATAATAACAAAATAATTGAATATATCACTAATAATATTATATTACCTTCAGAAGCTTCATATAAATTATTTGGGTTATAATGTATTACTATTTCTTCTCTAGGATATTTATCACTAGATTTTTTTTCATAAGAATAATTTTTTTCCTCTATTGTGTATGTGTAATAATGAGTAAATTCATCTCTATCTTGATAATCATGATCATCATCATAGTAATAATCATCTCTTATATGTTTAACATCATTAGAAGTACTAGAATAATATGCAATAGTCTTAGGATACATAAATATTTTTAATTCATGTCTAAAACAAAGACATAATATTACTAAAAGTGATAATGCAAATAAAACTGTTATAACAAAACAAACTTTTTCAATAATTAGTTCTATTTTTTTCCCCATATAAACCTCTTTTTATCATAATAATAAAATAATACTAATATCCTATATATCTAATATTTATACCATCTTTCTCAATTTTAAAACTATTTATATCTTTATCAAATAACAATTCTATTAACTTTTGATCAAATTCTTTGTAGTTATCATTATTATGAATTAAATGTAATTCTGATTTAACATATTTTGTTAAATAATTATTATTAGAAATAACTTTTTTATTTTCTCCAGAACCTTCAGTATAAGAGGAAATACTTTTTGATATTGAATAATCAATTTGTCCATCACTATTTAATGAAATTTCAACTTTACAATGATTATTAATTATTGTCATTTTAGACACATTAGTGCTTTCTGATAAGTTTTCATATATCATCTCAATAGATCCTTTTTTTATATTTAAAAATTTACTAAGAATTATATAATGATAGTCAAAACTATAATCACCATAATCACTAATATGGTATTTTTCTTCAAAATTATTATAATCTATATTATTTATAGCAAATTTCAAATTATTAATCGTATAATTTCCAGTACTAATACTAGATTCATGATACGTCATATTATACTTTTTTACTAAATCAGAATATGGTCCATACATACCAGAACTATAAAAAACAATAAACATAAAAGCTAATAAAGGAATTAAAATAATTCCTAGAATTTTAAAAATTGGATTATCAGCTTTATGTATAGGAGACCTTATATACCAAAAAAGAAATGCTATATCTGCAATTAAAAATATTAATGAAACAATCCCATAAAATTTCCACATAAAAATCTCCTTCTCTATTTTTTCTACATATTTAATAACAATAATATTGTCATACATATTTTTTCCTTATTTTTTTGAATTTTTTAAAGCCAATATTCCTAGAATTAAAGTAACAATTGCCCCAATACCAGATACTATCTTTATAAATTTAAATAATATTATAAATATTACAAGAAAACTTCCTTCAAAAGATGATGAAAATAACCATAATAATAAAGAATTTAATAAATACAAAAATGCATTAAAACCAAACAATATAAACATAAATACTGAAGATGCTAAGCAACCAATTTTAAAATTTGAATTACTTTTAGTACTCAAATCATTACCACAATTACTACAATATTTAACATTTATATTGTTAATACAACCACATTTATCACATTTTTTTTGATTATCTTTTATCATATCAATCCTCACTATAAAAATTATATCAAAAAAAAAGAAATATTTCTATTTCTTCTCCTTTGCTACTGTAAGCATTAACTTAATTCTATTTATCTGATTAGTATGACTAGCACCTGGATCATAATCTAATGCTACTATATTACTTTCTGGATATAATTTTCTTATTTTCTTTATAACAGCCTTTCCTACTATATGATTAGGTAAACATGCAAAAGGTTGAACACATACAATATTAGTAATTCCTTCTTTAATAAGTTCAACCATTTCAGCAGTCAAAAACCATCCCTCTCCTGTTTGGTTACCTACAGATAATATTCCATCTATATTTTTAACTAACTTATAGATATCAACACTTTTTCTATATCTTGTATTTTCAAGAGCTTTATCAACTGGCTTTTCATATAAACCAATTATATCTATCATTCTTTTACATCCATAAGCATAAGCGTAACCCTTTTTTAATATTTTTGCTTTTGCAATTCCATCATAAGCACTATATTTAACAAATCCCATTAATTCTGGAGCACATACTTCTACCCCTTCTTTTTCGAGTCTATCTACCAAATGATCATTTCCAAATGTATGATATTTAATTAATATTTCTCCAACAATACCAACTTTAGGTAAATCTTTTAAATCTACTTTAATAGAATTAAAATCATTAACAATTTGTTTTATATTTTTTCTATATTCTAAATTTTTACCATGAAGAATTGACTCACAACACTTATCATTCCATTTATTATATAAAGCAATTGATTCTCCTTTATTAACTTCATAAGGTCTAGTTGAATAAAGAAGTTTCATTAGTAAATCTCCATAACTAATAGCTTGTAAAAATTTATTAACTAAAGAGATATTAAGTTTAAAAGCTTGTTCTTTTTCAAGTCCACTAAAATTAAGTGACATAACTGATACTTGTGAAAGGCCTGCATCATTAAGTGCTTTTCTAATTAATCCAATATAATTAGTTGCCCTACATCCACCACCTGTTTGAGTTAAAATAACACTAGTATTATTTACATCATATTTTCCACTCAAAAGAGTATGAACAAGTTGCCCAATAACAATAATTGCTGGATAACATGCATCATTATTAACATATTTTAACCCAGTTTCAATCATTTCTTCAGTTGTATCTTTTAAATAAACTGGTTTATAACCTGCAGTAGTTAATGCTGCCCCCAAAAGTGGCATATGAAATTGTGATACATCAGGAAACAACAATATATGTTCTTTATCAGCTTTATCAAAAACATTTTTTTCATATTTATATGTTTTATAATTATTTTCATTTATTCTTTTATTCATTGATGCAATTAAAGAACGTATTCTAATCTTAGCAGTTCCTAAATTGTTAACTTCATCTATTTTTATAGTAGTAAATAATTTATTATTAAACTTTAATATTTCCTCAGCTTGATCAGTTATTATCGCATCAAGTCCACACCCAAAAGAATTTAAATTAACAAGTTCTAAATTATCATAACGACTAACTACATCACATGCATTGAATACTCTTGCATGATACTCCCATTGATTCATAATTCTAAGTTTAGACTCTATCTTACTTAAATGACATATAGAATCTTCTGATAAAACAGCAAGTCCTAAAGAATTAATCATTGTATCAATTCCATGATTTACCTCTTTATCTAAGTGGTATGGTCTTCCAGCCAAAACAATTGCTTTTTCATTATGCTTAATAATATAATCTAAAAATTCTTCACCCTTTTTCTGTACATCATGTTTATATTTTTCTTGCTCAAGGAATCCTTTTTCTACAGCTTTTTTCACTTCACTTTTCTTAAATTTATATTGTTTAAATTCAGGTATTTCAAGCAATCTTTTAATTAATCCCTTTTTCTCAAAAGGTAAAAATGGATTTATAAAATTAATATTTTTCTTTTCTAATTCTTCAACATTTAATTTTATTGCTTCACTATATGATTGTACTATAGGGCAATTATAATTATTATCCGTAGAATTAAATTCTTTTTTCTCAAACATTACACAAGGATAAAAAATAGTTTTAATACCTTTACTAATCAAATTCATAATATGTCCATGTACAAGTTTTGCAGGATAACATACTGATTCACTAGGCATCGATTCTATTCCACTTTCATAGATTCTTCTATTAGAGTGATCTGAAATAACTACTTTAAATCCTAAATTAGTAAAAATAGTAAACCATAAAGGATAATTTTCATACATATTTAATACTCTAGGTATTCCTATTTCACCACGAGGAGCATTCTCTTTTGGAGTATATTTAAATAACCTATCATACTTCCAAGAATACATGTTAGGAAGAGTTGTATTACTTCCGTTATTTCCACTTCCTCTTTCACATCTATTTCCAGAAATAAACCTTTTTTCATTAAACATATTAATAGTTAAAGCACAATGATTTTCACATCTTTGACATCTAGTATTTGTTGTTTTAACTTTTAAATTTATTATTTCTTCTTTAGTAAGCATAGAACTTTTAATATCTTGATCATCATATTTTTTATAATTATCAAGTGCAATTAAAGCAATACCATAAGCTCCCATTAAACCTGCTATATTAGGTCTAATAACTTCTTTACCAGTAATATTTTCAAATGCTTTTAATACCGCATCATTTAAGAAAGTTCCACCTTGTACAACTATCTTTTCACCTAAAGTAGACATATCTCTAATTTTCATTACTTTTTGAATAGCATTTCTAATTACAGAATATGATAAACCAGCAAAAATATCACCAAGAGGTCTACCCTCCTTTTGAGTCTGTTTAATTTTACTATTCATAAAAACTGTACAACGACTTCCTAAATCTATTGGAGCCTTACTTTTTATCGCTAAATCAACAAATTCTTGAACAGTCATTCCTAAACTTTTAGCAAGTGTTTCAATAAAAGAACCACATCCACTAGAACAAGCTTCATTAAGCATAATAGAATTAACAACACCATCTTTAATCCTAATATACTTCATATCTTGTCCACCAATATCTATAATACTTTCTACCCCAGGTAAAAAGTGACTTGCAGCCTCAAAATGTGACATTGTTTCTATTTCACTTATATCAAGATTAAATGCTGTTTTAACAAGCAATTCACCATAACCAGTTGACCCACTTTGTCTTATTACTACTTTATCTGGTAATTTATCATATAAATCCAAAATCATAGACTTAACTGTATTAAATGGTGTACCTTTATTGCTTTGATAATTTTCATATAGAAGTTCTCCATTACTTCCAATTGCTACAACTTTACATGTCGTACTACCTGCGTCTATTCCAACAAAAACATCCCCAACATAACTATTCAAATCACTTTTCTTTATAGATGCCTTGTTATGTCTATCTAAAAACTTTTTATATTCCTTTTCATTTTTAAATAATACAGGTAAATTATTAGACTCTTCTTCAGTAAAATCTTTAAGTATTTCTTTTAGTTTTTTTAATTCTTTTATGTCAAAAGACTTCTTTTTCTCTTTATCTAGAACTGCTCCAATACATACAAAAATTTTTGTATCAATACTTGTTCTAACAACTTCATTTTCTTTTAAATTTAAAGTATTAATAAATCTTTCACGAAGTGCAGATAGATATGTCAAAGGTCCACCTAAAAAGATAACATTACCTTTAATTGGCTTACCACAAGCAAGTCCACTTATCGTTTGATTAACAACAGCTTGCATAATTGATAAAGCTATATCTTCTTTATTTGCACCTTCATTTAATAATGGTTGAACATCAGCTTTAGCAAATACTCCACATCGTGATGCAATAGGATAAATATTTTTACCATTTTTTGCTAGTTCATTTAACCCTTCAGTAGTTGTATTTAAAAGTACAGCCATTTGATCTAAAAATGAACCTGTTCCGCCAGCACATGTACCATTCATTCTTTGTTCAATTGTTTGATCAAAATAAATGATTTTTGCATCTTCTCCACCTAATTCAATACACACATCAGTTTGAGGTGCATACTCACATATAGCATTTTTACAAGCTATTACTTCTTGAACAAAATTT
Organism: uncultured Erysipelotrichaceae bacterium; assembly: GCA_902767365.1. Lineage (GTDB taxonomy): Bacteria > Bacillota_I > Bacilli_A > RF39 > UBA660 > RUG13868. The sequence continues at coordinate 7,443 of CACXGX010000129.1, forward strand.
ACATCCAAATACTTGGCAAGTGTAATTGCACCACTTCCCGTCATTGTTAAAGTATATTTAGAATTAGGAAATCTATTAATTATTTCATCTAATAAATCTCCAATAGTTTTTTTAGTATTAGAAAAATGCCTTCTATAATCACTATATAGTAATTCATTTTTATTATTCATTGCTACAACTTTTACTGTTGTAGATCCAACATCCATTCCAATATTTACTAATTTCATAAACTACCACCAATAAAAATAATAGTATCACTAAAAAAAAAGAAAATCAAATAAACACAGGATTTTTCATAATTTTACACAAAATAATTTATTTATATTACTAAAAAAAACATATAACTATTATTTCTATTTATCTACTATACTATATTTATCATTAGAAATGTCAATACTACTTTATAACCTAAATATTAAAAGTATAATAAATAATAATAATATTTTATTGTTAATCATTCTTAATATTATATTTTTGCAAAATAAATAAAACATCTTCATTAGAATCAAAAACTATATTATTATCATTTAAATATATTAAAAATTCTTTAGATTTTTTTTTCTTACTTGGTATCAAATTACAAACACTTTTAAAAATCGAACTAAAAAAACGAATATAAAATATTAATAAATAAATTATTAAAATTAAAAATGCCAAAACAAAGTCAGTAAAAATATTAAAAACTAAAATGAATAATATAATAAAAATTATACTAGCTTTAACAATTTGTTTTTTATATTTATTAAAAGTATTAATACAATCAAAAAAAGAAGGATTTTTATAATTTACTAAAAATGTACTAACAAGTATTTTTTTTTCATCTTCAGTTAAAGATGACCACATTCTTTCTACCATTAATGTATAACCACAATTTTTACAAACATTATCTTCCATTTCATGAGAACAATTAGGACAAACCATAACAAATCACCACTATTTTATTTTTTATTAGAAACATAGTTCTTTACGTAAGATAAAAATTTTTTAAATAAAGTATCGTCATTATTTGAATTATTTTTATAAATGTTATTATAAAAAAAATCTTTCATATAATTAAAATATTTTTTATTTTGTTTAAAACTAATATAGGAAATAATAATAAATACAATAAATAAAATAGAATCAATGTTAATATTGTTATTACTTTTACTCAATTCGAAATATTTAGTAATATAGTAACTAATAATTACATAATAAACCCAAGAAAACATTAATATTTTATAAATATTATATAATTTATAATTATCTTTATTTTTACTATAAAATAAATCAATATTTTCTTTTGTAAATACTCCTTCTACAACGGAATTGAAAGTATTTTTTTTACTGATAGAAATATAAGGAAGAATAAAAATTACAAATATAGAAATTGAAATTAATGAAAGAAAAAATAATAATATAGTAAAAAAAGTTTTGACTCCACTTTCATCATTAGAAATAAAGAAGGAACCAACTACTCCAAATATCACTGTTAATATCAGCATAACAATTAAAAAAGTAACTATTTTTTTCATAAATAAATCCTCATTTAACTTATAACATATCTATTATTAAATATTAATAATCATACTATATTAGGACAAACCATAACAAATCACCACTATTTTATTCTCTATTATTATTTTTTTTTAAAATTTTAAGAATTAAATATAAATCATATATTTTTATCAAACAGTAAAAAATAGCAAGTAAATTAAAAACAATTAATAATTTAATAAAAAAACATGATATAAACATTATTATAGAAATAATACTATATTTTCTTATATCTTTTTTTATATAATTTTGTCTATCTATTATTGATATTTCTTTTTCACAATTTATACATTGATCCCTGTTTAAATTATTATACGTAGAACAATTTGGACATATATATTCATAATTAGTAAAATACCCACATTTAGGACATTTATTTCTTTCAATATCATAAGAATTACCACAATTAATACAAGAATTTTTATTATTAATATTAACTTTTATTAAATCTTTTGATGTCTCTTTTTTACCAAGACTTAATAAATAAAGTGAAAAAGGTATTAAAATAAACAATAATACCATAGCAATATTATATAAGTTAGTAAAAGGAGATAATCCTCCAGAAAATATAAATGTTAAAAAATAGAAACCCAAAAGCTGAGTAGCTACAAAAAATAAAAAAGTTATAATTACAATTATCAAAATAATTGCTATAAATTTATATTCTTTTTCTTTTTTACTTACATCTTTTTTAATCTCAATATATTTATAATCATCATTCATAAAAAACTCCTAATTATCAACTTAAATATAGCATATAAAAAGATAATTAATAATAAAAAGAAAAAACATTAATAATTAATATGTTAATAAATGTAAAAAAAGAAAGTAATACTACTTTCCTAAGCAAAATTGACTAAATAATTGATCAATTAATTCATCACTATAATTTTCACCAAGTATTTCACCTAGTTTTGACCATATTCTTTTTATATCAATAGCTACTAAATCTACTGGTACTTCATCAATAATTCCTTTTTCTACATCATCAAGAATAGGAAGACATTCTTTAGCAAGAGTAATTTGCCTTGTATTAGTAAATATTTCAACATTACTACTTTCAATTTCATCTAAATTAAATAATTCAATTATTTTATTTTTTAATGAATCAATACCATCAAAAGATACAGTATCAGTATAAATAACGTTATCATTATTTAATTTATCAACTTCCAATTTATTATCTAAGTCTTTCTTATTAATAACAATAATATACTTTTTATTTTCAACTTTTTCTATCAAACTTATATCTTCATCTGTTAGTTTTTCATTATTATTAAGAACTAATATTACTAAATCAGATCTATTTATTTGTTCTATGCTCTTCTCTACTCCATATTTTTCTACTACATCTTCAGTACTTCTAATACCTGCTGTATCGATAAAATTAAGTTGAATACCACTTAAAGTAATACTACCTTCTACTATATCTCTAGTTGTACCTGCAATATCAGTAACTATTGCTTTATTTTCCCCTAATAATCTATTTAAAATACTACTTTTCCCAACATTAGGACGCCCAACTATTGCTACATTTATACCATCTTTAATAACCTTTCTAATTTCACTTTCCTTAATTATTTGATTTAAAGATTCTCTCATTGATTTAACTTTATCCTTTATATCATTAATAGTAACAACTTCAATATCTTCATATTCAGGATAATCAATATTAACTTCAATATTAGCAAGTAATTCAAGCAATTCTTGTCTAAATTTTCTAATTATACCTGTTAATTTTCCCTCTAATTGACTAATAGATTGTTCTCTTGCCTTTTCAGTTTTAGAATTTACTATATCCATTACTGCTTCAGCTTCTACCAAATCAATTCTACCATTTAAAAAGGCTCTTTTAGTAAATTCACCCGGCAAAGCAAGTCTTGCTCCATTTAATACCATTACTTCCAAAATTTTATTTGTAGCAGCAATACCACCATGACAATTTATTTCTACTACATCTTCTCTTGTATAAGTTTTTGGTGCCTTCATAACAGACACTAAAACTTGGTCAATTACTTTGTCTTCATCCATAATATATCCAAAATTAATTGTATGACTTTCAACTTTACTTAAATCTTTACCTTTAAAACATTTATTTACTAGCTCAATACATCCATCTCCTGAAAGCCTAACAATAGATATTGCTCCCTTACCTAGTGCTGTTGAAATAGCTACAATAATATCATTCATAAGACCACTTCCTAACACGTGAAATTATAACATATTTTTATTTTTTTTCAAAGAAAAAAGGACTTTAGTCCTTTAATCATTTCTAACTTTAATGACAACACATCTATTAGGTTCTTCTCCAACACTTTCCGTATAAACATATCTATCATCATTCAATATATTATGAATTATTCTTCTTTCATACGAATTCATTGGATCAAGTTTAACTTCAACTTTACTTTTTGCTACTTCTCTAGCAACTTTTTTAGCCATTCTTTCTAGATTTTTTTGTTGTTTTAACTTATATTCTCCAACATCTAAATTAAATTTATAGAAACAACCTAACTCATTTTGAACAATTTGTCTAACTACAAGAGATAAAGCATTCATATTCTTACCATCTTTACCAATAAGCAAATTATTATTATCGCTATGTAATGTAAGAGTTAAAATACCATCTCTTACCCTACTTTCTATTTGAGTATCAAACCCCATTTTTGTTACTAAATCAAGTGTTATTTCTTTAATATAATCATTAATATCAGATTTTTTAGTAACTGAAATTTCTACTTTTTTTCCTTTAAATAATCCACCCTTTTGTTCTTTAACATCATATAGAATATCATCTTTAGTTAATGATAATTCACTAAGTGCACATTCTAATGCTTCTTCCTCTGTTTTACCAGAGAATACGTACTTCTCCATATTTATACCTTCTCTTTCTTTCTCTTAACAAGCAAGTTCTGAACAACTGTGAACAAGTTTGTTGTTACCCAATAAACATTTAATGCTGATGTCATAAAGAATGATGTTATCAAAATCATAAAAAACATTATTCTAGTCATCATTTTCATTCTACCATCATCTGGATTAGATGAGGAATTCAATTTTAAAGAATAGTACGTAGTTGCACCAACTATAATCGTTAATATAACATATAAATAATTACCATTTGTCAAACCAGTTAATGGTGTTGTACCAAGTTGAAATCCAATTAATTTTTCTTCAAAAATAGCTGGAACTCTATTAATTGCTTCCAAAAATCCTATAAATAAAGGTATTTGTATAAAAGCAAACAAACATCCAGAAATTGGATTAATATTAAACTCTTTATAAATCATCATCATTTCTTGATTTTTCTTCATCATAGATTCTTGATCAGTTTTACCTTGATATTTCTTTTCTAATTTATCTAATTTTGGTTTAGCTTTCTTCATAAGTTCAGATTGAATTGCAGTTTTTCTTGTTAATGGAAAAGCTATTAACCTAATTAATAAACTTGTAATTATAAGACCTACACCATAATTACTTAAAATATTACCAAATTGAATTATTACCCAAGCAAGGGGCTTAACAATAAATGTTGTCCAAAGTCCTTCATAACCGCCATCTGTTATAGAAAAATTCTTACATACAGGCAATTCTTCAACCTTTATATCATTTTCTAAATATAATTGAATTGTATCTTTATCTTTAGGCTGACATAATATATTTTTTGTTAATGTTTGACCAGTAGTTGGATTTTTAACAGGATTATTATCTTTATCTGCTAATTGAGTTGTACAGCCAGTAATAAAAAAGAAAGATAATAATACAATTATTAATAATTTAATCTTATTATTTTTCATCTAAATCTCCTCAATATTCTTTTGAATTTTATCTAATAAAACTTTAAATTCTTGATCTTTAGAAGCAAAATTCAAATTTATACATCCGTTCCTAATTATTATAATATAATCTAAACCATTTTGGTAGTATTTTTTATATTTATCAATAATGGTACGTACTTGTCTTTTGTACTTATTTCTATATACTGCTTTACCTAATTTTTTACTAACTGAAATTCCAAATCTATAAACAGGAAGTTCATTATCCTTATAATATATAACATAACTTTTATTTTTAACAAATTTTCCAGAATGAATTATGTTAGTAAAATCTTTACTTTTTTTAACAGTATGTAATTTATTCATACAAAATCACCTCAACAAACAAAAAAGCCACTGACTACAGTGGAATTTTAAACTAATTTTTTACGACCTTTACTTCTTCTGTTATTTAATACTTTTGTCTTTTTACGAGCAAAGAATCCATGCTTTTTAGCTTTCTTTCTATTATTTGGTTGATAAGTTCTTTTCACAATTCCACCTCCAAACTAAAATCTACCTTATTATAATAAGGCACACCTAAAATGTCAATTAAAATAATACCATTAAAATGTAATAAATTCAACAAATATTTTAATTTATTAACAAGTTATCAACAATTACCTGTTAAAAACTATAAAAACAATACACAAAATTCACAAACATGTTCATAACTTATATTAACATTGTTACTAAAAAATTGTGGAAAAAGTGGAAAAGTCTAAAAAAGATTATAAAAAAAGAACTTTATCTATGGATAACTTTGTTAATAATTTGTTCATATTTTTTTTTAAATATTTTCTCTTTCTTTTTTTCCACATTTGGTCTACAATAATTGTTGTAATCAGTCGTGTTACGTAACTGAGTATTAACAGGGTGGGGGGCAAATATGAATAACAATTCTATATTATGGTCTAAAATCCTAGAAAAGATTAAAAATGAAATCAATTCATTATCTTTTCAAGTATGGTTTGAAGAGACTAAATTATATAATTTTTCTAACGGCGTTGCGAAAATATTAGTTCCTTATGCCTTGCATAAAGATCATTTAGCAACAAATTACAAAAAATTAATTACATCTTGCTTTATAGAAGAAGTTGGTGAGAATGTTGAATTAGAATTTCTTATTGAGGAAGAAATTGAAGAAGAAAAAAACGAACAAATAGAAGAAACAAAAATTGAAGACACTATATATAATGATAATAAAGATAATACTTTTGAATCAAACTTAAATAAAAAATATACATTTGATAACTTTGTAGTAGGTAATAGTAACAAATTTGCTCACGCTGCTGCACTAGCAGTAGCAGAAAAACCAGGTACAATGTATAATCCTTTGTTTATATATGGAAATAGTGGGCTAGGGAAGACACACCTTATGCATGCAATTGGAAATTATATTGAAAAAAATACAAATAAAAGAGTTCTTTATATAACAAGTGAAACATTTGTAAACGAGTTTATTGAAATAACAAGAAAAAAAGAAGATAAAAATGATTTTGATAACATTGATTTTTTCAAAAAGAAATATCGAGATATAGATGTACTTTTAGTAGATGATATACAATTTTTAGCCAAAAAGACTGAATCTCAAAAAGAATTTTTTCATACATTCAATAACTTATATGGTGATGAAAAACAAATAATTATATCATCAGATAGATCTCCAAATGATTTAAAAATACTAGAAGATAGATTAAGAACTAGATTCAATTGGGGATTACCTGTTAATATCTATCCACCTGATTTTGATTTAAAAGTTGCTATTTTAAAAAGAAGAATTAATGCTGAAGCAATAAATAAAGAAGTCCCTGATAATGTTATTGAATATATGGCATCTAATATTGGAACAGACATTAGAAATCTAGAAGGAAGTTTAAACAGATTATTTGCATATTCAACTATGATGGGAAGAGATATTACATTAGATCTTGCAATTGAAGCCTTAAAAGATTATATAAATGCAGGATATAGTGAAAAAAATGATGTTGGAAGGATTCAAAAAATAGTTGCAGATTACTTCAAAATATCAATAGAAGACTTAAAATCAAAAAAAAGAAATGCAGATATAGCATTTCCAAGACAAATTGCTATGTATTTATGTAGAAAACATACAGATGAATCGTTTCCTAAAATAGGTATTGAATTTGGAGGAAAAGATCATTCAACAGTAATGCATTCTTGTGAAAAGATTGAACAAGAAATTAAAAATAATAAAAGTATAGCAGAAGAGATAGATAAATTAGAAAAAGAAATACACAATTAACATGATTTAAACAAGCCTGTTAATAAAAAATATTAAAAATAACAAGTAAATAAAGAAAATTATGAGTTATTAACATTATGAACACTAATAATAAGAATATTAAAAAAAAGAAAGAGGTAATAATATGAAATTAAAAATTAAAAAAGAATTATTATTGGAAAATTTAAATAAAGTATCAAAGGCAATATCAACTAAAAATTTAATACCAACACTTGCAGGAATTAAATTTGACTTAACAAAAAAAGGATTAACATTAACAGCATCAAATAATGATATAACTATTCAAAAATTTATACCTATTGAAAAAGATAATATTAATGTTGAAAAAGAAGGTATAGCAATACTTCAAGGAAAAGATATATTAGATATAGTAAGAGTTATACCAGAAGAAGAAATTAATATTGAAGTTTTTGATGAAGCTAAAGTATTAATATATACTGATAGTGAAAAAATAAAATATGACTTAAATGTTATAAACAAAAATGATTATCCTAATGTAAATCTAGAAAAAAGTGAAAATTTTGTTACAATTAAAACAACTGATTTATTAGATATAGTAAAAGAAACTGCATTTGCAACATCAAATGATGAATCTCGTCCTGTATTAACAGGTATAAGTTTTAAAATAAATGGAGATTTATTAGAGTGTATTGCGACAGATTCTTATAGATTAGCAAAAAAGAATCTTAGATTAGAACAAACTGTAGAAGAAAATTATAATATTATAATTCCTGGAAGAAATATAGTTGAATTCTCTAAAATTATAGATGGTGGAAGTTCAGATGTTAAATTACATATATTTAATAACAAAATATTATTTGAATGTGATGATTTATTATTTCAATCAAGATTAATAAGTGGAAATTATCCTCCAACTGCAAAATCAATACCTGAAGAATTTTCATTAACAATTAAAGCAAACTTATCTGAATTATATAATGTTATTGAGCAAGCAAGTATTTTAACAACAGATAAAGAAAAAAATATAGTTTCCTTATCAACAAAAGATGATTTATTAACTGTTAAATCTGTTTCTAATGAAAAAGGTAAAGCAGAAATGAAAATGAATATAAAAAAGAATAATAAAGAAGAAATTACTATAGCATTTAGTGCAAAATATATGATGGAAGCTTTAAATGCATTAAAAACAGAAGAAATTGAATTATCATTCGTAGGAGAAGTAAAACCAATTGTAATAAAAAATGATATAGAAGATGGTCTTCTTCAATTAGTTGTACCAATAAGAACTTATTAGTTTTATTATTATGACATAAATCGACATAATTCAACATAATATCGTAGTAATATATACCTCATTCAAAGGGGGATATATATGAATAATTATGAAATTAATGAAGAAACATATGCAGTTATTTCTAAATGCTATGGAAGAACAAAAATAATAGAGGAAAATAATGATTATGAAATAGAAAATGATGCATATAAAGTAATGGATGAAAGTTGTAAATACTATGGGAGTAGCTACAAAGGAAGAATAGAAGCAGCAAAAAAATTATTGAATTGTAGTTATAAATTACCAATATTAGTAGAAGAGAGTAGTGTACTAATATTTTTCCCAATAAAATCGTCTTTATTAGATGATTGTTGTTGGATTAATTTAAATAGTATAAAAAATATTGAAAAAGTTGATAATAAGACCAAAATAGTGTTCAAAAATGGAAAAGAAGAGATATTTGATATTTCAAAATTATCACTTGAAAATCAAATATATAGATCTTCAAAACTAGAATCAATTATTTTTAAAAGAATAAATGCAAAAAAAAGGGGATAATACCCTTTTTTCTTTGTTTTTAACCTCATCTTGTGATATAATTATATTGTGTGTATAGGAATACTAATATGTGTTAAGGTGAGAATATGAGCATTTTAAATAATAAAATTGATTTTAAAGAAGATAAGTTTAATAAATTTTAGAAATTTAAAAAAACAAACTATCAATTTAGATAAAAAAACTAACATTTTTATAGGAGATAATGCTCAAGGAAAAACAAATATTTTAGAAAGTATTTATTTTTTAGCCCTAACAAAATCATATAGAACTAATGATTCTAATTTAATTAATAAAGAAGAAGATTTTACAAAAGTCAAAGGAGAAATAAAAGATATAAGTATCTTTAAAAATCTATCTGTAGAATTAGTTAATGATCAAAAAAAAGTTAAAATTAATAATAATGAAATTAATAAAATAGCGGACTATATAACTAATTTAAATGTAGTTCTAGTCTCACCAGAAGATATTAATATTCTACAAGGAACACCAGCAGAAAGAAGAAATTTCTTAAATATTGAATTAAGTCAATTATCTAAAAATTATATAAAAAAATACAATGAATTTAATAAAATTTTAAAAATTAGAAATAATTATTTAAAAATGTTATATAACAGTTCAAATCCTGATAAAAGATATTTAGATAGTTTAACTGAAAATTTAATTGATAGAGAAATAGATATTTATCAAGAAAGAAAAAGATTTATTGACTTGATTAATAATAATGTATCAAAAATATATGAAGATATTATAGGTATAAAAGGATTTTATATTACATATGAAACAAATATTGAATTTGATAATTTTGAAACAAATTATTTAAAAGAAAAATTAATAAAAAAATATAATGATTCATTAAAAAAGGAAATAGAAAATGGTATGACTTTATATGGTCCACATCGAGATGATTTAAAATTCTTAATTAATAATGATGATATTAAAATTTTTGGATCACAAGGACAACAGAAAGTAGGTATAATTGCATTAAAATTATCAGAAATTCCTATTTTTCAAGAATTTACAAATTCATATCCTATAATATTATTAGATGATGTATTTAGTGAACTTGATATAAAAACAAGAAATAAACTAATTAATTATATTCCTGATAATATACAAGTAATCATAACTTCAAATGATACTAAAGGAATAAATAAGAAATTTTTAGAAAATGCAAAAATTTTTAAAGTAGTAAAAGGTAAAATTATAGAAAAGGTGGGAGATAACAATGGAAAATGAAAACTATGATTCGTCTTCTATACAAGTATTAGAAGGACTTGAAGCAGTAAGAAAAAGACCAGGAATGTACATAGGAACAACAGATGTAAAAGGTCTTCACCATCTAGTTTGGGAAATTGTAGATAACTCAATAGATGAAGCTTTAGCAGGATATTGTAACCATATCGAAGTAGTTATTAACAAAGATAATTCAATAACTGTTAAAGATAATGGACGTGGAATACCAGTAGATATTCATCCAAAAACAGGAAAATCTACAGTAGAAACAGTTTATACTGTACTTCATGCTGGTGGAAAATTTGGTGGAGGTGGATATAAAGTATCTGGAGGACTTCATGGGGTAGGAGCATCAGTTGTTAATGCTTTATCAAAATGGTTGGAAGTAAAAGTATATAAAGAAGGAAAAGTATATTTTATAAGATTTGAAAATGGTGGACATGCAGTTGAACCATTAAAAGTAATAGATTCTTGTGAAGAAAATAGAACAGGAACAACAGTTACATTTAAGCCAGATGCAGATATTTTTGATTCAGATATTTATGACTACAATACATTGATGGTAAGAATAAGAGAATTAGCATTCTTAAATAAAGGATTATC
>CACXGX010000130.1 GCA_902767365.1 uncultured Erysipelotrichaceae bacterium
ATATGGTTACCCAGATGATGAGTATTTCTTCTTAAAGTTAATTGATATGTCTAGAAATTAATCCCATAGAATATGTGCAAGAACCAATTTTTTTAGAAGGGAGAAGATTCATAATGGATAGAAAATTAAATAATATTTCATTTATTAAAACGATCATGATGATTATCATAGTTTTATACCATAGCATGTTATTTTTCGGTAATAATTGGTTTTTGTATGTTAAGCCAATTTATAGCGCAGATTATATATATAATGTAGCCTTATGGATGAATAGTTTTCATGTTCAAACATTTGCTATGGCATCTGGTTTTTTGTTTTACTATTTAAGAATTGAAAATAATAAATATAAAAATCCAAAAAAAGATATTATAAAAAGAGCAAAGAGATTATTAATTCCATATTTATTCACAAGTTTGTTATGGGTGATGCCGATTGCTGTTTACTTTTTTAATTATTCTTTAAAAGATGTAGTAATAAATTTTGTACTAATGAAAAATCCTAATCAGCTTTGGTTTTTAATTATGCTGTTTCTTGTATTTGTTTTTTTTGAATTATTTGGATATAAAATTAAAATGTCATTTAAAAATCTGATAATAATATACTTATTATGTACAGGAATAGGTTTGATTCTTGGATTTATAGGTTTTAATTATTTTCAATTATCTCAGTCTATTAAATATATTCTATATTTCTATTTCGGTGGATTTATTTATAAATATAAAGAGTTGATTACTGCAAAAAAAATAATAATAATGCTATTTAGTGCTATTATTCTTTACGCATTTTGTATTTATGTTAATTATATTGATATTAAAATGTTTAACTATGGAATAAAACTAATTGAACCATTAATAAGCTTACTTGAAGTAACAGTTATTTATTATCTATGCACAAAAATGGTAGATTATAAAAGAGTAAATTTAAATAATAAAATGTATAGATTATTAGAGGATAATAGTTTTGGAATATACTTATTTCACCAACAAATAATATATTTTATGATTTTATTACTAAACGGAATAGTACATCCGATAGTGCAAGTATTATTATCGTTTGCTACGTCATTAACAATATCGTTGCTGATAAGTATGCTATTAAAGAAAAACAAAGTATTAAAATTTATTTTTGGATTGTAGAAATGTCAAAATATACTTTGACATTTCTTTTATTATGTCATATAATATTGAATGCTGGAGAAGGAATGTTTTATGGAGTATTTGTCTATACATGATATGAGCAAAAAATGGAATGTTAAAGAGCGTAAACTGACGGCTTTTTGTCGTGATAATAGGATAGCTGGAGCTAGAAAAATTGGAAAGGAATGGATGATCCCTAGTGATGCTATAATACCTTTAGATATGAGAACAAAAGAATTTGCTAATTATAAGTTTGAACAAAAAGAAACAATAACAACAATTCCATATTCTAGGTCAAATAGTGAAGAAAAAGTGATTAATTCATTTTATGAAAAATATAGTATTAAACCAATGTATACAACATTTACTCCATATTGTATCTGCCCCTTGGGTGCACACGTTGATCATAATCTTGGAAAGGTTACAGGTTTTGCTATAGATAAAGGAATTCACATTGCATATAATATTAAACATAATGGAATTATTGAAATAGAATCATTACAATTTCCTAAACGAGCACAATGGCATGTCTTAAATACACCGGTTGTTAAAGAAAATGATTGGGCTGATCCCTTAAGAGGAGCAACTATAGAATTAAACAATAGATATCCTCTTAGATATGGTATGTCGGCTGTAATAGATGGGGAACTACCTATTGGAGGTTTATCAAGTTCTTCAGCTTTAGTAATTACATTTATAAATGCACTAGCTTTTATAAATAACATTAAATTAAGCAAGGAAGAATTGATGGAAATATCAGAATTATCTGAAAAAAAGTATTTAGACATTGAAAATGGAAAATTAAATCAAATGTGTGAAATATATTCACAAAAAGACAAACTGTTATTTGTTGATATTTTAGATAATACATGTGAATTAATAGATACACCTAGAAATATGAAATATGTAATAGGTATTTTCTTTTCAGGAATAGAAAAAGGGATTAGTTCTGAACAGTACAATAAAAGAACAGATGAATTGAGAGGCATGGCATATCTATTAAAGGCTTTCAATAAAAATGAATATGATCGATTCAAAAATACGAATATGAGAGATGTCCCATATGAAATCTATTTGAAATATAAAAACAAATTGCCAATCGCTTATCAAAAAAGAGCAGAACACTTTTATAGTGAAAATACAAGAGTTGAAAAAGGAATTGTTTTTTATAAAAAAGGTGATATTGAGTCTTTTGGGAAACTGGTTACCGAGTCAGGAGAAAGTTCAATTAATAATTGGGAGATTGGGTCAAAAGAAATGATAGATTTATTTAATATTATTAAATCTTGTGAAGGAGTTTACGGAACTAGATTTAGCGGTTCTGGATTTAAAGGTAGTTGTATTGC
>CACXGX010000131.1 GCA_902767365.1 uncultured Erysipelotrichaceae bacterium
ATGGACCCTTAGCTCAGTTGGTTAGAGCATCCGGCTCATAACCGGGCGGTCATAGGTTCGAGTCCTATAGGGTCCACCACTTATAATTGTGCGGGTGTGGCGGAATTGGCAGACGCACTAGACTTAGGATCTAGCGCTTTACGGCTTGCAGGTTCAACTCCTGTCACCCGCACCAATATGAAATTATCAATCAAAAATGATTGATTTTTTTTTGTATAAAAATTAACATAGTAAAAAAAATATTAAAAGTCATTTTGAAAAGTATATTAAAGAAAATAATTACAAATTGACATAGATAATCAATTAACAAATGATAACCAAGCATTTAGAATATAATAGTTAATAAATAAAAAAATATATACAATATCTTTTCAAATAGTATTAAATATGTTAAAATATCAAGCCAACAGGGAGGCTTTCATGGATACGGTACAACATAACATAGAAAAAGAAAAAAAATGGGCCCCAACTAAAAAAAAATTAATATCAGAGAAAAAAAAGGAGAACTAAAATGAATATAGAAGAATATTTGGAAAAATTTAAAGATATAATACCATTTAATTTTCAATTAATAATTGGAGGTCCAAATTCAAACGCTATAATTAGAGACAAAAAACTAATATCAAATGAAAATCGCGAAGGGAAAAAGTATCCAATATATGACGAAGAAGATTTTCAAGATCCAACTGTTGAATACGTTCCAATTAATGAAATAGATATGCAGCTTGAATTAGCAATACAATGTGCACATTCACATTATTTAAAATGGGAAAATAAGCCTGAATCAACTAACAAAGAAACTACAGAATTTGAAGTAAATATATTAAATGAAAAATCAAATAACAAATTAGGTCTTTTACATCTTAATTTGACAGAAGCTGGGGACATCAGTAAAATATTTTGCATTTATTATAATGAAGATATGACCCATCAAATTATACAATCAATTTTTTATAAATACGACGAAGAAACAAAAAAAGTTGTACCATTTGAATGCCTAGAATATATTTTTAATAATGTTAAAGAAGGTTTAGAAGAAAGTGTTTCTTTTCATAAAGAAGATGATGTTTTAAAATGTATATCTATTAGCAAACAAAGATTAAAAAATCATGCAAATGATGGAATAATTTTTTCAGATAAAGAAGTAAAAGAAAAGCAAGAATTCTTTTCTAGATATTATAATGAATCCCCAGTTAAAAATATTTCAGTTTGTGATATTACAAATTATATTATAAATAAAGATTTTAATTATAAATTTGAAAAATTAGAAGAATTAAATAGACAATTACATTATTTGAGTATTAGAAATGATAGTGAATATGTAAATACTAGACAAGATTATAATAGAATAAAAGAAGAAATTACATATATAAAAGATCCTAAAAATGATATTTTTGGCAATTTTTATGGAGAATACATAGGAAATACAGTTATTAAACTTGGTTCTAAACTAATTTTATTTGTAGAAACTTTAAAAGATGGATATCACTATTTTACAAGTGTAGACATTACGGATACAAATGCTTTCAATGTTGATATTTTACACGAAAGAAAAGGTGGAGCATCATACTATCAAGCAATCAAAAATTCAGATAAAAATCCAAAATTTAAAACAAAAATCGAAAATGATGAAGAAATATTAATTCCTTTAGGAGAAAATATTACTGAAGAAGAAAAAAATTACTTTGAACTTTTTAAATCATACTGTCAAGGAAGCTTTGATGCCATTGAAAAGAAAAGAAAACAAATATTATCTTTATACGAACATTCTAATAATAAAAGGAAAAAGAAAGCAATAGGTAAGATAACAAATAATTAATATTATAATAATATAATATTTATATTAAATGTTTTTATCTAAGTTATATAAGTTTTTAATTAAATCAATCATTTCTGATTGATTTTTTTTACTATTATTTTGATTTTTTATCATCGCTAAATCTACAAAAATTTATATGTATGTTAAATTAAATCAATAGATTTTTTTTATATAATATGCTATACTCACAATGTAATAATAAAACGCAATACTTATATATCACATATGAAAGGAAGTATATTTTATATGGAGAATGAAAATAATGAAAAAGTAATAATTAAAGAAGAAAGAGAAAAAAAGAAAAGAAAAATAAATATAAAATTACCAGGACCTATTACATTACTTATTTATATAGCGATTATATCTGTCCTTTTAGGTGGATCATTATTTGGTATAAAAAGAATATTTGAAAGCCAACAAAAAGTATTAAATTTAGGCTTAGAAAATGTAAATGAACTAGTAACTCAAACTTGTCATACCGTAGTTTTAGAAGATAGTAAAGAAAGCAAATACTTTTTTGATTTATTTGAAATACCATTCACGGAAAGTAGACAAATATTTAGTTATGATTTTGATGTTGATGTATCAATTAACTTTTCAAAAGTTGAAATTGAAAGTATAGACGACAAAAAAGAAGAAATTAAAATAAAAATGCCTCATTCAAAAATATATAAGATTGTAGTACTTCCAGAAACATTCAAATCATATTTAGATACAGATGGATTATTTTCAAGGATTGATTTAACTGAACACAATGAAGCTTTAAATAAAATGGAAGAACTTGCAAAAGAACAATGTCTTAAAAGTAATTTGCTAGAAAGTGCCGATCAAAATGCTGAAAGATTACTTGAAGCAATGATAAAAAGTGAAAAAAAATATAAAAATTATAATATAGTATATAATTATTTTAACGAAGGAACTGAAGAATCAAGCGAATAAGAATCAATTGTAAATGATTCTTATTTTATATTAAATATATGCTATAATAATTCAAGTGGTGATTGTTTTATGAATATTTATAAATTTGATAAAGAAAAAATTGGAGAATTATCATGTTTTCAAAATTGAAAGAATATTACAATAGTAACAAATTATTATTTATAATCACCATTATACTATTAGCAGTACTAATTATTCTTATAGGAATTATCTTATACAAACTAGCAAAAATTTTGTTATTGTTATTAATATTAGGCTTTATATTAGTAATTATTAGTCAAGAATCAAAAAATAAAGAAGAAATAAAGAAAAAAGGAAACAACATAATAGTAAAAAAAGAAATAAAGGAAATTCCAGTAGTAAAAAAAATAGTAGAAACAAAGTCTCTTAATGAAATAAAAGAGAAAGAAAAAGAAGCATTAAAAAGAATAGAAAAACTAGAAGAAGAAAAAGAAAAAGAATTAAAAAAAGTAGAACAAGAAAAAAAAGAAAATGAAGACGAACATGAAATAATTAATTTAAAAGTCAAAGAAGAAAATAATAAAATTAAAGAGATTGAAGCATCACTATATAAAAATGGTATTAAAGAAAATAGTTTTCATACTATAATTACTAATCAAGAAACAAAAGAGGATATTATAAATAATGCAATACAAGTAGAAGAAAAAACTGCATATAATATGTTATCTAATTATCTAAAAGATAATATCAAAGACAATACAATAATTATAGTGGAAAATGAAGAAAAAATAATACAACTATTAAAAGAAAAAATAGAAGAATTAGAAAACATAGATAAAATAGAAAACATAGAAAATATTAGTAATTTAAATATTAATGATATTAAAAATAATATTATTAATAATTATAAAACAACAAAAGTAGAAAAAGGAAATAGCACTGAAAAAGATAAAAATATATCATATGAATCTAGTTATATATATTCTTCAGGTATAAATAAAAAAGATATTAAACCTCAACTAACAAATGAAGAACTGCTATTATGTAGTTATATAGGAAAAATATTAATTAACAATAATAAAAATCTAAAACAAATAGATTTCCTAAAAGATAAAGAGGGCTATATAAATGTAGATTTAACAAATATTAAATTTAAAGTAGATGAAGATAAAAAACATTTAATAGTACCAAAAAATGAAAAAACATCTTTAAAAACTGAACCTTGTAGTGAAAATGAAAATAAAGAATCTAATAAAAGAGTATTAATAGAAAAAAATAGTGACATATTTGAAATGAGTAATTTTATAAATGAACAGTATAAAAAGAAAGAGAAAAAAGAAAAAGTAATATATGGTCTTTTCTTCACGTTAAAAGAAAAAGATATAGAAAGAATTCAAAAAAAAGAGAAAAATGAAGAACTAGTTAATGATTATATACGTCTAGCAAGAAAAGAATTAGAAGAAAAAAACTATACTAGTAGTATTCAAATATTAAAAAATGGAATAAATAGATTAAGAGAAGAAAATATGCATACTGGAAGGCTAAAAAAAGAACTTAAAAAAGTAAATAAAGAATTTGAAGAAGAGAAAAAAAAGAAAAAAAGAGAAGAAGAATTAAGAAAAGTTAAAAAATTAGATTAACTTTTTTCTTTTATCATAAAATCAAACATTTGTTCTTGATTTTTATTTTCATTTATGCTAACATATGTTCGAGGAGTAAAGTATGGATAAGATATATGCATGTATTGATTTAAAAAGTTTTTATGCTTCATGTGAATGTGTCGAAAAAGGATTAGATCCATTAACTACAAATCTAGTAGTTGCAGATAAATCAAGAACGGAAAAAACAATATGTTTAGCTATTACACCATCTTTAAAAAAATATGGATTATCTGGAAGAGCAAGACTATATGAAGTGGTTGAAAAAGTAAAAGAAATTAATAAGTTAAGATTAAGGAAACTAAAAGGGGAGAAATTCATTGCAAAATCTTATAATATTCTAGATTTAGAAAAAGAAAATAAACTATATTTTGATTATATAATAGCACCACCAAGAATGTCTTTATATATGAAATATAGCACAGATATTTACAATATATATTTAAAATATCTTTCTAAAGATGACATTCATGTATACTCAATAGATGAAATATTTTGTGATATTACAAATTATTTAAAATATTATAAAAAAAGCCCTAGAAAATTAATATCAATGATTATTAGAGATATATATATGACCACTGGAATAACAGCAACAGCAGGAATTGGTACTAATTTATATCTTGCTAAAATAGCTATGGATATCGTAGCCAAGAAAAAAGAACCAGACGAATATGGAGTTAGAATAGCAGAGCTAGATGAATTAGAATATAAAAAAGAATTATGGGATCATGAACCGCTTACTGATTTTTGGAGAATAGGAAAAGGAATAGCAAATAAACTATGGCAAAATAATCTATATACAATGAAAGATATTGCAATATGTTCAATAGAAAATGAAGATTTACTATACAAATTATTTGGAATAAATGCAGAACTATTAATAGATCATTCATGGGGATATGAGCCATGTACTATAAAAAGTATTAAAAATTATAAATCTATAGAAAAAAGCCTTTCTAAAGGTCAAGTATTAACAGAACCATATGAATATAAAGATACTAAAATCATAGTAAGAGAAATGATAGAATTATTAACTTTAGAAATGGTAGAGCAAAATTATATAACGGATCAAATTACTCTAACTATAGGATACGATATTGAAAATCTTAAAAACAAAAATATTAAAAGATTATATGACGGAGAAATTGTTAAAGATATTTATGGAAGAGAGGTACCTAAAAGTGCTCATGGAACAGTAAGAATTAATCATAAGACAGCATCAATTAAAGTATTAACAGAAAACATAATGAATTTGTTTGAAAAAATAATAAATCCTTTATTGCTTGTAAGAAGAATAAATATAGCTGTATCTAATTTAGAAAATGAAGAGAATAAAAATAAACATTTAAGATATGAACAATTTAGTTTATTTGATAATAATGAAGAAATAGATAAACTAAATAAAAGTAAATTATTAGATGAGGAAAATGAATTAAAAGTTGAAAAAACCATATTAAACATAAAATATAAATATGGTAAGAATGCTATATTAAAAGGTATGAATCTTGAAGAAAAAGCTACAACAATACTTAGAAACAACCAAATTGGAGGACACAAATGTTAGAATATGAAGATTTAATTAAGATTAAAAGACATGATCCAAGTGAAAAACATAAAAGAATGAGTATAAATAATAGAAGTGCTCAATTTGCAGCATTTAAATCTTTAACAGGATATGAAGACAAAATAAAAGAAAATGAAAGAGTAACAACAAAAAAGATAATTCTTGAAGAAGAAAGAAAAGAACAAATAAATAGAATAATAAATAATATTTCAGATGAATTTGTTGAAATAGAATATTTTGTAAAAGATAAATATAAAGATGGTGGTAAATATATAACAATAACAAATAAAATTAAAAGAATAGATTATATAAACAAAAAAATAGAATTAATAAATAAAATAAAAATAAATATTGATGACATTATAAATATAAAAATTGAAAATAAGCCAATATATGAATAAAAAGTTTATAAATACAATAGAATATAAATAGGTGATTGTATGAATAAAATTAATAATAAGTGGAAATTAGTAATTGCCATTGCAATACCATTAATTGTGGGAATTATATCTGGTTTTATAACAAAAGATGCTACAAAATCATTTGAAAGTATAAATAAGCCAGCATTATCTCCACCAAGTATAGTATTTCCAATTGTATGGACAATTCTATATATTCTAATGGGAATATCGAGTTATATAATATATATAAATAATAGTCTATATGATGAAGAAAACAGAAAAAAATATTTAATAATATATATAATTCAATTAATATTCAATTTCTTTTGGAGTATTATTTTCTTCAATCTAAAACAATACTATTTTGCACTTGTTTGGTTATTAATATTATGGAGCTTAATAATAATGCTCTTATATTACTCTAAAAAGATTAATAAATATGCATTTTATTTATTAATACCATACATTGTATGGGTAACAATTGCAGGATATTTAAATATAATGATTGCTATTTTAAATTAAGTACCGAAAAGGTACTTATTTTACATTTTAAAGTGTAAAAAAAAATAATAAGATAAAATAATAAAAATAATGTGAAATATAATGGTATAATGTACAATGAAAATGGAGGAATAATATGTTTAATTTAAAAGGAAGAGTAGCAGCAATTACTGGATCAAGCTCAGGATTAGGAAAGCAAATGGCAAGAGCCTTTGCAGAACAAGGAGCAGATCTAGTACTTATGGCTAGAAGAATAGAAAAACTAGAAGAATTAAAAAAAGAATTAGAACAATACAAGGTAAGAGTATTACCAATAGAATGTGATGTTACAAAAGTAGAAGACGTTAAAAAGGCAGCAAAAGTTGCAGAAATTACTTTAGGAAAAGTAGATATCTTAGTAAACTGTGCTGGTAGTGCTAAAAATGCTGGAGTACTAGATATGACAGATGAAGAATGGGATTTTACAATAAAAACAGATATGGATTCAGTTTTTTACGTAACACGTGAATTTGGAAAAATAATGAAAAAAAATCATTATGGAAGAATAATAAATATTGCATCTATGTACGGAATGGTAGGAAACATGGCAATGGGTACAATTGCATATCATACTTCAAAAGGTGGAGTTATAAACTTTACAAGAGCTGCTGCTGCTGAACTTGCCAAAGAAGGAATAACAGTAAATGCTATATGTCCTGGATATTTTGATACAGAATTAACACATGAAACATTAATTACAGAAGAATTTACACAATATATGCAAGCAACAGTACCACTTGGAAGATACGGAAAAGAAGGAGAATTAAATGCTGGAGCATTATTCTTAGCAAGCGATGAAGCAAGTTATGTAACAGGGGTTATATTACCAATAGATGGAGGATATACTTGTGTATAAACTGACTAAAAAGTCAGTTTTTTTTATTTTTAAAAAAAATTATGTTATAATATTAATCAAAAAACGGAAGTGATAATATGTCTCATGTTAATACTAAAGAAACAATAATAGATTTAAAACAATATCTTGAACAATTAGAAGACGTAATAAAAATTTCTACAATCAACAAAATATTTGACAAAATAATACCCAAAGACCAAAATGGTAATAAAATAACAGGAACAATAGTAACAAGTGGTAAAACAATTCCTATAATATATTTACCTAAAAGTAATACTATAAATGTTAGTATAAATTATTTTGAAAAAGAAACAGAAAAATATATGAAGCAATTATGTCATCAAGCAAATATACAAGACGATAAAACAATAACGAAATTAAAAGCATACTATCGATTATATGCATTATTATATGAAAATGAACATGCACTACAATTTGCTATTGCTAAAAATGAATATCCATTTAAATATGAAGAAGTAAAAGAAGGGTATCAAAATATAATAGAACATTTAACAAAAAACAATTTAATGATACCAATACAATCAAAAGAAAAAAGTGATTCATTATCATTAACAAGTGAAACTCAATTTAAAAGCATCTTAAATAGGAATGCCAGAGTTGAAGCACTAAGTGACATTATAACTGTATTAGGAGAAGAAAAAGAAGAAGAAATTAGAGAAATATTAAATAGTCTATACTTAACCAATTTATTAGCTGGATATGAAGAAACAACAAAAGGAAGCATGTATACTACACATAAAGAATTATTGCTTTTAAATAAATATAAAATAATTAAAAGAGATATATTAATGAGTGAAGATGAAAGATTAAGATTTGGACTAGAAATAAACAATGAAACAAGAAATAAATTACTTGCCAAAATAAATACATGATATAATCAAATAGAGGTGGTTAAATGACACCAGGAGAGAAAAGATTTTTAGTAGTATTACTAAGTTTTATATTTCAAATTGTATTTACAATGTCAGTAGCAGTGTTATTTAGTGAACTAGCTACAGCAATACATATAATATATTTAATATTAAGTTTTTTATTAGTACTAGAAATTATAAAAAATACAAAAAGTATAAGTGCTAATTTACCATGGATAATTCTAATCGTATTATTTCCTGCAGCTGGGACTATGTTATATATTTTTATAAGTAATGACTTACACAGTAATAAAATGCTAAAAAAAGTAAATAAAGAAGTCGGAGAAGCAAATAAATATTATATACATGATAAAAAAATACAAAAAGAATTAGATAACAAAAATAAAGATAAATTAAAATATATTTCAAGAAGTGCTAATTTCCCTGTAACAAAAAAAAATATAGTAAAATATTTTTCATCGGGAGAAAAAACTTTTCAAGAAATGGTAAAGCAACTTAAAAAAGCTAAAAAGTATATTTTTCTTGAATACTTTAGAATTGATAGAGGAAGAATGTGGAATACAATATTAAAAATATTACAGGAAAAAGTAAAAGAAGGAGTAGAAGTAAGAATAATATATGATGATTTTGGTTGTGTAGCGCCACTTCCTAACGACTATGATAAACAACTAGAAAAAATGGGAATGAAAGTTGTCGTATTCAATGAGGTAAAACCATTTCGTGGAATCATAATGAATAATAGAGATCATCGAAAAATAATGATAATAGATGGAATTGTATCATTTTGTGGAGGAATTAATTTAGCAGATGAATATATAAATGAAAAAGAAAGATTTGGGTATTGGAAAGACAACGGATTAATGATAAAAGGAGATGGCGTATATAATCTTATTGTAATGTTTTTATCATTATGGAATGCCTATAAAAATGAAGATAAAGATTATAAAAAAT
>CACXGX010000132.1 GCA_902767365.1 uncultured Erysipelotrichaceae bacterium
ACAATTACCTCACTTAGAAGAACATATTGCTCAGAAGAAAGCAATATATGAAAGATATAAAGAAGGATTTAAAGGATTACCTGTTAAAATGAATCCAATTAATAAAGATAGTGAGCCTAACTATTGGTTATCTTGTCTAATAATTGATGAAGAAGGAATGGGAAAAGAGGTAAGAGGAGAACAAGATTATTTGTATGATCATGTTGAAGGAAAATCTACTCCTCATGAAATACTTGAAGCAATTACAAAAGTAAATGCTGAAGGAAGACCAATCTGGAAACCAATGCATATGCAACCAATATTTAGAATGAATCCATTTATAACAAAAAAAGGTAATGGAAGAGGACAGACTAACGCATATATAAAAGGTGAAATAAATGATGTTGGTATGGATATCTTTAGAAGAGGATTATGTCTACCTTCAGATAATAAAATGACTAAAGAAGAACAAGATGTAATTATAGAAGCAATTAGAAATTGCTTTGGGAAGTAAGATAACAATATTTGTTATCTTTTTTTGTGATTTTTATATAACTAAAAGATGTATAATAAATATTAGTTTAATTAAACATAGAACTTTTAATTTATAGGAGGATAAGTATGGATAAAGTAGTATCGAACTTTAAAAATTCATTAGTAATTAACTCAGTTGACATATTGCAAGATTACGCTGAAATTGGAATCGATAGTTTTATTGATAATGAAATTGTCAAAAGTATTCCAATTATAAAAAGCGTGGTATCAGCTAGGCGTATAATTAACAGCATATCCGATAGAAAACTTCTTAGAAATATGGCAATTTTTATAATTGAATTAAACTCAGGAAATGTAAATAAGGAAAAGCTAGAAAAGCACATAAAAAGTCTTGAAGATTCTAAGAAAGCAGAAAAAGAACTAGGAAGATTCTTAATGATATTAGATCAGACAATTGATGCAGAAAAATCGGCTTTATATGCAAAAATATATAAAGCATATATAAATCAAAAAATCAATTGGGAGTTAGTAACTGAGTTTACCGAAATTGTATCTAGATTATTTCTTCAAGATTTGAATATCTTAAAAGATTTATATTCAAATAAAAAATTCATAACTTCTAATTTGAATGAGGATAGAAAAAACCAATTTAGGATAGAAAGGCTATATTCTCTTGGAATTATTGGATACTCAGCAAAGGCATTATTCCCAGGCGGAGGAGCAGAAAATTATGTCAATTTAAATGAAATAGGTAAATTATTCGCAAAAGTGATTTTTGAATGAATTATAAATAGCCAAAATGTGGTATAATAAAAAAAGTTTATTTTGGAGGTTTATTATGGATATTTTTAATATTGTTATTAATATACTTTTAGTTATTGGAGGATTAGCAGCATTTTTAATTTACTATTTTCAGTGTAGAGCGAAGAGAATGGATGCGGCAGCATTAATAGTAACGCAAATTGAAGAATTAAAAGAAAAAATATTACAAATAAATAATATTTCAATCGATAATACAATAAACGAAAAAGCATTTTATGAAACATTAGATATAATTACTGAGAATCAGTGGGAAAAATATAAACATTTGTTTATAAAGAAAATGGATTCTTATAGTTTTAAAACAATAAATAATTTCTATGAAGCTGTTTTAAGCGTTAGAGAGCAACTATTATTTGTTAAACAGTTACAACATCAACATTACTTTAATATACAAAATATTCTTGATACAGACTGCAATCTTTTTATAATTGACACAATAAACTTAAAGAGTAACTCATCTGGAATAAGAGAATATAGGAAAATGATAGAAGAAAAAGTTACATTGAATGAATCAGATGAAAAGCAAAAAAATGTAATGATAAAAATTTTAGACGATTTAATGAAAGCTAATCCAAATTTTGACGCCGATCAGTTTTGGAAAATGTATGGTACTAAAAAAGAAATATTAAAAACAATCGTTAATTCATCGCCATACATTACATATATTCCTTTACAGGTATCAGAAACATATAATAAAGCAATAAGAAATATTAGCTCGATAGAAGTCATTGGATGTAATGGATTTCAAAAACTTAAAAAAATAGCTAAAATAAAATAACTTTTCGTCAATCTAATGAGGAATTTTTAATCTTTCAAAGAATTATTTCAAAATAACTTTCTGCACGGATCCAATACTCATATGAATTAATACACTTCATAAACAAATAAAAAAATCTAATAATGAAATTTATAAAGAAATATGTATTAACAATATCATAGAATTTGAATAAATAACTAATAAAAGGTTGAGTTTTAATTATAAATATGGTAAAATAACACTCGATTTTGATGGAACTTACATGTTTAAAATAATATAGATAATTACATAAAATAGTAGATTAATACTTAAATAAATGGTATAATTTAACATGATATTTTAAACATTATGAATCCTTAATAAATAGTGTTATTTTTTTTGTTGGAGTTGAAGTAATATGTATAAACATTTTTTTAAAAGATTTTTTGATATTGTTTTGTCTTTAATAGCAATTATTATTTTATTACCAGTTTATATCATAATTTCAATATTAGTTCTAATATTTATGGGATGGCCAATATTATTTAAACAACCAAGACCAGGATATAAAAATAAGATATTTAATATGTACAAATTTAGGACAATGACAAATAAAAAAGATAAAGATGGTAATTTGTTACCTGATGATCAACGCCTTCCAAAATTCGGAAGATTTTTAAGAAGTACATCGCTAGACGAATTACCTGAATTCTTTTGTGTTGACTGCTGTCAGTGTTAGTGTTGGGGTAACATCGATTAAACCCAGTAAAATAAAGGGTTTGAACCAAAAAACACTGATTTAAAAAAAGTAGTAAACATTGAAGAATTCCGGTTTTTTTATACTCGAATTCAAAAATTGTGGAGAACATAGTTTGTGGTTGATTAGTCACCAGTATCCACTAAATCAATTTATAAAATTGAAAAGATGGCCTGATGATATAAGGTTTTTTTATTAGTAAAAGATAAATCAATTGTTGTTGGTTGATAACAAAATTAACAATTTTGATAAAAAAGCTTTTACTTAATAATAAAAACTCTCATCAACTAACAACAATGCGTACTTTCATTTAATCAGAACCAAGTTATTCTATTGGATCAGCATTAAAAATTAAATGATTAAACAAAGGAGGATTTGAGAAAGAAATGAAAGAAATTAAGAAGTTTGATCAAAAGGTATGGTTAGCATCACCTACGATGCATGGAGATGAAATTAAATTTGTACAGGAGGCTTATGATACTAATTGGATGAGTACTGTTGGTGCAAATATTAATGAAGTCGAAAAATTAGCTTGTGAGAAAACTGGTAGTAAATACGCAGTAGCACTTGCAAGTGGAACTAGTGCATTACACTTAGCTGTAAGACTAGCAGGAGTTAAACCTGGAGATAAAGTATTTTGTTCAGATATGACTTTTGCTGCAACAGTTAATCCAGTAATGTATGAAGGAGCTATTCCAGTATTTATTGATACTGAATATGATACTTGGAATATGGATCCTAAAGCTTTGGAAAAAGCATTTGAAATTTATCCAGAAGTAAAAGTTGTAGTTTTAGTTCATCTTTATGGAGTTCCTGGAAAGATAGATGAAATCAAAAAGATATGTGATAAACACAATGCTATAATCGTTGAAGATGCAGCAGAAAGTTTAGGAGCAACATATAAAGGAAAACAAACAGGAACATTTGGAAATTATAATTGTATATCATTCAATGGAAATAAAATAATAACTGGATCATCTGGTGGAATGTTATTAACTGATTCATTAGAAGCAGCTAATAAGACTAGAAAGTGGTCAACTCAATCAAGAGAAAATGCACCATGGTATCAACATGAAGAAGTTGGATTTAACTATAGAATGAGTAATGTTATTGCTGGTGTAGTTAGAGGACAATTCCCACACCTTGATGAACATATAGCACAAAAGAAAGCTATTTACGAAAGATACAAAGAAGGTTTAAAAGGATTACCAGTTGAAATGAATCCATTTGATTCTAAAAACAGTGAACCAAATTATTGGTTAAGTTGTATGATAATTAAACCTGAAGCAATGGCTAAACAAGTTAGAGGAGAACAAGATTATTTATATGAAAAAGAAAAAGGAAAATCTTCTCCACAAGAAATACTTGATGCTATAGCTGCTATCAATGCAGAAGGAAGACCAATTTGGAAACCAATGCATATGCAACCAATTTATAGAATGAATCCATTTATTACAAAGAATGGAAATGGAAGAGCACAAACTAATGCATACATTGCAGGAGATTCATGTGATGTAGGTATGGATATCTTCAACAGAGGTTTATGCTTACCATCAGATAATAAGATGACTCCAGAACAACAAGATGTAATAATTGAAGTTATCAGAAGTTGTTTTGAATAATATAGTTTAAAGCTTACTAGAAATAGTAAGTTTTTTAATTTGTTGTAAATATAATACTCATCCTTTCTAAGGTTAAAGAAAGGAGAAAAAATGGAAAGCGAAATTAATCCTAACAAATTAAAAGAAGTTAGGTTTATGCTAAATAATTATCAAAAAATTGATAGAATGATTGATAAAAGAAAAGATCAGTTATTTAGCAAAATCAAAACTGGCAAAAATGCATGGTTGATGGCAAAGACTCAAATCAAAGGAAGTACTATTGAAGATATCGTTTCTGATATGGAAGATGATAAGATTATAAAAAGACTTAAATGTTGGAAATGGATAATTCAAGATTTTACTAAAAAGGTATATTTGAATGAAGAT
>CACXGX010000133.1 GCA_902767365.1 uncultured Erysipelotrichaceae bacterium
AATGAACTAATTAAATTATTTAAATTAGATGAAATACTAAATAAAAGAGCAAAAACTTTATCAGGTGGATGGCAAAGAAAAGTATCTATTGCAATAAGTTTAATTAATAATCCTAAGATTTTATTTTTAGATGAGCCAACATTAGGTTTAGATGTTATTGCAAGAAAAGAGGTATGGAAAGTTATTAATGAATTAAAAGGTAAAATAACAATCATTTTAACAACTCATTATATGGAAGAAGCAGAAAGCTTATCAGATAGAATTGGTATAATGGCAAATGGTAATATTGTTGAAGTTGGAACCTCTAAAGAATTAATAAAAAAAACCAAAGTTAAAAATTTTGAAGATGCCTTTGTATCAATTGCAACTGGAGGTGAGTTATAATGAGAATGATTAATTTTGCAAAAAGAAATTTTAAAGAATTAATAAGAGATCCTCTTAGCTTGGTATTTGAAATTGCATTGCCATTATTCTTATTATTTATCTTTCAACAATTTGATATTCCAGCAGATAATTATCGATTAGAAAACTTCACACCATCAATTATTCTATTTGGCTTTTCATTTATTACTTTATATAGTGCAACTCTAATTTCAAAGGATAGAACATCTTCATTTTTAATTAGACTAGGTACATCTCCAATGAAATCAAGAGATTATATTTTAGGATATATAATATCGCTATTACCAATAGTTTTCACTCAGATTATTTTGTTCTTTTTAACTGCTATTATCATGGGATTAGAATTTAGTATAACTATAATACCAACTATATTAGTATCTATGATTGTATCTATATTCTTTATATCACTTGGAATATTAATAGGTAGTTTAGTTAGTGAAAAGGGAACTGGTGGATTAGGAAGTATTATCGTTCAATTAGTATGTTTTACGAGTGGTATGTATTTTCCCAAGGAAGTAATGGGTGGAGTATTTGAAGTAATATGTAAAGCGTTGCCATTTGAAGCTTGCTTAAATATAATTCAAGGAACATTACACAATGATTATAGTAATTTAAGACTTATTCATATAATAGTATTTTTAATTTATTTTATAGTTGTCATATTATTTTCAATTATTGTATTCAGAAAAAGAATGGTTAGTGATAATAAATAATAATTGCAATAATTTGGCTATAGATGGTGTAAAAAAATCTTTATCTAGTTTTTTCACATTTTTTGAAGTAGAAGATTATATAGTAAAAATTCCAATGAGAAGAATTCATATAATAAAAACAGACAATTATAGTTATTTTCCGTAATTTAGAATAAGAATAAGTTAACTTGTTAATCTAAATTGAGATGGTATTAATTTCAAAAATAAATCATGTTTAGTATTTAGTAAAGGAAAGAAAACACAAGAGGTATATTTTGAAGGTAAAGCAAAACTATATATGGAACAATATTTAAATAATAGAATAGATAAAAATGAAGCAGCTATTTAAATAGATAAGTTAGGAGATTCGTCCATAAAAGAAGAAACTGGATTAGATGTAAATGCAATAAAAGTAATTGCGTTACAAGATAGAAACAAGCATAACAAACCTGTGTACACTTATGGAATATGTAAAATATTTATATTGTGTGAAATCATTGGTGGAGAATATAAAGAAAATATCGAAACTACAAAATTTAATTATTTTTCTTTAAAGGAATTACCCTATAATCTTGCAGAGGAGAAAACAAAATTACATTAGATTGAATGATAAAGACATTATGATTATTGAAATCATAAATTTTTAATAAATAAGCATAAAAAATAATTTGATATTTGATATTTTTTTAAAAGAAATTAGAGTACTGGCTTGTGAATGACGACAAATATTGTTTAGTACATTTTATATTAATAAGAAGAGGTGAGTTAAATGAAATATAAAATACCAACTTTACAAACGGAGAGATTGATATTAAAAAAAGGATCTTATGAAGATTATGCAAAAGTATATGAATATGATTTTACGAGATTAAAAAATATAGGTGGAGAATTTGAATTTGTAAAAAATGATCCTGAAAAATTAAGATGTTTTGAAACGTATGCTGATGAAGAAGAAAATGTGCTTGATTTTATTATATATTTAAAAGATAATAATCAACCAATAGGGAATATTGTATTTGATAGATATGATGATAAAAATAAGTCGTTAGAAATATCTTGCAACTTGCATCCAAATTATTGGAAAAATGGATATATGACAGAAGCATTATTATCTGCAATGGAATATGTGTTTGATAATCTCAATATAGATAATATCATATATGGTTTTGCAGAAGAAAATTTCAAATCAAAAGGATTAAGTGAAAAAATTGGCTTTCATTATTACTATGAAGACATTACCCATTATATAAGGATAGACAAAGATGTAAGAGAAATAGAAACAATAATGTCAAAGGAAGATTTTAATGAAAAATACAAAAATAATAAAAAAATATGACTTTCATGCATGGAAAAAATAATATATGCTGGTTGATTTATTTTTATTACATACATAACTTAAAACCTTGATTTGCGAATACAAAATAATAATGAAATCATTAAAAGGTGGCAATAAATAAAAGAAAATAATGTTAGCATTCTTATGCCCCCATTTTTTAAATATTATTAAATAGTAATATTGTGCTGATTTAAACAATCTTATTTTTATTTTAATCTATAAGAAATTTGTATTATAATATGTATAAAGGAGTGATTACTATAAATAAGATAGATACATTTAAAAAAGTACAAGAAATCGATAAAAAAGGTATAGATAAAAATGATCCTGTTGTAACTTTTCTAAAAGAATATTCTGAAGAATATAAGAAAGCAGTTGAGATGTTTAAATCTATGTATCCTGATGGTGATGAAAATAATAACATTTTTAGTAGTGACTTAGTTACATTTAATGAGGAGTGTACAAAACTTATTAACTATATTAAACAATGTGTTGAAAATCCTACTGAAATATATGTTTTATATATTTTTCGAAAAGGTAATTTAATAGACTATGGTAGATGTGAACAAAGTACAAACAATACAGGTGATACTATTAAAATGGTAAGCAATGAAGATTTGAGAGAATTATATAGATTATTACAACAAGAATTTTCGTCAAATTTTAATGCTGGATTTAAACACACATTTGGAGAATTCTGGTCTTTAATTCCAATCATCGGTGAAAATGTAATGATAAATATAAGTAGTGATAATAAATTTGATCTAGATTGGTTTTATGAAGAAGCACATAAAAAACAAGAAAGTTATTCTTCAAGAAATAGTATAAAATGATATAAAACTTATTGCTGATTTAATAAAATAAATGAATGATTAAGCTAAAAGTATTAATAAAAAAAGACAAAAAGCAATATTTAAACAAATAATAATTAAAAAATTAGGATATTGAGAGGATTTACGGAGACAAAAAGAGTTGTGAAAAACTGACTTTGTCCACATTTTTTTCATATAGAGCAAAATAATCATAATATCCATAATATGAATAATATAGATAATAAACATACTATATGTACCAAGGATTGCATAAACACTTCCAAATAGTTAGTATTTGGAAGTGAAAGAAATCAATACAAATAAACTCGCAAACGAACGTAAAATAAAAAATGCGAGTTTTTTTACTAAAAAATTGCTGGTTTGTATGTTCAAAACTACTTTTGATATCTTATCGCATGAGTTTATAAAAACTAATAAGTATGATATAATTATATATAGGAGTTGATAACATGGAAAAATTATATTTTGAAATACCAACAATTGAAAGGAAAAATGATGCAATCGAGTACATTAATGAGCATTTTGAGTATAAATCTGACATTAATGGATCAGGTGGATTACATAGATATCTTGATAATTATGAAGGATGGCTAGATAAATTAGAAAAAGATTATAACATGATCCCAAGTGAAGAAAGAGTTCCTGCTAGAACATATTTTTTAGTAAGAGAAAGTGATAATCGAATTGTGGGAATGATTAATATTAGAACAGCTTTAAATGAAAGATTAAGTAAATTTGGTGGTCATATTGGTTATGGCATTCGCCCAACTGAAAGAGGGAAAGGATATAATAAAGTAAATCTATACTTAGGTTTAAAAGTATGCGATGAATACGGAATTGAAACGGTATTTATGGATGCTGATTTAGATAATCCTGCATCTTGGAAAACTATGGAAGCTTTAGGTGGAGTAAGAGTAAAAGAATATTATAATGAAGATGAAAAATGTATGGTTGTAGATTATAATATTGATGTAAAAAAT
>CACXGX010000134.1 GCA_902767365.1 uncultured Erysipelotrichaceae bacterium
ATTTACTTGAAGATGTTGCTAAAACAGGTATATCAAGAGTAAGATTTATGACTAGTCATCCATGGGATTTTACTGATGGAATGATTGATGTCATTAAAAAATATGATAATATAATGCCAAGTATTCATTTGCCAGTTCAATCTGGATCTTCGAAAGTGCTTAAATTAATGGGAAGAAGATATACTAAAGAAGAATATATTAATCTATTTGATAAGTTAAGAACAATACCTGATGTTACTATATCTACAGATATTATTGTAGGATTTCCAACTGAAACAGAAGAAGACTTTAATGAAACTTTAGATTTAGTAAATTATTGTAAATTTGATAACGCTTATACTTTTATTTTCTC
The DNA here is from genome assembly GCA_902767365.1 of uncultured Erysipelotrichaceae bacterium. GTDB lineage: Bacteria > Bacillota_I > Bacilli_A > RF39 > UBA660 > RUG13868. The sequence continues at coordinate 353 of CACXGX010000134.1, forward strand.
CCCAAGGGAAGGAACACCAGCTGCAAAATTAAAAGATGAAACTACTTTAAAAGAAAAAGAAGAAAGATTATACAAGCTAAATGAAATAGTTAATTCTTATTTCTTAGAGAGCAATAAAAAGATGATTGGAAAAGAAGTAGATGTTCTTGTTGATGGACCAAGTGAAAAAGAAGGTTTATTATGTGGATATACAAACACGAATAAATTAATTAATTTTACTGGAGACTTATCAATGATTGGACAAATAGTTAAAGTAGAAGTAACTGATGCTAAAACATGGAGTTTAGATGGAAAAGCAAAATAAAGATTTATTATTAAAAAAAGTAGATGAACTTGTTTCTTTAGTAAAAGAAACCAATGAATATAAAAGATATAGTGAATTAAAAAACAAATTACAAAGTAATAAAACTATTATGTTATTAATATCAGAAATAAAAAAATTACAACAAGAAATAATAAAAAAAGAATATAAAGGAATAAATGTAGAAAAAGAAGAAAATGATTTAGAATCTCTAAAAAAAGAATTAAATTCTTATCCTATATATCAAGAATATATGTATTTACAAGAAGATTTAAATAATACTTTTCAAAATATTAGATCTATTATTGAAAAAAGTATAAAAAAAATTAATGGTTAATCCATTATTTTTTTTTAACTTATGACTTGATTATGCATAAACTATGATAGAGGAGGATAATATGTCTAATTTTAAAGAGATTGTAACAAAAGCTGTAGTAGGAAAAGGTAGAAAAACGACAACAAATGATTATTCTATTAATCCTAGTAGTACTCCATCAACTATTTTAGGTTGTTGGATTATTAATCATAATTATACTGGAGAAAAAGAAGATGATTCAGTAAAAGTAGTAGGTTCATTTGATACAAATATATGGTATTCTACTGATAACAATACAAAAACTGAAGTAGCTAAAGATAAAGTTACATATGAAGAACATATTCCAATTAAAAAATCTGATGATTATGATGATCAAGATGAAATAATTGTAAGAGCAATCAAACAACCTAGTTGTATAAAAGCAGAAATAAAAGATAACTCTATAGAATATACAGTTGAAAAAACATTAGCAGCAGAAGTAGTAGGAGATACTAAAATAAGAGTCGGAGTTGATGAAATAAATGAACAAGATCCACTCGAAGAAGAAATTAGTGACGAAATAAAAGAAGACTTCATTAAATGAATAAGTGAAGTCTTTTTTTATTTATATTTTTCTATACAATCCAACAGCTTTTCCCAGTATTGTTACACTATCTAAAATTATTGGTGCCATTGTATCATTTTCTGGTTGTAATCTAATATGACCTTGTTCTTTATAGAAAGTTTTTAATGTAACTTCATTTTCTCCTGTCATAGCAGCTACAATTTCACCATTATTAGCATTTTTCTTTTTCTCAATCAAAACGATATCACCATCTCTAATTCCTTTATTAATCATTGAAGTTCCTTTAACATTAAGAGCAAAAACTTCACCTCTTTTAGGAATAAGACTAACTGGTATTGAGAAAAATTCATCAGGGTTTTCAATAGCTTCTATTGGACTTCCTGCAGTTATTGTACCAATTAGGGCAACACTTGCAACGTCATTATTACTATCTAGATATTCATTTGGTATAAGTAATTCTATTGTTCTATTTTTAGATTTTCCTTTTCTTATATATCCTTTACTTTCAAGTTTACTCAAATGAAAATGAGTAGTTGCAGGAGAACTTAAATTTAATTCTTTTCCAATTTCTCTAACTGTTGGAGGAAAACCATTTTTAGCAATATATTTTTTAATCGTATCTAATATTTGTTTTTGCTTATCAGTAAGTTTTTCCATAATCCTTCCACCTCAAGCAAATATTAACACATTATTAGTAAAAAGTCAAACAATTGTTTTATTGACAAGCCTTGCTTTAAATGTTATTTTAATATCCTGCCTTGAATAAATTGAGGTGATTATATGAATAATGCAACATTAACTTATGTAATAAATATAAATAATAATATAAAAAGTTTAAGATTAGAAAATAAATCATTATTTATGGTCGACAGAATTACATCTATCTATAAAAATGAAAAAGAGTTTTTATCACAATATTATAATAAAGATAAAATAGATAAATTCATTCATGAAAATGGAAATATAGAAGGTAAACTTGTCATATCTTATTCATTAAATAAAAAAGAAAAAGAAGAAATAGAACCACTTTATAATTCAAAAGAAACCTTCTTTTTTAAGGATGATCCATATGAAAATAAAATAACAGAAATAGAGAAAGCTAAAAGATTATTATTCAATAGTAAAAATCAGTTATTTACTAAATTACTAATATCTAATAATACTTTAGATAAAGAATTAAATAGAATGATTAATTTATCAGATGAAGAAGTAGAAAAAGCAAAGGAATTTAGAATTAGAACAACAATTATTAATAATAAAAACTATATAAGTTTTAAAGATTTATTTTTATATAGAATTAATTATTCAAAATTAGGATGTTTAAGAAATGCATATCAAGAAATGTTAAATGTTTTAAAAGAAAAGATAATAGAATTAGATTATAATACATTTTATTATTACAATAGACAACTAAGAATAATAATAAATAAGTATTATGAATTAATTAAAGAAATATCTATAAATAATTTGAAAATTAATAAAATAAATATTAAGTCAAATTACCAATTAAATAAGAGTAACTTTAAATTAAGGTAAAGTTATTCTTTTATTTTAACTTTAATAGTTATAAAATTAAATTAGTATAGGTGATAAAATGAAATACTTAGAAGAATATTTAAAATATTTAAAATATCAAAAAAATTATTCAGAAGAAACAATTGATAGCTATGATGAAGATTTAATAGAATTTTTAGATTTTCTAAAAAAAGAAAATCTTGAATTATTGGACGTTAAATATGAAGATGTTAGATTTTTCTTAATGGAATTAGATAGCAAAAAAAATAAAGCATCTACTATATCAAGAAAATTAAGCTCTTTAAGGGGATTTTATAAGTTTTTAATTAATAATAATTATACTCAAAATAATCCGTTTACTTTGATAAAATCACCTAAAAAAGAGAAAAAACTACCTAGGTTCTTTTATTATAATGAACTTGAAGAAATGTTTAATTCGATTGATATAAGTACTCCTTTAGGTCAAAGAAATAGATTAATTCTTGAAGTATTATATGCATCAGGTGTACGTGTAAGTGAACTTGTTAATATAAAATTAAAAGATATAAATGATGAAGAAATAAAAGTATTAGGAAAGGGAAATAAAGAAAGAATTACAAGAATAGGTGATTATGCTAAAGAAATACTAGATATTTTCTTAAATGATGGATATAAAACTTTAAATAAAAATAATAGTGAATATTTATTTTTAAATAATAATGG